>JAZLLY010000043.1:0-22004 GCA_045598385.1 Eubacteriales bacterium | reverse complement strand
AAAGCACGGCGAGGACGTCAAGCGTCTGTTCGGTGAGGACAAGGCGGTGATCGTCCCGACCGTTCCGTTCCCGCGCATCAGACTGCGCGACCTCTACGACGAGCTGGAGGCGCGCTACGGCTACACCGTGCCCGAGGAGTGCAAGGGTGACCTGACCACCGACGCCGAGCACCTGTGCGCCAAGTTCGCGATGGAGAAGTACGGCAGCGAGTTTTTGTTCGTGACCGACTACGACGCGAAGGAGCGCGCGTTCTACCACATGAGAGACGAGGACGGCGTGCCGCAGGGTTACGACCTGATCTGGCGCGGTTGTGAGATCACGACCGGCGCACAGCGCGAGCACCGCTATGACGTTCTGAAAAAACAGGCGGAGGAAAAAGGCCTCGGCCAGGACGTGGATTTCTATCTGCAGTTCTTCAAGTACGGCTGTCCCCCTCACGGCGGCTTCGGCGTCGGGCTCGACCGTCTGACGATGCTCTTCCTCGGCATTTCCATCAAGGAAGCCCAGTTCCTGTTCCGCGGTCCGAACCGCCTTACCCCGTGATTTTATAAACAACAGATAGGAGAAACTCATGAAAATCGCACTGATCAACGAAAACAGTCAGGCGGCAAAAAACGCTCTGATTTTTGATACTCTCAAAAAGGTTGCCGAGCCGAAAGGGCACGAAGTCTTTGACTACGGTATGTACGCCGCCGACGACGAGGCACAGCTCACTTACGTGCAGATCGGTATTCTCGCGGCGACGCTTCTGAACAGCGGTGCCTGCGACCTCGTGATCACGGGTTGCGGAACCGGCGAGGGCGCTATGCTCGCCTGCAACGCTTTTCCCGGCGTCCTTTGCGGCCACGTCGTGGATCCCACCGACGCTTACCAGTTCACGCAGGTGAACAACGGAAACGCCATCGCGCTTCCTTTTGCCAAGGGCTGGGGCTGGGGCTGCGAACTCAATCTGCAGTACGTCTTTGAAAAACTGTTCGTCTCGGAATGGGGCGGCGGTTATCCCCGCGAGCGCGCCGTGCCCGAGCAGAGAAACAAGAAGATTCTCGACGAAGTGAAGAAAGTCACGCACACCGATATGATCACGATCCTTGAAAATCTCGACCGCGACCTCGTCCTCGGTGCTTTTGCCGGAAAGAACTTCCGCGATTATTTCTTCGCCAACGCGAAAGACGAAAAAATCGTAGCCGAAGTGAAGAAACTCATCGGTTGACAGGCAAAAGGAGAAAAGCATGAAATGTCCCGCTTGCGGATGCGTGGATTCCCGCGTTCTGGATTCCCGCCCCGTAGATGACGACAGCAGTATCCGCCGCCGCCGCGAATGTCCCGTTTGCGGCAGACGGTTCACCACGTACGAAGTCGTCGATTCGCTCCCCGTCACCGTGATCAAGCGCGACGGTGGACGCGAGTTTTTCAACAAACAGAAACTGGCGGCGGGGATTGCCCGCGCCTGCCAGAAACGTCCCGTGGACGCGGAGGCGGTGGCGTCGTCCATCGAAGCGGACCTGCAGAACGGGCTCGTGAGCGAGATCACGTCAAAGGATATCGGCGATCTCGTTCTCGACCGGCTGCGCCGCATCGACGTCGTCTCCTATATCCGTTTTGCTTCCGTTTACCGCGAATTTCAGGATATTGATTCGTTCATGGCGGAGATCCGGCGCATCAGCAAGAAAGAGAAAGTGCCTGCCGCCATAACGAAGACGAAAGAAGAAAAGCACGATGATTAAGAGCATGACCGCTTTCGGCAGGGCCAAAAAAGAGGGAGAGAAGCGCGATATCACCGTCGAGGTGAAGTCCGTCAATTCCCGCTTCATGGACTGCACCGTCCGATTGCCGAGAGCGTATTCTTTTCTGGAAGAAAAGATCAAGGCACAGGTGGGAAAATACGTCTCCCGTGCCAAAGTGGACGTCACCGTGACGGTGGAATCCCACGCGGGTGAAGCCGGTGTTCCCACGCTCGACAGCGCGTTTGCCGCGTCGTATATCGAAGCCCTGCGGCAGCTGCGCGACACGTTCGAGCTGGTTGACGATATCACCGTGATGAAAGTCGCCCGTAATCCCGATATTTTCGTCACCCGCCCCGAGGCGATCGACGAAGAGGCGCTCACCGCCGAAGTCCTTTCGGTGCTGGACGAGGCGCTCGCCGGTCATGCCTCGATGCGGACGCGGGAGGGCGAGAAAGCCGAAGCGGATCTGAAAAAGAAAGTCGAGACCGTCAGAGCCCTGACGGATAAAGTCGAAGCCCTTTCCCTCGAGGACGTTTCGACCTACCGCGAAAAACTGGAAGCGCGCCTGCGCGCCGTGCTCGCGGACGGGAAAGTGACGGCGGACGAAAACCGCATACTCACCGAGTGTGCGATATGGGCGGATAAGATCGCCATCGACGAGGAACTCGTCAGACTCCGTTCTCACTTCGGCGCGTTTTACGAGATCGCGGCGCTTCCCGAGCCGTCCGGCAGAAAACTGGATTTCCTCATGCAGGAAATGAACCGCGAAACCAATACGATCGGCTCGAAAGCGAACAATTCCGCGATCGCGCGGCTCGTCGTCGATATGAAGGGCGAGCTCGAGAAAATGCGCGAGCAGATTCAGAACATAGAGTGAGGTTTTTATGATCAAGTTTATCAATATCGGCTTCGGAAATATGGTCTCGGCGGGACGTATCGTCGCCATCGCCAGCCCCGATTCCGCCCCGATCAAGCGTCTCGTACAGGACGCAAAAGAAGATAACCGGATTATCGACGTATCCTGCGGGCGCCGAACCCGCGCCGTCATCATCACCGATTCCGAGCACGTCATTCTCTCCGCAATCCAGGCGGAAACGATCACGAACCGTCTGGCGACCGACGAGAGCGACGATGCCGAAGAAGAACTCGAAGATTAAAAAGGAGATACCTATATGATTTACCCAACTGCCGAAACCCTTTCCGGAGGAAAGTTCAACCGTTACGAGCTTGTCGTCGGCGTCGCCAAATGCGCGCGGATCGTGACCGACGAATACGTGACGATGCGCAGCAAGGCACAGCGCATGATCGACAACCGCGAGACGGAAAAACCGCTCTCCGCCCTCATCCCCACCGAGTACAAGGATGAAAAAGCGGTGAAACTCGCTATTGCCAAACTGACCGACGGAAGATTCGAACTGCAAAAGCCGTAAGAGAAAAAGGGAGGGTGCGTTATGTTCTGCGAAGTTTACGTTCTTGACGTGCCCTACGCCCTTGACCGTCCCTTTGATTACGCCGTAAAGGACGGCGATGACGTTGTTCCCGGGGCGCTTCTGAAAGTCCCGTTCGGGAAAAACGACAATTTAAGAACCGGTGTCGCCGTCCGCCTCAAGGAAACGACCGACGCCGAACGCGTCAAGCCCGTGCATACGGTCATGTCAGACCGCTTCACCCTTTCCGGTGAAATGCTCGGGCTATGCTTGTTTTTGAAAGAACGCACACTCTGTACGTTCGGGGAAGCGGTGAAGTGCATATTGCCGCCCGGCGCTCTGTCGGATCCTCTGAACGTCTGCGTGCGCAGGACCTACACGCTGACGGACGAAGCGGCGGCGCAGGCGATCCTTTCGGGGAAACAGCCGAACCGAAGCGAGGGACAGAAAGAAGTGCTGCGGTATCTTCTGCCGATCGGCTCCGCCGACGCGGAACTCTTGCGGCAGTTGCCCGGCGTCACCGCTGCGCACCTTGCGGCTCTGACGAAGAAAGGGCTGCTTTCGCTTTGCGAATGCTCCGTTTACCGCGATCCCTACGCGGAAATGGCGGAAAATGCCGAAGTGACGCCCGTCATCCTCTCTCCCGAGCAGGAGCGCGCCTACGAAACGGTCGAAACCCTGTTGTTAAAGGACGAGCCGAACGCCGCGCTTCTGTACGGCGTCACGGGGAGCGGAAAAACCAAAGTCATGATCAAAGCCATCGACAGGACGCTCGGTATGGGAAAGAGCGCCATCCTTTTGGTGCCGGAGATCGCCCTGACACCGCAGACCGTCAGGATCTTCGTTTCCCGCTACGGAAAGAGCGTCGCCGTGATCCATTCCATGCTGTCCAAAGGCGAGCGCCTCGACGCCTATCGCCGTATTGAGAGCGGGGAAGTGAAAGTCGTTATCGGCACGCGCTCGGCGGTATTTGCGCCGCTTTCCGACCTCGGACTCATCATCATCGACGAGGAGCACGAGCACACCTATAAATCCGAAACCGATCCCAAATATCACGCGAAAGACGTCGCCGCCTACCGCTGCGGCGTTCATCGCGCGCTGATGCTTCTGGCGTCGGCGACGCCCTCCCTCGAAAGTTATTACAAAGCCGAAAACGGCAACTATACGCTCATCAAACTGAAAGAACGCTACGGCGGGGCAAAACTGCCAAAAGCGTACGTCGTCGATATGCGCGAGGAATTGCGCGGCGGCAACCTGTCTCCCATCAGCGAAAGACTGCTTTCCTCCCTGCAAAAAACGGAAGAAGACGGAAAACAGGCGATCCTGTTTCTGAACCGCCGGGGCTTCAACAGTCAGATCAGCTGCAAGACCTGCGGCGAAGTCATCAAATGCCCCCGTTGTTCGGTCTCGCTGACCTATCACGCGGGCGGGCGGGGCAGGATGCTCTGCCACCTTTGCGGCTATACCGTCCGCCCGCCCGGGACGTGTCCCGCCTGCGGGAGCGATAAACTCTCCTATCTCGGCTTCGGCACGCAAAAGGTCGAGGACGAACTGGCGAAATATCTGCCGTCATGCCGCGTCCTCCGTATGGACGCCGATACCACGGGGCAGAAAGCGGCGTACGACCGCATGATCGAAGATTTCAGACAAGAGCGCGCCGATATTCTTCTCGGGACGCAGATGGTCACGAAAGGGCACGATTTTCCGAAAGTCTCCCTGACGGGTGTCATTCTCGCGGATTCTTCGCTCTACGTGAGCGATTTCCGGGCGTCCGAGCGCACGTTTTCTCTTCTGACGCAGGTCATCGGGCGCGCCGGCAGAGCCGGCGAGGGCATCGCCGTCATCCAGACGTATTCCCCCGGAAACGAAGTCATAAGACTTGCCTGCGAACAGAATTACGAAGCGTTTTACGAGAGCGAGATCGCCGTGCGTTCGGCGCTCTCCTATCCGCCGTTCTGCGATATGGTGCAAATGACGCTCACCTCGGAGGACGAAGGAGAACTGAAAAAGACCGCCGATACCCTCAAAGAGGAAATGGGAAAACTTCTCGCCGAAAAATACGGCGGGATCCCCTTTATCGTGTACGGTCCCTTTGAAGCACAGGTCTATAAAGTCGGCGGCAGATTCCGCCTGCGATTCGTCGTGAAGTGCAAACTGAACGCGGCGTCCAGACGGTTTTTCGCCGAAATACTTGAAAAATACGGTACCGTCAGAAAAACGACGTTGACGGTGGATCTGAATCCGCAAACCGTGTAAGAAAGGAAAAGAGATGGCAGTTCTGAATATCATCAAAGAGGGGGACGAGACCTTAAGAAAGATCTCGCGTCCCGTCACGGAGATCACCCCGCGCATCACACAGCTGCTCGACGATATGGCGGAAACCATGCGAAAAGCGGACGGATGCGGGCTTGCCGCCGTTCAGGTCGGCGTGCTCCGACGGATCGTCGTCATCGAGTGCGAGCCGGGCGAGCTTTACGAAATGATCAATCCCGTGATCGTGAAGACCTCCGGACGCCAGGAAGAGGCGGAGGGCTGTCTTTCTCTGCCCGGAAGAGCCGGGATTACCACCCGCCCCGAAAAGGTCACGGTGCGTTTTACCGACCGCAAGGGCGACGAATACGAACTCAAAGGCACGGGGCTGATGGCGAGAGCGATCTGCCACGAATGCGACCACCTCGACGGCAAACTTTTCACCGACGAGGGTGTCTATCTGCGCGATCTGGAAGACGGGGAGTGATACGATGAAAGTCCTTTTTATGGGAACGCCCGAAATCGCGGCGAAATGTCTCTTATCGCTTCTTGACGCCGGTGCGGACGTCGTCGGCGTCGTCACGAGGATCGACAAACCGCAGGGGCGGAAAATGATCCTCACCCCGCCGCCCGTCAAGGTCGCGGCAGAGGCGCGCGGCATCCCCGTGTATCAGCCCGCCACGCTCCGCGACGAGGCGTTTTCCGAACTTCTGAAAGAACTCTCGCCCGACCTCATCACGGTCGTCGCGTTCGGAAAGATCCTGCCGAAAAACGTGCTGGATTTCCCGAAATACGGCTGTATCAATCTGCACGTGTCCCTGCTCCCGAAATACCGGGGCGCCGCGCCGATGCAAAGAGCCGTCATGAACGGCGAGACCGAGACCGGCGTCACCCTCATGTATATGGATGAGGGGCTGGATACCGGTGATATCATCAAATGTGAAAAGTTCCCGATCGGCGCATCCGACGACTTCGGTACCGTCGCCGAAACGAGTGCAGAGATCGGCGCGAAACTTCTCGCGGACGCCGTCCTGTGCCTGCAAAACGGCGGAACTCTGCCGAGGACGAAGCAGGACGACGCCCTCGCGACCTACGCCGATAAGATCGAAAAAGCGGATTGCCGCATCGACTTTCATAAGAGCGCGAAAGCCGTTGACGCCTTTATCCGCGGACTTTCTCCCGTACCGGTGGCGTTCACGACGCTGAAAGGCGCCGCCCTCAAGATTCTCAAAGCCGCCCCCGCGCAGGGAGCGGGCGAGCCCGGCGAGGTGATCGCCGTGGAAGACAGGGGCGAGGGATCCTTTACCGTCGCCTGCGGCGAGGGGGCGCTCCGCGTCACGCATATCGTCCCCGAGGGAAAAGGAAAAATGACCGCCGGAGATTTCATCCGCGGCAGAAAAATCGCGAAAGGTGATAAACTCGTCTGATGGATGTCCGACAGATCGCGCTGAAACTGCTTGACGAATACCGTGGCGGCGATACCTATATCAATCTGTCGCTTTCGTCGCATCTGACGGACGGACTGTCCGCCGAGAACCGCAGTTTTCTCACGTCGCTTTTATATACCGTGATCGAACGAAAGATCACGCTTGACCACTATATCGGCTATCTGACGTCCCGTGCCCCGTCGGAGATCTCGAACCGGGCGCTCGACGTCTTGCGGATCGGGCTTTGCCAGATCCTGTATTTTGACCGCATCCCCGATTTTGCCGCCGTCAATGAGACGGTGAAACTCGCGGGCAACGACGGCGAGCGCGCGTTCGTCAACGGCGTTCTGCGCCGTGCCGTCAGGGAAAAGGAGACCTTGCCGCTCCCGCCGCGGGAAAAGAACGTCAAAAGGTATCTTTCGGTGCGGTATTCCGTACCGCAGAAAACCGTCGGACTGTTTTGCCGCGTCCTCGGCGACGAGGGCGCCGAAGAACTCTTAAAAGCGTTTTCCACCCGTCCCCCGCTGACCTTGCGCGTCCATACCGAAAAGATCGGACGGGACGCCTATCTTTCACTTCTGAAAGAAAACGGGATCGAAGCCGCCCCCACCGCCGTCTCCGACGTCGGTGTCAGGGTGTACGCCTCCGTCCCGCCGCGGGACTTGCCCGGGTTTTCCGACGGACTCTTTTTCGTGCAGGATGAAGCCGGACAGATCGAGGGGCGCGTCTTGGATCCCCGTCCCGGCCAGCGCGTCGTTGACGTCTGCTGCGCCCCCGGCGGAAAGAGTTTTGACGCCGCCATTCGTATGGGAGAGGGAGAGGTCGTGTCTCTCGATCTCCACGAAAGCAAACTTTCTCTCGTCCGCGACGGCGCGGCACGGCTCGGGCTTTCTTCCGTCCTGCGCGTATCCGCCCACGACGGCGAAATTGCGAGGGAAGACCTCGTCGGCACCGCCGACCGCGTGATCTGCGACGTGCCCTGTTCCGGGCTCGGCGTGCTCTGGAAAAAGCCGGATCTTCGTTACGCCGATTTTTCCCGCACCGAAGAGTTGCCGAAACTCGCCCTTTCCATTCTCACGGCGAGCGCCGCGTATCTGAAAGACGGCGGCGTCCTCGTCTATTCCACCTGCACCCTCAATCCCGCAGAAAACGAAGACGTGAAAAACGCCTTTCTCCGCTCGCACCCCGATTTCACCGCCGAGCCCTTTGACGTCGGCGGAAAAGCGGCGGACGGCGATTATACCTTCTATCCCCATATTGACGGGACGGACGGCTTTTACATTGCGAAATTACGAAAAAAGCAAGGTTAACTTATGATCGACACACTTTCGATGGATCTTCCCGAGTTAGAGGCGTTTTTCCTCTCGATCGGCGAGCCGAAGTTCCGGGCGGGGCAGTATTACGCCTGGCAAAAGGACGGCACCCCGATCCGGGAAATGACGAATCTTTCCCTCGCCCTGCGGGAAAAACTGGAAAATACGGTCACCGATACCCTTCCGAAGATCGCGAAAAAACTCGTTTCGGCAGAGGACGGCACCGTGAAATATCTGTTCCGGCTCTACGACGGCGAATGTGTCGAGAGCGTCCTGATGCGGTATCACCACGGCAATACGATCTGCATCTCGACGGAAGTCGGATGCCCGATGGGGTGTAAGTTCTGCGCCTCCACCATCGGCGGGAAAGTCAGAAATCTTCTGCCGTCGGAACTGCTCGGGCAGATCGTCGCGGCACAGCGCGACGACGGGGAACGGATCGACAACGTCGTTATGATGGGCATCGGCGAGCCGCTCGACAATTACGAAAACGTCGTGAAGTTTTTGCGCCTTGTCGGGGACGAAAAAGGGCTGAATATCGGCTACCGCCATATATCGCTCTCCACGTCGGGGATCGTGCCCCGCATCCTCGATCTCGCGGAAGAGGCGTTTCCGATCACCCTTTCGATCTCCCTCCACGCCACGACGGACGAGGCGCGCAGCGCCATTATGCCCGTCAACCGCAAATGGAATATCAAAGCCCTGCTCGACGCCTGCGTCTCCTACTATAAAAAGACCGGCAGACGCCTGTCCTTTGAATATACCCTGATCGCGGGAAAGAACGACGGGGAAAAGGACGCCCGCGCCCTCGCGGCGCTTCTCAAAAAGGCGTTTGCCGGCACCGGCGCCCCCCTGCACGTGAATCTCATCCGCGTCAACGAAGTCAAGGAAACAGGGATGAAAGAGGGCACCGTGGAGGAAGCCGAGCGCTTTGCGAAAATATTGAACGACTGTGGCGTCGTCGCCACCGTGCGCCGCCGCCTCGGCAGCGACGTGAACGCCGCCTGCGGACAGCTTCGCCGCGGCGAAAACGCGTAAGATCCGAAAGAGAGGAACGACTTGAAGTTTTCAAAAAACGGAAAAGTGATAAAAGGCGTGGGCGGGCTTTACGAAGTCCGCGTCGATGAAAACGAGCGTCTGCTCGTCCGCGCCAAAGGCGCCCTGAAACAGGACGCGGGAAAAGTGCTGATCGGCGACGATGTCACCGTCACGGGCGACGACGCCGTCCTCGGCGATATCGTCATTTCGTCGGTCGCCCCCCGGAAAAACGCGCTGATCCGTCCCCCGATGGCGAATCTCGATATGCTCTTCGCGGTCTTCGCCGTCGAAAAGCCCGAGCCCGCCCTCGAAACGGTGGATAAACTGCTCGCGATCGCAAACCATAACGGCATTGAACCCGTCGTCGTGCTGACGAAGACCGACCTTTCAGGGGAGAAGACGGAATATTACCGCGAAATCTACGAGCGCGCCGGCTACCGCGTCTTTGTGACGAGCGCGAAAGAGAGGGAAGATGAGGGCGTCGCCGCGCTCCGCGCCTTTGTCGGAGAAACCGTAAAAGACGGGGTGACTGCCGCTTTTGCCGGTGCCTCCGGCGTCGGAAAATCCACGCTGATGAACGCCGTTTTCCCCGCCCTCGACCTGACGACCGGGAATATCTCGGAGCGCATCGGACGCGGAAAACATACGACGCGGACGGTGCAACTGTTCCCCTGCGAGCCGGAAAAGAAAAATACCGGCTTCCTCGCCGATACTCCCGGTTTTTCGCTCCTCGATTTTGAGCGTTTCGATTTCTTCGGTCTCGAAGATCTCGAGGCGGCATTTCCCGATATTGCCCGCTACCGCGGACAATGCCGCTACGCGGATTGCGCCCACGTCGGCGAAGGCGCCGCCGAGTGCGCCGTCGCGAAAGCCGTGGAGGACGGCGCCCTCCCCCCGACTCGCCTTTCTTCCTACCGCGCCCTCTATACCGTCCTTAAAAACAAAACGAATTATTGACAAGACGAAAAGCAAAAAAGAAAACCGCGCATTTTTCTCCCGCGCCGTTTTTCCTCTCTTGCCGTCTTTTCCTCCCCCGGGAAAATCCGCCGACACCTTTTATCTTAAAAACCCGCCTGCAAGTTCCCTTGCAGGCGGTTTCCTTTTTCGTGATTGTTTGTCGGAATGATTCAGATGATATTGCTTGCGATTTTCTATTGTTTATGATTTTGCTATGTCCCCGTCGGAACAGTGGATCGTGTAAGAACCGGTATTGTAATTCCAACTTGATCCCTTTGAGATCGCGTTCCACTGTGCTTTCGTGCCGGTAAAGGTGATGCTTTTTAGATTTGTGCAACTGGAGAACGCCCAGGTGCCGATGCTCGTAACGCTATCCGGGATCGTAACATTCATCAGTTTCGAGCAACCGGAGAACGCAGAACCGCCGATGCTCATGACGCTATCCGGGATCGTGATGCTTGTAAGACTACTGCAATCCCGGAACGCACCATAGCCGATGCTCGTGACGCTATCCGGGATCGTGATGCTTGTAATGTCGCTACAGCCCTCGAACGCAAATTCGCCGATGCTCGTGACACTTGACGGAATCGTGATGCTTGTAAGACCGCTGCAACCACGGAACGCAGAATTGCCGATGCTCGTGACGCTCGACGGGATCGTGATGCTTGTAAGCCCACCGCAACCCTCGAACGCACAATTGCCGATGCTCGTGACGCTCGACGGGATCGTGATGCTTGTAAGACCGCTACAACGGGAAAACGCACCCTCGCCGATGCTCGTGACGCTATCCGGGATCGTGATGCTTGTAAGACTCGAGCAACACTCAAACGCCCGATCGCCGATGCTCGTGACACCCTCCGGGATCGTGATGCTCGTCATGCTCGAGCAATACGCGAACGCATAATCGCCAATTCTCGTGAATTGACTGTTCGCGGCAAACGTGATGCTCGTCAGACTCGAGCAATCCTCGAACGCATAATTTCCGATGCTTGTGACGCCCTCCGGGATCGTGATGCTCGTCAGGCTCGAGCAATCATCGAATGCCCTACTGCCGATGCTTGTGCATTGACTATTTTCGGCAAACATGATATTTGTCAGGCTTGTGCAACTGGAGAACGCATATCTGCCGATGCTCGTGACACTCGACGGGATCGTGACGCTCGTCAGGCTCGAGCAATACGCGAACGCATAATCGCCAATTCTCGTGAATTGACTGTTCGCGGCAAACGTGATATTTGTCAGGCTTGAGCAACTGGAGAACGCATAACTGCCGATGCTCGTGACACTCGACGGGATCGTGACGCTCGTCAGGCTCGAGCAACCGGAGAACGCTGAACTGCCGATGCTCTTGACGCTTGACGGGATCGTGATGCTCGTCAGGTTTGAGCAATTCTCGAACGCAAAACTGCCGATGCTCATACATTGACTGCTTTCAGAAAACGCGATGCTCGTCAGTTTTGAGCAATCCTCGAACGCCCCACTGCCGATGCTCGTGACGCTCGACGGGATCGTGATGCTCGTCAGACTCGAGCAATCATAGAACGCATCACTGCCGATGCTCGTGACGCTATCCGGGATCGTGATGCTTGTAAGACTGCTGCAACCACGGAACGCACAACTGCCGATGCTCGTGACGCCCTCCGGGATCGTGATACTCGTCAGGTTCGAGCAATTATAGAACGCCCAATCGCCGATGCTTGTGACGCTATCCGGGATCGTGACGCTCGTCAGGCTCGAGCAATCTTCGAACGCACCCTCGCCGATGCCGATCACAAGATCCCCGTCATCCGAACGTTCGGGAATAACGATGATATCAGCGCTCTGACAAGTCCCGATGCCCGAGACGTAACAAGTGCCGTCGTCGTTTGACTTAAAGGAAAGTTTCTTTTCTTCTTCCTGCGGTTTCTCCCCGCACGACGTCAGCACCGCCGCAAATATGATGATAAGGAATAAAAGTAATACTTTTTTCATATTGTCCCCGTTAGATTAATTTTGTATGATAAAATTATTATATACCACAGACTATAAAAAAGCAAGAAAAAATACTACCCTCAAAAAGCAAGATACCGTCTCGACAGACAAAACCGCCTGCAAGTTCCCTTGCAGGCGGCCTCTTTTTTCTTATTTTGTTATATCCCCGTCGGAACAGTGGATCGTGTAAGAACCGGTATAAGTATTCCAATCGGATCCTTTCCCGATCTCATTCCACTGCGCTTTCGTGCCGTTAAACGTGATGCTCGAAAGAGCGGAACAAAGTTCAAAAGTGTGATTTCCTATGCTTTCGCATTTGCTGTTTTCAGCGAAAAGCACCTCGTTGAGCGTTGTGCAGGCGTAGAACGCGTAACTGCCGATCACAGAAACGTTTTCGGGAATGTTGATCTTCGACAGTTTTTCGCAATTGTAAAATGCCTGTCTTTCGATCCCGGTAACACCGTTGCCCAAAGTCACTTCGGTGAGATTCGTACAATTATAGAATGCGCCATAAGGAATTAAGCCGTTCGTCACGGTGACGTGTGTCAACGATTCGGGAATATAATAAGTTGCGGAAGTTGTGTAAAGAGCACTGGTTTTGCTTTCAAAATAGAACTGTTCCGTTTCTATGCCGCCCTCGTAACTTTCACTTCCGAAGATATAGCCGAACGCATATAACGGCGTAGCTTGTTTCTTTTCCGCAGAAACATCATCCGATATCGCACCCACGAACGGGATCGTCATATTCTGCAAACCGCTGCAACCGGAAAAGGCGCCGCTGCCGATGCTCGTGACGCTATTCGGGATCGTGATGCTCGTCAGGCTCGAGCAACCGCGGAATGTAAAACTGCCGATGCTCGTGACGCTCTCGGGAATCACAAGTTCTGTGACCAAAACGTTATTGAGATAGAGATTATGCGCATAAAGTAACGGATTTGCCGATGCATTGCCAAAGGAGATGTCGTACCATTTGGCAAGATCCGTGATATAAACGCCATTCAGACCGATACAACCATAGAATGCGGAGGTGCCTATGCTTTTGATATTTTCGGGGATCTTGACGCTTGAAATGTTTATGCAATTGTAAAAAGCATAATTGACGATACTGTCAATTTCATCGGTTGACGGAATGATCAGTTCCGAACTTGACGAGCCGTTCCAAAGCAGGTTTTTTTCATCCGCGCCGTTAGACATTAAGTTGGAAAGACCGTCGATGGAAAGCCAAGCGGCGATGTTGTCGCTGATATGGATCTCGTTTATTTTGACGCAACCGTCAAATGCGCCTTTTTTAATCGTTTCGAGTGATTCGGGAATCGTAATTGCCGTAAGTTTTTTGCAATCGAGAAAAGCAGAAGTGCCGATCGCCGTGACTTTTTCGGGAATGATGATGCCGGTTAATTCGGCACAACCGGAAAATACAGAATTGCTGATATCGGTTACGTCCTCGGGTATCGTGATGCCGGTCAGCTTTTCACAACCCTTGAAGGCACTTTCTCCGATGCTTTCGCACCGGTTCCCTTCGGCGAACGTAACGTTCGTAAGGACGGAACAACCCAAGAAAGCGGAAGCACCGATGGTTTTTACGCTTGCCGGAATCGTGATGCCGGTCAGCTTTTCACATCCTGAAAAAGCGTTGTTTCCGATATCCGCCACGGATCCGGGGATCGTAATGCCTGTCAATTCTTTGCAATCCGCGAATACCGAGGCGTAAATCACTTTGGTGTTTTCGTGTATCGTGTATGAAGATTCTGCATTTGAATCTTCTTTCAACTTAACGAGAACAACATAATCGCCGAGATAGTAAGCGTCGCCATATTCCTGATATTCGAGAAGGGTACAACCGGAGAAAGCGTCACTGCCGATTTTTTCTATACTCTTCGGAATGGAAATGTCCGTAAGTTTTCCGCATCCGGAAAAAGCGGAAACGCCGATGCTTTTGCATTTGCTGCCTTCGGTAAATGAAACGCTCGCGAGAACGGTACAATTTGAAAATGCCTTATCACCAATGCTTATCACTTCATTCGGAATCGTGATAGCAGGAAGTTTTGAACATCCGGAAAAAGCGGAATCACCAATGGTTGTTACGCTTGCAGGGATTGTGAAAGCAGATAGTTTCGAACAACCGGAAAAAGCATTGTTGCCGATGCTCTGGCATTTGCTGCCTTCAGTAAATGTAACGCTTGCGAGAACGGAACAACTTGAAAATGCCTTTTCGCCAATGCTTATCACTTCATTCGGAATCGTGATAGCCGAAAGCTTTGAACATCCGGAAAAAGCGGAATCACCAATGGTTGTTACGCTTGCCGGGATCGTAATATTTGTAAGTTTCGTACATTCGGAAAAAGCACTGTTACCTATTCCGGTAATGGTTGCCGGAATCTCAATGCTCGTAAAAGCGCATTTGATGAATGCTTCTTCGCCGATACTTGTTACACTGCCGTCAGTGGGAATAACACTGTCTTTCCATCCGGCAATCAGCGTTTTTGTTTGGGTTTCGATAAGACAAGAATCTATGCAATGATAATATTCGTTGTTTTCGTCAACGGAAACGGACAACGCCGTGCACCCGGTAAAAACACCGTGACCGATTTTTTTAACGTTTTCGGGAATCGAAATGACAGATAACTTTGTACAATTCGAAAAAGCACTGTTTCCTATGCTTTCGCATTGGCTCTCTTCGGCAAACGTGACGTTCGCAAGGACGGAACATCCATAGAAAGCGGAATCGCCGATGCTTTTTACATTAGCCGGAATTGTGACGCTTTCAAGTCTTATGCAACCGGAAAAGGCATTGTTACCGATTTGTGTTACGCCATCCGGGATGACAATATTTTTCAGTTTTGTACACTTATTGAAAACGGAATCGCCGATGCCGATCACAAGATCCCCGTCATCCGAACGTTCGGGAATAACGATGATATCAGCGCTCTGACAAGTCCCGATGCCCGAGACGTAACAAGTGCCGTCGTCGTTTGACTTAAAGGAAAGTTTCTTTTCGGATTCTTCGGTATCTTCGGTTTCTTCGTTTCTTTCTTCAGTTTCTTCGGGCGAAGTTATGACGTCGTCCTTTTCTTCTTCCTGCGGTTTCTCCCCGCACGACGTCAGCACCAAAGAAAAGGCGATAACGCACAGGAATACGAGCCGGAGAATATGCCGGATGTTTTTCATTTCTGCCTCCATAAAAAAATAACTAATATAATAATACTCAATCTTTGAGTATTTGTCAATACTCATTTTGTGAGTATTGTAAAATAAATGCGGAGGGGATGATATGGACTATCGCACACGCATCCGCAATATCCGTGAGGATCGGGATTATACGCAGGCACAGATCGGAATAGTGCTGAACAAATCACAACAAGGTTATAATCACATAGAGGACGGCAGAGCCGAACTCAAGATTGACGACCTGATTTCGCTGTGCCGCTTTTACGGTCTTTCGGCGGATTATCTGATCGGCTTGACGGACGATCCGGGCACATCCGGAAACCATTCCCGCAAAAAATAACACCTGCAAGCGAAAATCTTGCAGGTGCTTTTTTAATGTTCTTTAACGAGGAAAAAGGTTATTGTGCCTAAGGCCCTGATGGGCAAGTTATGGTGTGCGCGTGGCGCACAGTTATAATGCTCGCGTTGCTCGCAGTTTTGATTTTCGGTTACACCGCAAAGTGATGAGATGTGTTCCACGCACGGGAACCCCCAAAACTCGGCAAGCTCACTTCGGGGAACCCCTATCCACGGGAACCCCCAAAACTCGGCAAGCTCACTTCGGGGAACCCCTACCCACGCCCGCAGGCACATCACTCGCCGTAGGCGAACATCACGCACGAAGCGCGCATCACGTTCCGCGTGAGCGGAACACATCGTTCGCCGCGCACGGCGTGGCAAGAGCGCTTTTCGGCGGTAGAAAAGGGGGATGAACTCCCGGGCACAAATCCGGCAGGATTTCAACCTCAGATACGGGGTATTAACCCATAGAGTGCCAAGTAAAAAAGAGGAAGAAGTAAAATACCCTCCCCCTTTTCGGTCCGTGCAGTTTTAACCGTTCTTTAACGAGGGAAAAGTGTGCGGAAGCGTCGAAAAGCGGCCCGCGAGCCGTATAGGCATACGGCAAGAGCGCTTTTCGGCGGTAGAAAAGGAGAAAATAAAAAGGGGGAATCCGCGAGGATTCCGACCTTAAATACGGGGAAGTGATCCACAAAGCAGAAATGAAAAAGGAGAAAGAACGAAACGCCCTTTCTCCTTTTCGGTCCGTGCAGTTTTAACCGTTAAAGTTCTTCTTCCATGAGCTTGCGCCCCATCAACACTCCCATCGCCGATGCCATCATCAGCCCCCTCGTCCATCCGGACGAGTCGCCGAGACAATGCAGCCCCTTGACGTTCGTATTGAGATTTTCATCCATTTTGACGCGGTTGGAATAAAACTTCAGTTCGGGAGAGTAGAGCAGCGTCTCGTAGGAGGCAAAGCCCGGGACGACTTCGTCCATCGCCTTGATGAAATTGATGATATTCGTCATGGCGCGGTAGGGCATCGCCGCCGTGATGTCGCCGGCTTCCGCGTCGGGAATGGTCGGACGGACGTTCGACTGCGCGAGTTCCTTTGCCCAGGTGCGCTTGCCGTCGAGAATATCGCCGAAACGCTGGACGAGGATATGTCCGGCGCCGAGCATATTCGTGAGCTCGCCGACCTTTTGCGCGTAGGAGATCGGCTGATTGAACGGCGTCGAGAAGTTGTGCGACACGAGGATCGCGAGATTGGTATTGTTGCTCTTGAGATCCTTATAGGAATGCCCGTTGACGACGGCGAGATTGTTGTCATAATTCTCCTGGCTGACGAAGCCGCCGGGGTTCTGACAGAACGTCCGCACCTTGTTTTTGAACGGCGCGGGGTGACCGACGAGTTTCGATTCGTAGAGAACGGTATTGACTTTTTCCATGATCTCGTTGCGCACTTCGACGCGCACACCGATATCGACGGTGCCCGGCTGATGCGCGATATTGTGATCGGCGCAGAGCCCTTCGAGCCATTCCGCACCGCGTCTGCCGGTAGCGACGATGACTTCGTCGGCTTCGACGGTCTCGGTGTTGCCCTTGGCGTCCTTAATGGTCACGCCGTGGCAGACCTCGTCCTCGTCGATCAGGACGTCGAGACATTCGGTGTTGAAAAGGATCTCGACGCCGGCGTCAAGCAGGTGTTTTTCGATGGCGTAATAGATATCCTGCGCTTTTTCGGTGCCGAGGTGGCGGATCGGACAGTCCACGAGCTTCAGCCCGGCGCGGATCGCGTTTTTGCGGATCTCTTTTTTCTCCTCCTCGTGACCGAGCCCCTCGATGTGGGTATCGGCGCCGAAACGGAGATAGATCTTGTCGGTGTAGTCGATGAGCGACTGCGCGAAATCCTCGCCGATCAGGGAGGGAAGATCGCCGCCGACCTCATAGCAAAGGGAGAGTTTTCCGTCCGAGAAAGCACCGGCGCCGGAAAAGCCCGTCGTGATGGCACACGGCTTGCAGTTCATACATTTTCCGGTCTTGCTCTTCGGGCAGGCGCGGCTTTCGATGGCGCGCCCTTTTTCAATAATGAGAATATGGCGTTTGGTACCGAGATTCAGCATCTCGAGGGCGGTAAAAATGCCCGCGGGACCTGCCCCGACGATAACGACGTCACGTTTGTTTTCCATGATCATTCCTCTTCGTTCTTGTGGAGTAAAGCGTCGCGGATCTCGCGCAGAAGCGCGATTTCTTCCGAAACGGGTGCGGGTGCCGCTTCGACAGCGGGTGCTTCCATAGCGGCGGGTGCCTCTTCGGCTTCGGCGGCAGGAGCGTCGCCCTTTTGCAGTTTGTCTTTCATATCGTTTGCGAACGCTTCGGCTTTCTTATTGAGAAACGTCACCGTCTTCAGGATGAAGAACAAGACGAGCGCGATGATAAAGAAGTCGATGAGCGCCTGCAAAAACGTGCCGAACAGAATGGCGACTTCCTCTTTGACTGTCTCGCCGTCGGCGTCGAGCAGAGCGGGGCGGATCACCCATTTGAGAGCCGAGAGATCGGCGCCGTCGGTCAGGAGCGCGAGCAACGGGGAGATAAAACTTTTCGTGAAAGCGGTCACCACGGCGGTGAAAGCCGAAGCGACGGTAACGCCGATCGCCATATCAATGACGTTGCCGCGATTGATGAATTTTTTGAATTCTTCGATCAGTTTTTTCATAATATCCTCCAAAAGGTAAATAATTATTTACATTGACAGTATTTCATAGCCGGTGTCCGTGATAAGCACCTCATGCTCGACCTGTGCCGAAAGTTTCCGATCGGCGGTCGTGACGGTCCAGCCGTTCTTGGGATCGACTTTCCATTTGTTGGTTCCCTGGCAGATCATCGGTTCGATCGTAAAGATCATACCGGGCAAAAGGACGATGCCCCGCCCGAGAAATCCGAGGTGACAGACGTAAGGATCCTCGTGCATTTCGAGTCCGACGCCGTGACCGCCGATCTCCCGCACGACGGAAAAGCCGTGCCGCTTGGCGAGCCCGCCGATGTAATAACCGATATCCGAAAGATGCGTCTCGTAGGGGACGAGATGCGAGATCGCGAGATCGACCGCCTCTTTTGTCACGCTGACGAGTTCTTCGGCTTTCTTGCCGATATCGCCGAACGTGAACATACGCGACGCGTCGCCGAAGTAGCCGTTGTATTTCGTCGTGCAATCGACATTGATGATATCGCCCTCACGGATGAATTCGTTTTTGTCCGGGATGCCGTGGCAGACGACGGCGTTTCTCGACGTGCAGACCGACTTCGGATAGCCCTCGAAGCCGAGGCAGGCGGGGATGCCGCCGAGCGCCTTGGTCTCGCGCACGACGATGCGGTCGATATCGTCGGTGCTCATCCCGACGGTGATTTCTTTCGCCACCGCGTCGAGGACGAGTTTATTGACGGCGCCCGCTTCGCGGCAGCCGTCGATCTGTTTATCGGTTTTCAGGAAGCGTTCGGGCGCGACGCTCATCCCGGCGTTTTTGAGCCGGGATATTCTGTCGTAATCCAGTTGCATAAGTGATTCCTCTCAATATCAAGGATAAATTGGTTTTCCGGCGCGCAAAGAATGGCGCGTTACGCCGCCGGCAGGGTACGTAAAATCTCATCGACGAGCGGCGCGATTTGCGCCTCGTCCGTCTTTCCGTAGGAAAAGCCGCCTTTCGCGGAAAACGGCAGGAAGATCCTTTGAAGCAGGTTGAAAAACCAGCCGCCGAAAAAGCGGTTCGCGTCGATCGTCGGTTTGAGAGCACCGGCAAAAACGATCGGCGATCCGTTCACGATACAGTTGTCAAAAAAAGTGAGGCCGCGCATCCGCGCGAGCGTCGGATTTTGATCGTTGAGACAGGGAACGGCGGCATAATTCAAACCTTTGTTGTCATTTACCGATATACAATGCTCCACGCGATTGCCCGCGTTCCCGGTGGTCTTGTCGAAAACGCAGTTCTTGATAAAGCGCGTGTTGTCGTGCGAATAGATATAGCGGTATGTGCTGTTGACCGTCCAACCGTCGAAGTCGATCGCCATACCGTCGATTTTGTTGGTGGAGCCGGCGATCTCGCAGTATTCTACCGTCGCGCCGTCGGTGTGCCGCATCCAGAGCGGCGCGTGCGCGTCGTCCTGCACCGTTGCGCAGTCAAGTACCCGACAGTAACGGACGGTCGCGTTCATCACCGAAGCGAGGACGATACCGCCGCGCGTCGCGCGTCGGATAACGAGATTTTCAAAGAGGTAATCGGTATTGTAAGCGACAGCCCGGTCTTCGTACGTCATACAGGCGTCGTCGTCCGATATGCCGCTGCAATGGACGCCCCACGCCGCGTCCTCGATCAGAAGAGAATCGAGGTGAAGATCGCGGACTCTTGCGTCCTGCCGGGTGTTATCCACCCGGATGGCTGCCGCGAAAACGTTTGTCGCGTCGGGGCTGATGTCACGGAAAACGCAGTTGCGTATCGTGATGCCGACGACGTCGTGATCGTTGGCGGCGTAGATCCATATCCCCCACCCCTCGGGAGAGGTGAAGAAAAGATCCTCGACCGTCCAATAACCAGCATCACAAAAAACGACCGAAAAAAAGCCGTCCTCGCCGACGATGATCGGCGCGTCGCCCTCCCCGTAAGCAGAAAAAACGATCGGCGCATCGGCGGTACCGTCGCCGTTGGGGATGAAGACGCCGGGGTATCTGCCGCCGCGTTTCAAAAGGAGACGGTCGCCCGCGGCATACGTGACGTCGTCGGCACGGCCGAGCGTTTTCCACGCGGTCACTTCCGAGGTGCCGTCGCTTGCATCGTTGCCGTTTTCCGCGTCCACGTAGTACGTGCGCCCCACGGCGCTCCCGCGCTCGGCTGACTCGCCCGCGATCGGCGCACTCACGGTAGGTTCACCCACGGTAGACACGCTCCCGTTCGGCTCACCCTCGGCAGGTTCGCCCGCGGCGGTTGCAAAGACGGCGAAAAACGCAAAGGACAAAAGAAACAGAACAAAAGCAAGGTATTTTTTCATTGCGTCTTTATATTCTTTCTCGAAAACTTATAAAACTCAAAAACTTATAAAAGCTTTCGCACACCGCGCCTATTATAACATGAAGTGTTATTTTCGTCAAGTTATACGAACGAAAACGGGTTATTTTTGCGCGGAGCAAAAAGGAGACTATATTTTTCCCCGTTTTCGGTCGAGGGCAGAAAAAAAGACTTTGAAAAACAATCCAAAGTCTTTTGGTCGGAATGACAAGACTCGAACTTGCGACATCGTGGTCCCAAACCACGCGCGCTACCAACTGCGCTACATCCCGGGCAGGATTATTATAGCAAAAGTGGCGTCCGTTGTCAATATTTTGAAGATGGAAACCTCCGACCGTACGAAAATAAGAAAAAGCGGTTGACAGCGGGGAAAAACCGTGCTATAATCCCTTGTGTCGGAGGCGTAGCTCAGTTGGTCAGAGCGTTCGGTTCACATCCGAGAGGTCAAGGGTTCGAGCCCCCTCGTCTCCACCAAAATAAAAGCGTCCTCTTCGGAGGGCGCTTTCATTTTGCGAGAGGGCTCGAAGGGGAAGCGGTACAGAGCGACCTTCCGGTGGATGGTCGCGACCGCGGAAGACCGAACGCGTTGCGCGTGAGACCGAGTCCCCTCGTCTCCACCAACAAAAAAGTCGCCTTTGTTTACCGGCAAAAGGGACTTTTTTGAATGATGTTTGCCCTGCCGGGCAAATGATGTACCCTTCGGGTATGATGTTGCCTTCGGCAATGATGTACCCTGCGGGGCATAAAGGGCAAACATCGCATCATTGCGGCACGAAGTGACGCAGCATCATTTCGGCGTAAGTCGAAACATCATTAGCCGCAAAGCGGCGACATCATTTTAATAGTCTTCGCTCCCTCGCAACCGAAGCCGAGGGATTTTTTGCGCAAAAACGGTTGAAAAGTTTACGAAATTGTGTTATAACGATCCTGACAAATCAGAATATGCATAACTGCAGAAAACGGAGATATAAGAAAGCATGAACTATAAAGGTACACTGATAATTGTAAGAGACTGTAATAAAGCATTTCAATTTTATCACGAGTTGTTCGGCTTTGAACTGATTCGGGATAATGACGGAAATATGGAACTGTCAAATCAAATCTATTTACAGGAAATCGATTATTGGGAGAGATTTATAGGAAAAAACGCAATTTCACATAATAACAATTCCGAGTTGTATTTTGAAGAGCCGGATATTGAAGCTTTTCTTCATAAACTTGAAAAGCTATATCCGGAAACCGAATATGTCAATAAAAAGATGACACATAGTTGGGGACAAACCGTTGTTAGGTTTTATGATCTTGACGGAAATCTAATAGAAGTCGGAACTCCTGCATAAATTGTTCCGA
>JAZLLY010000042.1:0-56860 GCA_045598385.1 Eubacteriales bacterium | reverse complement strand
GATGATTTTTGATGCAGATTCGCCGCTGGATGCCCGAAGGTACGCCGCCTCGCGGCGAACGATGCGTTCCCGCGAAACGCATCTCATAACTTTGCGGCAAAGCCGCAAATCATAACTGTACCGTCGGTACATCATAACTTGCCCGACAGGGCAATTATATCTCCGCTTCTTGCTCAAAAAACAACCCATACAAAAACGAGCGTGATTTTTTCACGCTCGTTTTGCTTTACCAAAACGGCAGGCACTATTCGTTGCCTGCCGGCATTTGAAGTTTATTTGCTGATGTCCCCGTCGGAACAGTGGACCGTATAAGAGCCGGTAGAATAATTCCAGCCAGATCCTTTGCTGATCGCGTTCCATTGCGCTTTTGTGCCGGTGAATGTGATGCTCGTCAGGCTCGAGCAAAAGAGGAACGCATCCTCGCCGATGCTCGTGACGCCCTCCGGGCTCGTGATGCTCGTCAGACATAAGCAATTATAAAACGCATAACTGCCGATACTCGTGACACCATCCGGGATCTCGATACTCGTCAGTCCCCAGCAATGCTCAAACGCCTCACTGCCGACGCTCTTAACACTCGACGGAAGCGTAATGCTCATCAAAGTCCGGAACTCGTAAAACATTCGATCGCCAATGCCTTTGGTGCCGTCGCGCAACGCGACGGCAATCACAGATTTATCGCCGCCAATTGCCCACGTATCCGCGTAAAAAACGCCATCAACGATTTCAACGCATGGACAATCGGAGAACGCATCAACACCGATTCTCGTGACACTATCCGGAATCGTGATGCTTATGAGGCTCGAGCAACCGCGGAACGCATAACTGCCGATGTTCGTGACGCCCTCGGGGATCGTGACGCTCGTCAGGCTTGAGCAACCGGAGAACGCACCATCGCCGATGCTCGTGACGCTATCCGGGATCGTGACGCTTGTGAGGCTTGAGCAACCGCAGAACGCATAATCGCCGATACTTGTGACACTGCCGTCGTCCGGAATGATACTGCTCCCGCAACCGGCAATCAATGTTTTACTTGCAGTTTCGATAAGACAATGCCCAGAGCTATGAAAAACTGGATTATTTTCATCTACCAGAATGCTCGTCAAATCTTCGCAATTAGCAAACGCACCAGTGCCGATGTTCGTGACGCTCGACGGAATTGTGATGCTCATCAAAACCCCGCAATGAGAAAACGCCAGATCTGCAATGCCTTTGGTACCGTCGCGTAGTGCGACATTGGTTACAGGGCCATTACAGTCGATCACCCACGCATCTATGTAAGTTACACCTTCGACGATCTCGGTGCAAGGGCAGCCGATGAACGACGCATAGCCGATGTTCGTGACGCTTTCCGGGATCGTGATACTCGTCAAATGAAAGCACCAATAAAACGCACCGCTGCCAATGCTTGTGACACCTTTTGGGATCGTGATATCGGTCATACTCGAGCAATTATAGAACGCAGAAACGCCGATGCTTGTGCATTTGCTGTTTTCGGCAAACACGACGCTCATCAAACTCGTACAATTCTCAAATGTATCATCACCGATGCTTGTGACGCCCTCCGGGATGGCGATGCTTGTCAGGCTCGAGCAACCGGAGAACGCATGACCGCCAATGCTCGTAACACTATTTGGGATCGTCACCGAATTCAAAGCTGTACACTTATAAAACATATAATCGGAAATCACCATCACGGTTTCCGGTATAACGACAGCCGTTAAAGTCGTATTCTGACAAAACGTCATACCGTCGATCTCGGTGACAGGGAGCCCGTTATATTCTGCGGGAATGACAGCTTCCGTCGCTGCGGAAGCGAAGCCGATCAAACGGTATTCTTCCTTGCCTTCGATCTTCTCAAATGTAAATTCTTCCGAGGTTGGATCTCCTTTTCCAAACAATCCACTCAAAACACCGCTCTCTTCGACTTCCCCGAGGATCTTGTCCACGTTGAAATCACAGGAGGCAAGGCAGATCGTCAGAAGTGCCAGAAGTAATACAAATACTTTTTTCATAGTAATCTCCTTTGCGCGCACGCTTCCGCACCGCGCGAAATAGTATGAATTGATATTAGCATACATCCATTTTTTTGTCAAGAAGAAAAGAAAAACACCCGACGAAGCCGAAGAGATCTTCAGACCTTTGCCGGGTGTTTTTTTGTTCGTTTATTCGCGAGTGTACAGTCGGCGGCAGAGAAGCGCCGCTTTTCTTTCGCTTTTTTCATTCCATACGAAAACGCCGGATCGACAGCGCGTTGGTCACGACACTCACGGACGAAGCCGCCATGGCAAGCGCCGCTATGGCGGGCGTGACCGTAATGCCGAGAGGCGAAAGGGCGCCGGCGGCGAGCGGAATGCACAGGACGTTGTAGCAGAGGGCGAAAAAGAGATTTTGCCGGATCTTTTTCATCGTAAGCCGCCCGAGGCGGATCAGTCCGACGACGTCCGTCGGCCGGTCAAAGCGCAGGACGGCGCCGGCGCTTTCAATGGCGATATCGGTGCCCGCGCCCATCGCGATCCCGACATCGGCGGCGAGCAGAGCCGGGGCGTCGTTGATGCCGTCGCCCACCATGAGAAGCGGGGCGTTTTCTTTTTCGTTTTTGATCCTCTCTCCCTTTTCGGCGGGGAGCAGAGGCGCATAGACGCGATCGATCCCGACTTGCGCCGCGAGATGGCAGGCGCTCTCTTTCGTGTCCCCCGAGAGGAGGAGCGGGGTGATCCCCATGCCGCGCAGGGAAGAGATCGCCGCTTTCGCGTCGTCTTTCGGCGTGTCGGAGACGGAGAAAGCACCGAGCAGACCTTTCACAGACGCGAGATAAATCACCCCGTCCCCCCTCTTGCTCGCCTCTTCGGTGAATGCCGCGAGCGGGGCGAGGTCGATTTCCGCGTCTTCCATAAGGGCGGGATTGCCGATCATATATCTTTCGTTTTCGGTTTTGGCGAAAAGCCCTTTGCCGGGCAGGGTGCTGACGCTTTCGATCTTAGGCAGGGAAAGTCCCTCTGCCGCTTTTACGATCGCGGCGGCAACGGGATGGGAGGATCCGCCCTCGATCGCGGCGGCGATTTTCAGGATCTCTTCCTCGCTTCCCGCCTCGGTCGCGCAAATCCCCGTGAGGGAAAGCAAGCCCGTCGTGAGCGTGCCGGTTTTGTCGAACGCGGCTTTTTTGATACCCGCGAGTTTTTCCATCGTTTCGGCGTCCTTGACGAGCATTCCGAGTTCGGCGCCGCGTCCCATCGCGACGGTCATCGCCGTCGGCGTCGCCAGTCCGAGCGCGCAGGGACAGGAGATCACGAGCACGCTGACCGCGCGTTCGATCGCCGTGCCGAGGGCTTGCCCCGTCAGAAGATGCAAAAGAAACGTGAGAAGCGAGATCCCCATCACGGCGGGGACGAAATAATAACTGACGCGGTCGGCGAGCCGTGCGATCGGCGCTTTGGTCGCCGAGGCGTCGCTCACCATCCGGAGCGTCGCGGAAAGGGCGGTCGCGTCGCCGATCGCCTCGGGCTTCATCCGGGCGAATCCGTCGGTCACGACGGTGCCGCAGAGCACGCGGTCGGAGGGACCTTTGTCCTTCGGCAGACTCTCGCCCGTCAGGGCGGATTCATCCGCCGTGAGCGATCCGCTCTCGATCACGCCGTCGGCGGGGATCCTGTCCCCCGTCCGCAGGAGCACGATGTCTTCTTTCGTCAGCGAGGGGAGCGGCACGGTCTCTTCTTTTCCGTCCCGCAGGACCGTCACGGTGTCGGGGACGAGTTTTGCGAGATCCGCGATCGCGCCGAGGGTGCGGTCCTTCGCCCCGCCCTCGAGGGTTTTGCCGAGCGTGACGAGCGAAAGGATCATCGCGGAAGCGGAAAAATCCGCCCCCCGGGGATCGGCTTTTCCGGGGAAAAAGACCGTCAGAATGAGGATGGCGATAGAATAGATGAGCGACGCCCCCGCGCCGATCGCGATCAGCGAGTCCATATTCGGACGGCGGGCAAAGAGCGAGCGCAAGCCGCCCGTGAAATAGCGGTAGTTTATCCCCGCGACGAAGAGCGAAAGCGGAAGCTGGAGCAAAAGCCAGACGACGGGTTTCTCCGCCGGGGAGAGAAAGTCCGGCACCGGCAAAAACATATACCCCATCGAGATAAAAAGCAAAACGACCGCCGCCGAAAGCGAAAGGATGAGAAAGGTCGGCTTTCGTTTCTCCGCCTGCGGCAGGATCACGGTATTTTCGCAAACGGCTTTTGCCGAATAGCCCGCGCGCTTGACGGCGGCGGCGACCGCCTCGGGGTCAAAATCCCCCGTGACGCGCATCGAGTTCGTCATCAGACTGACGGCGACCTCGGCGACGCCGCCGACTTTCCGCGCGGCGTTCTCCACGTGCAGGGCACAGGCGGAGCAGGTCATCCCGTATATCTCAAACTGTGTCGTCATGGTTCCTCCTTGAAAGTGGCGGAAAAACGCCGCAGATCTTCGTCGGAAAGGAGCGAGAGAAAGTCCTCGAAGCGTCCCACAGCCCCCGCCCCCGTGTGCGTTTTATCGGCGTTTTCGTAGGCACGGAGTTCCTCAAAGCGGAAAGCGCGCAGGCGCGAGAGGATGAACCCCTCGATCCAGTAAGAAAACTCGGTGTTTTTGTGATATTTTTCGCATTTTTTCATGCGGCAATACATCGGCAGTCCGTCGGACGCGTCGCGCCAGGTATCGACGAAAGCGTAGTCGAACGTCTCGTTTCTCATCGGTCCCTCCGCGTAGGCAAAGGCGTCCGCCTCGATCACGCGGATCTTGTCTTTGTGCGGAAATTGCGGGAGCAAAACGCGGCGGAAGAGTTCGATGACGTCGGGACTTTTTTCGATCACCGTCACGGAGCGCACGTCGGGCTTTTCCGCGACCATAAAGGCGTAATACCCGAGCCCGAGCCCGAAAGTGACGACGTCGCCGTGCGCCGCTTCGATCGCGAACTCACAGGTATCGGTATCGACAGGGGAGAGCGTCATCCACTCGTTGCCGTCCTCGAGGACGGCGGGAAAGGAAAACGGCTCGGGGAAAAAGCCGAGCGGCGGGATCTCTTTTCCGTCCCCCTCGGCGGTCATATCGTCGCAGATCATCCCGCGAAAGGCGGGGTACGTCTCGGTCTTGCAGGTCCAGCCGTTCTGCTCCGCGAAATTGATTTTCACGGCTTTTCGGTAGGGGTTTTCCTGATATTTTCTCGCGTCGAGGATGCGCACGGACGGCAGAATGTAGTCAAGGTACAGCCGTCTGTCCTCCGCGTTTTTGTCCGTCTCCAGCCCGAAAAGAGCGGAGAGCAGCGCCGCTATCGCTTCCTTTTCGGTGAAGCCGTCCCCCACGAGGGAAGAGACGGCGTCCGCCGTGATCGCCTCCGGCGCTTCAGAGAGATACCGCGCGAAAAGATGCGTCACGCGGTAATTGCGCCCGAACGTCTTTTCCAGTCTTTTGAATTTTTCAAAATCTTTGAGCGTTAAAGTCATAAAACTGCCTCGTCTTTCGCTCCTATTGTACCGCGCTTTCCGTATAAAGTCAAGAAAGCGGCAGAGGATCGCGCAAAAAACCGCCGATTTTCCGTTTCCCCCTGTGAAACCTGCTCCAAAAGGGCGTGAAGCACGTCGGTCGGCTTCGGCAAACAATAAAGGTGTGAAGCCGAAACTTCACACCTGTTTTTGATTTGTCCGCGTTTTTTAACAGTCCGATGGACAGGATTTTTTTGGTCTGCACTTTTTTAACAGTCCGATGGACAGGATTTTTTCGGTCTGCACTTTTTTAACAGTCCGATGGACAGGATTTTTTCGGTCTGTACTTTTTTAACAGTCCGATGGACAGGATTATTGCGGTCTGCACTTTTTTAACAGTCTCATTTTATGAATTTTTCCGGCAGCTCTACCGTCGCCCGCTCCGGCTTCCCCAACAGCCCCGTGAAGAAACCTTCGCTGACGTTCACGGCACCGCATTTGAGGATCGTATTTTCGGTGTCCTTGGAGAACCCGACGTTGAGATTTGTGACGTGCGCGTTGAACTGGTCTTTGGCGTAAAACGCCGTTTCAGTCCCCCCGTCCCCCGTGTACCAGAACGCCCAGCAGTCGGTATAGACGCTCACGCCGTTGTTCTCGATCATGAAAGCCGTCGCAAATTGGTCGCTGTAACAGCGGTAAAAGGTGTTCCCGCTCGATTTCTCGAGGAACCCGATGCCGGAGGCGTAATTGCCTCCCATGGCGAAGAGCGGGTGAACGTTGGAGAGAAGATTGCCCCCCGCCTCGGTGATGACGCCCGTCGCGCATCTGCCGATGCGCACGTTGGAGACAGAGTTGTCGGCGGCGCTGATACGGATGCCGACGGAGTTTTTTCTCGCCGTGCCCTGAATGTTACAGTTGGAAATATCGGCGTCCGCGGAGCCGCTGTTCGCGCCGTGCGAGATCCATATCCCCTCGACGCAGTTTTTGATCGAAACGTTCTGCACCTTGGTTTCCCGTCCCGAGGAGATCTCGACGCCGTTCGCCACGCCATTGCAATCGAGCACGCCGCCGTAGATCCCGTAGTTGGAGCCGACTAAGCGCACGTTGTTGTACGCCTCTTTGCCGCCGAGATTGACGAGTGCCGTGCCGCTCTTGAAATCCGACGTCGCCTTGAGAACGGCGTAGTCGGTCAGATAGAGCGAGACGCTGTTTTTCGGATTTGCCGAGGTCAGAAGAGAATGGGACAGAACGTAAGTCCCGTCGGGAAAATAGATCGAGCGGTTCGGGTTCTCGTCGATCACTTTCTGAATGTCGTCCGCGACGTCTCTGACGCCGTCGTTTTCAAAATAGTCTGTGACGACGATACATCCCTGCGGAAAGATGGTCATGATTTCGTTTTCTCCTTCCGAAAAAGCGTCATCCGGGGTTTTTTCGCTTTCGCTTTTGTTCTCATCCTCTTGCTTTGGCGGTTGTTCCATGTCGCAGGAAATGAAAGAAAAGAGCGAAAACAAAAGGCAAAGGCAAAGCAGCTGCGCGATTCTTTTTTTCATCGTATCCTCCATGAAATAAGGAAAAATCCGAAAGATGCGCTTTCGGATCCCGTTGTTATTTAGACAAAAACCAGATGATGAGATAAAGAAGAATCAAAAGGGGAGAAGCAAACAGAAAAAGAAGGATCCCCGTCGTGACCTTATCCCACGTCTTTTTGATTTTGACTTTCGTTTCGTCCGTCATGGCTATTCTCCCGATCACTTTATTTCACCGTATTGTAACATATATGAAAGAAAAAGTCAAGTTCTTTCATACTTCTTTCCGCAAATTCTGTTTTTTTGCGAAAAATTGCCCCGCATTTTCAAAAAAACGCAAATTTTCAAAAAAATTAACCAAATCAGGTTGACAAAGGCAAAACGATATGATACAATGGATTCAACCTAAAAAGGTTAATTTTGGAGTGCGATGATATGAAAACGAGTGTTGGAAAGTTTTTGAGAAAATTGCGTTTAAACGAAGGCGAAATATTGAAAACGATGGCTGATAATCTCGGCGTTTCATCTGCGTTTCTTTCTGCAATTGAAAATGGGAAAAAGAAACTCCCCGAAGCATGGTATCCTAAACTCCGCGAACTGTACAATTTGACACCGGAACAAATGGATGAATTGAAACAAGCCGTTTTTGAGTCAAATGATATCGTGGAAATCAATATCCGCAACGCATCAGACGGGAATCGACAGTTTGCAGTATCTTTTGCCCGTCAGTTCGATACGCTGGATGAAGAAACCTGCAAAAAACTTTTTGAAATACTGAACGGGAATAGGGGGGATTAAAACTTGAGCGAGTATATTGTCGAATCGTCACGGTATATCCTGACAAAAGGAGAAATGAGAATGAAAGAATTAGATGTAGTTAAACTCAAATCTGAGTTTCAAGGTTTACCAGAAGGTACTCAAGGAACAATTGTACTTGAATATGACGGGAAGTGCTTTGAAGTTGAGTTTGTCGATTCGGATGGCGATACTATCGATGTTCTCACGACACCAGCAGAAATATTGGAGCTTGTAGTAGAATACAACCCTTAATGTGTTCTAAAGTTACAAATAGTGTGAAGGTAGATAATCATTTTATTATTTCCTCACGGTAGTTTTGAAATCGAAGATTTAGAAACCGACAGATTAAACAATTTATGCAATGTTTTTAACACATACAGTCGGGGCAAAATTTGCCCCGACTTGACGTGCGATAACGGTTGTGGCGAAAGTGAAAAAAGAAACTCTCGGGTGAAAAATCCGGGAGTCTTTTATGAAATAGCCCTTTGCCCTTGCTTTTTTCCGCCGATGCCTTTATAATAAGAAAAAAAGAAAGGCGGCGCGTTATGGCGATCGAGACCGAGAGAAAATATCTTTGCCGGATGCCGGACGTTTCGGCGCTTTCCCGCTTGCCGGGTTTCACCGAGAGCCGGATCACGCAGATCTATCTTGCCGTCGGCGAAGAAAATACCCACCGTGTCCGCGCCCGCGAGTGCGGCGGGACGACGGTTTTTACCGAAACGGTGAAAAAGCGCGTCTCTCCGATCAGCTGTATCGAGGACGAGAGGACGATCGACGGGGAGACCTTTCGGGCGCTTTCGGAAAAGCGCGATCCCGCCCTGCGCACGATCGAAAAAACGCGGCTTACGTTCCTCTTTGGCGGGCAACTCTTCGAAGTCGATATTTACCCGTTTTATAAGACCGTCTGCGTCGTCGAAACGGAACTCAAAGACGAGAGGGAGAGCGCCGTTTTTCCGCCGGAACTTTCCGTGATCCGCGAACTTTCGGGGGACTTCCGCTTTTCCAACGCCGCGCTCGCAAAAGAGATCCCGAGCGAAGCGTCCTTACTCGGATAGGCAGATCTCCCGATACGTCTTTTTCATGTAGGCGGGATTGAGCACGGCGCGCTCGCCGAGAGCGTCGAGATCCCGGAACACCTGTAAAAGAAACGCCATCGTTTTCGGGTTTCCCTCGACCTTGTTGCCGTAGCGCAGGTAGTGGGCAAGCGGCATCGAGGGGTTATAATTCTTTCTGTTATAGACCTTCGTCGCCGAGATCTTGTCGCAGACACATTCGACCGCGTATTTGTACGGCATGAGCGGCGTGATTTCGCAGTCGCCGTCGAGCCAGTACTCGATATGATGCGGATTTCTCCCCTTGTGGTGGAGCCACGCCCGGCTGACGCCGTTTTCCCGCCGTGCAAAGACGATGGGCGAGCGGTTGCCCTGATAGTACTTCGCCGACTCGAAAAACTCGGTCGGGGAATATTTGGAGAGGTCGTGGAGAAGACCGCGCAGCGGGATCCCGCATTGACAGCAGGCGCGAAAGACCGCGTGGCGGTGCTTCGTGATCAGCACGAAGTGATGAAATACGTTCGACAGTTTCAACTTTTTATCCCCTTTTATGCGATAGTATTATTGTAATCTTAAAATCCCGGAAAGTCAACAGGAGAGTCGTATATGAAAGCATTTATGGACCGGAATTATCTTCTGACCACGAGGACGGCAAAAAAACTCTATCACCGCTGCGCGGCGACGCTGCCGATCTTCGATTTTCATTGTCACCTCGACGCGAAAGAGATCTATGAGGACAAAGTCTTCCGCTCGATCACGGAGCTTTGGCTCGGCGGCGACCATTACAAATGGCGTCTGATGCGCGAGGCGGGCGTGCCGGAGGAAAAGATCACGGGCGGCGCCTCCGATCCCGAGAAGTTCCGCGCGTTCGCAGGCGTCTGCGAAAGGGCGATCGGAAACCCGATCTACGCCTTTTCCCATCTCGAAATGCAGCGTTACTTCGGTATTTACGAGCCCTTGACGGCGGAAAACGCCGATCGTCTTTATGCCGCCATGAACGAAAAGATCGGGACGCTCTCCGCCCGCACGCTCATCAGAAACAGCGGTGTCGATACGATCTGCACGACCGACGATCCGACATCCGACCTCCGTTATCATATCGCGCTGGCAAACGATAAGTCTTTTGATACCCGTGTCCTGCCGACCTTCCGCCCCGACGCGGCGCTGAAATTGCAGGCGCCGGCGTTCCCCGCGTGGATCGAAAAACTCTCCGCCCTGTACGGAAAGCCCGTCGAAACCTACGAGAGTCTGAAAGACGCGCTCGCCGCCCGCGTCGATTTCTTCGACAGCGTCGGATGCGTCGTTTCCGATCATTCCCTCGAGCCGGTGCCCGTCTTTTCCGCGGACGTCGATCCCGACGCCGTTTTCAAAAAGGCGAAAGCGGGGCAGACCGTTACCGAGAGGGAAGCCGACGCCTACCGCGCCGATCTTCTCGTTTTTCTTTCCTCGCTTTACGAAAAGCACGGCTGGGCACAGCAGTACCATATCGGCGCGCAAAGGAACAATTCCGCCGCCCGCTTTGAAAAACTCGGTCCCGACACCGGCTTTGACGCCATCGGCGACCGCGAGATCGCCGCGCCCCTTGCGGCGCTTCTCTCGACAGAGGAAGAAAAAGGACATCTGCCGAAGACCGTTCTTTATTGCCTCAATCCCGAAAATAACGAGGTGATCGCGGCTCTCATGAACTGCTTCCAGGGGGAGATCCCCGGAAAGATCCAGTACGGCGCCGCCTGGTGGTTCAACGATCAGAAGGACGGCATCTCCCGCCAGCTCGAGACGCTGATGCAGTTCGGTCTGCTTTCCGAGTTTGTCGGGATGCTCACCGACAGCCGCAGTTTCCTCTCCTACGCCCGCCACGAGTATTTTCGCCGCATTCTCTGCGACAAGATCGGAAAGATCGTCGAAAACGGGGAGTATCCGAACGACGAAAAACGCCTTTTCGCCCTCATCCGCGCCGTCTGTCACGAAAACGCCGCCCGCTATTTCCAAAAGGCGTAATATGAAAACACCGAAGAAAATAAAAGCAACTGTAAAAAGAAAATACAAGTAACTGCAAAAGCCGCGATCGACCGTCGCGGCTTTTTCTTTTGGAAAAAACGAAAAAACGCGCACACATTTGTCCTGCGCTCATAAGATGTAATATCCCATTTTCGATGATAAGGAGCAGTTATGGGCAAATACTTCGGTACCGACGGCTTTCGGGGCAAAGCGGGCGTGACGGTCACGGCGGACGCCGCCTACGCGATCGGGCGCTTTCTCGGATACGAACTCGGAAAGAGCGGAAAAAAGCCAAAGATCCTGATCGGAAAAGACACGCGGCTTTCCTCCTCCATGCTGGAGGCGGCAGTCACCGCCGGCATCGCCGCTTCGGGCGGGGATTGTGTCCTGTCCGGCGTTATATCCACCCCCGCGGTGAGTTTTCTGACGCGGACGGAGGGTTTTGATATCGGCATCATGATATCCGCGTCGCACAATCCCTACTTTGACAACGGGATCAAACTGATGAACGAAAAGGGCGAAAAAGCCGATGACGACCTGATAGGGAAGATCGAGGAAGCCCTCGACCGTCCGCCCGTGATCCCCTTTGCCTCGGAAAAAGAGATCGGGTGCGTAAGGGCGGCGCCAAAACTGCTTACCCGTTATCTCGCGTTTCTGAAAAAGACGGTGCATTGCCGTTTTGACGGTCTGAAAGTCGGGCTTGACTGTGCCAACGGTGCCGCTTCGGTTTCGGCGAAAAAACTCTTTTCCGATCTCGGTGCCGAAGTGACCGCGATCGCCGATGAACCCGACGGGATCCGTATCAACGACGCCTGCGGCTCGACGCACACGGAAAGACTGCGCTCGCTCGTGCGGGAAAAGCACCTCGACGTCGGCTTCGCCTTTGACGGGGACGCCGACCGGTGTATCGCCGTGGATGAAAACGGAAACGAGAAGAACGGCGACGCGCTTTTGTACCTGCTCGCGGCGGACGGGAGGGCGAGGGGCACTCTGAAGAGCGGAAAGATCGTCGCCACCGTCATGAGCAACGTCGGACTGCTGCACGCTCTGGAAGCGGCAGGGATCGGGTATGAGATTTGTGACGTCGGCGACCGTTTCGTCTATGAGAGGATGAAAGAGGGCGGGCACACCCTCGGCGGGGAAGAAAGCGGCCACCTCATTTTCTCGGATCACGAGACCACCGGCGACGGGCTTCTCACCGCCGCCCTTGCCCTGCGCGTTCTTAAGGAAAGCGATCGTCCGTTCTCCGCCTTGACCGCTCCCGTCGTCTTTTATCCGCAAAGGCAAAAGAGCGTACCCGTCGCGGATAAGGACGCGGCGCTTTCTCATCCTCTCGTGCAAAAGACGCTCGCCGAACAGTCGGAAAAACTCGGGAAAACGGGAAAAGTGCTTCTCAGAAAAAGCGGGACGGAGCCCGTCCTGCGGGTGATGGTACAGGCGCCGACGGCGTCGGCGTGTGAAGCGGCGGTGGAAGAGATCACCCGCGCGATCGTCTCGATCAGTCACCGCGTGGGGGTACTTTCATGAATACGTCCGACCGCCCCGCGGCGTTTTTACAAGAAAAGACCGTAAAGGAACTCACGACGGCGGCGCTATTCGACATCTCGCATACGCGGGCTCGCGTGTGGCTGGAAGACGCGCTTTATCCTTTTATGATCCTCGGGATGATAGGCAAGATCACCCACGCCGTCGGTGAAAGTCTGCCTGCCTCGGATTACGAGCGCGCAGAAGATGACGTCTGGATCGCGAGGGACGCGAAGATCGCGGGAAACGTCAGTATCAAGGGCCCCGCCGTTATCGACCGGGGGACGGAGGTACGCCCCGGCGCGTATCTGCGGGGGAACGTCCTAATCGGCGAGAACTGCGTCGTCGGCAATTCCACGGAGATCAAAAACGCGATCCTCTTTGACGGCGCGAAAGTCCCGCATTTCAATTACGTCGGCGACTCGGTCCTCGGGTATCTCTCCCACATGGGGGCGGGGAGCGTCACGAGCAACGTCCGTCTCGACAAAGCGGAGATCGTTATCGCGTACCCCGGCGGCATTCTTCCGACAGGGCGTAAAAAATGCGGCGCCGTCCTCGGCGACCGCGCGGAGATCGGCTGTCACGCCGTGCTGAATCCCGGCGCCGTGATCGGCAGGGACGCCGTCGTGTATCCTCTCACTTCGGTGCGGGGGTACGTCCCCGCGCATACGATCGCCAAAAACGTGAATAATAGAGGGTAAAAGCGAAAAAAGGAAACGGTAAATATGAAAAAGAACAGCGCAAAACCCCTCTACTCCTCGATCATGGATGACCTTTTGCGGGATATTTCCGCCGGGCGTTTCCGCGTCGGCGATCTGATCCCCACCGAAAGCGAACTTTGCGAGAGATTCCACGTGAGCCGGATCACCGTCAGACGCGCCGTCTCGGAACTCTGTGACGCGGGGATACTCTCCCGCCGACAGGGAAAAGGCACCTTTGTCACACGATCACCAAAAGGACAGGGAAAAGTCCCGTCCTCCGTCTTTTCGTTTCACCGACTCTGCGACGGCGTCGGAAAAACGCCGAAGATCGAAGTTTTGTCGAGCGGAGAAGAGCCGTCGGATAAAAATACCCGCGCGGCGCTCGAACTCAAAAACGGAGAGAAAACCGTCAAGATCGTCCGTCTCTGTTATGCCGACGGCGTCCCCGTCGCTTACGCCGAGCATCGGTTTTCTCCCGCTTTTTCCTTTCTTCTCGGGCAAGACCTTACGGGCTCGCTTTATGAGCTCGCGGTCAGAAACGGCGCGGAGGCCGCCTCGTCGTACCGCACAATCGGTCTTGTCCGTGCGGATGAAACCGTCGCAAAGGCGCTCGGTATCGCAAAGGACGATCCGCTGCTTCTCGTTCACTTCGTCGTGTACGACAGGCGCGGTTGTCCGATGAACGTGACCGACGCTTACGTGCGCGGCGATATTTTTCCCATCAGTTTTCAATAATCGAAAAAAGGAGACTCTATGCGAGTCATTATCCGCGAATCCTACGAAACGATGTCGAAATGGGCGGCAGAAGCCGTCGCGGAAAAAATCAGAAACGCAAAAGGCGAAAAGCCCTTCGTCTTGGGCTTGCCCACGGGCAGTTCGCCCCTCGGGGTTTATCGCCTTTGGGCGGAGGAAGTCGCCGCCGGGCGGTTGTCCTTTCGGAACGTCGTGACCTTCAATATGGATGAGTACGTCGGTCTTTCCCCGGAGGATCCCGAGAGTTACCACGCCTTTATGGAGGAAAACCTGTTTTCAAAGATCGACCTGCCGGGGGCGCAGGCACATCTGCTCGACGGATGCGCGAAGGACGCGGACGCCGAGTGCCGGGCATACGAGGAAGCGATCCGCCGCCACGGCGGGATCGACCTGTTTCTCGGCGGCATCGGTGCCGACGGGCATATCGCGTTCAACGAGCCGTTCACCTCTCTGTCTTCCCGCACCGGTGTCCGTGCCCTGACGGAGGATACGAGAAGCGCGAACGCGCGCTTTTTCGGAAACGACAGGGAAAAAGTGCCGAAGTACGCCTTGTCCGTCGGCGTCGGCACCGTTACGGACGCGAGGGAAGTGATGCTGCTTGTCAGCGGGAGGGCAAAGGCGCGCGCCCTTGCCGCGGCGGTGGAGGGCGGCGTTTCTTGCCGATGCCCCGCCTCGGTGCTCCAGCTGCACGAGCACGCCGTTATCGTCTGCGACGAAGCCGCCGCCTCGGAACTCACCCTCGATACGTTCCGCTATTTCAAAGAAGCGGAAAACGTCTGACGCCCGCGAAAAACCGCTTTGCTTTCGGGACATACAAAACGTCTGAAGCCCGCGAAACGGCACGCCGTGCCGGCGCATTTCGGTCAATCCCGCGAAAAATCACGGCTGTCGGAAAGCACCCCGCCGACGCAAAAAGACCAACCGTCCCGGTTGGTCTTTTCTATATTCCGCGCCATCGGCGTCCGCGCTTTTCATGTAAATCGCCCTTTATTTCGCCTCGTTTTTCGTGTACGGGATGCGGAAATAATCGAGGATCTTTTGAAAACGGTCCTGCGCGGTCAGACAGGTGTCGAGAAGATATCCCTCTTCGTTCGACCAGTTTTGCAGTCCGCGGTAATAAAAAGCTTTCATATCGTCACCGATGATAAAAGGGACGATATCGAAGCGCAGACATTCTTTGAACAGAATGAGTCTGCCGATACGTCCGTTTCCGTCCTGAAACGGGTGGATGCGCTCAAATCGGACGTGAAAATCCAGAAGATCCCGAAGCGTTTTTCCCTCTTTTTGATTGTATTCGGAAAGCAATTTGTGCATTTCTTCCGCCACGTTTTCCGGGAGTGTCGTCTCCTGCCCGCCGACTTCGTTCGGCAGTTTTTTGTAATGACCGACGCGGAACCACGAAAGGCGGGAATCGGCGGTTCCGTTTTTGAGTGTGGCGTGCAGTTGCTTGATAAATGATTCCGTTAGGGTACGCGAAGCGTTTTCGATCACCATATCCACACAACGGAAATGATTGGCGGTTTCGACGATATCGTCCACCCGCACCGCGTCGTTTTGCGGCCCGACGGTGTTGGTTTCAAAGATAAAGCGCGTCTCTTCGTGCGAAAGGCGGCTGCCCTCCATGTGATTCGAGTTGTAGGTCAGATCGACTTGGATCCTGTGATAGATCCCGCCGTGGAGATTGGCTTTTTTCTCCGCGTTCAGCATCTGAAGAAGCGATATCGGCTCTTCTTTTTCCGAATGCCGCCGTGGCGGTTTTTCGGCGGATTCCGGTATCTGCCAGGTCTTACCCGTCAGGATCGCGCCGTCGATTCTTCCCTCGGCACAGTAATGTCTGACGCTTCTCTCGGAAAGTCCCCAAAGCTTTGCGGCTTCCGCTACGGAAAGAGATTTCATCACGTCACATCCTTTCTCTCACAGTATAGCATATTATCGGCAAAAATACAACGGTATTTTATAAAACTTTTCGAAAATATTGCCGATAAAAAGACTAAAATGACCGGAAAATGATATAATCCCCATAGTGTAGTCTTGAAACTTTTTGCTATTTCAAGTGTCTACTCTATGGGGATTATATCATTTTGCCGGTCTCTTATCCCTTTTCGTTTTTGGATTCAGATAGTATTTCTCAAAGAAACGTCACGGCGCCGATGAAGAGCGGAAGCCCCGTCGCGTTGTCCAGGATCGCATAGACGAACGGACGGTCGAGCGTCACGAAATATTCCTCTTCGGGCATCATCGCGGTTCCTTTCATACCTGCCCAGGTAATGGCGGCGGCTTTCGTGCCGTTCCGGTTGACTTCGATATAGGTCTTCTGACAGACTTCCGAACAGGTGATATTTCCCCCGCCCGCCGTTCCGATGCGGGAAAAGTCGGCGTCACCCGAGAACATATCCGTCATGCCCATCGCCATCAGCGTTTCGTTCAGATTCATATTCGTGTCGTAGGTGAACTCCGGCATTTTCACGTAAACGGGCGCGGCGGTTTTCGAGTCGGTGATCCCGAGAAACGTTTTGCCGTCGAGGGACGCCGCGAATTCGTAAAGATCCACGCCCTCATCCGGGAGCAGAGCGAGAAAACTGTAAGCGCCGCCGGCGTAATTTTTGGAAAAGCCCGTGAAGTTTTCGCCCTTGTAATATCCGCGTTCTTTCGACGAGAGAAAATCGACTTCGGTCTCTGTCCCGTCGTAGTTATGAAACGTCCTTTTGCTCACGTCGCTCTTCTGATATTCGACGGACCATTTTCCGTCAAAGACGAGGGCGTTGATGAGGTACATGACGGCGTCTTTCGGGATCTCGTCGATCATTTTTTCGATCATCCCGTCGGTGTGCTTCTTGCACCACGCGTTGATATCGGAGAGCGTCGTTTCGTCAAAGGGTGCCGAATAGATCTGCGCGTCGTACCAGTCGGCGTTCGTTTGCAGGAACGATTCGTTGACCGAGAGGCGCCCCTCGTCGTTATGGAACCAGATTGAGTCGGCGAGACTCACCTTGCAGTCGTCCGCGCGGTAAAGCGACGATGTGTAGGCGTAAAGGGCGAGATTGAGGGAATTCACGTCCATACCGAGCGCGTCTTCCATCTGTGCTTTTGTCTCTCCGTCCGCACCGTTGGCGAGCATCGCGAGACAGAGCACCGCGGAAAGCGGCGAGACGAGATCGTTCTTTTCGTCTTTCGTCAGCAGTCCCCGGAACAGAGAGAGGGAAAAGTCCGCCATCGCCGCGCGGAAGTCTTCCGTCACCGCGCCGGTTTGTGTCGCTTTTCTCTCGTATCCCGCCGAGAGTTCTTCGGCGGATATCGTCACCGTGAACGGTGAATCGCAGGAAACGGCAGAGAAGAGGAACAGGAGTGTCAGACAAAGGCAAAGGGTTCTCACAAACGCGTTTTTCATCGTGTTTTCTTCCTTATATTTGTTTCTTATCATCGCATCTTGATATTTTTATGATACGCGCCGGCGTCGGCTTTGTCAATAAAAATCTCGGCAAATCTGACAAATTGTGCAAGATTTGCCGAAAAAACAGGTGCTGTCATTTTTCTTTTTCCGCTTTTTCGGGTACCGAAAGCGCCTCGCTCTCTGTGCGTCCTGCGTTTTTTCGGGGAAGAAAAAGGGTTTTGCCGTGTTGGTAAAAAAACAGGTGCGCCGCCTCGTCTGTGAAAACGGAAAAATCAAAATGACAGCGTTCTTATTTGTGAAAAATATATGAATTTTTGGAAAAAACGTGTCCACACTTGTGCAAATATGATATAATAGAGTTGAGCCAAGCGCAGACGCCGGAAAACGAAGGCGCTGTGCGTCGTTTCGATCCTGCCATGCGCGCGGCAAACGGAAAGGAAGTGCTCTTATGAAACTGAAAATGAACGCACGACAAATGACTTTGCGGGAGGGACTGAAAGAATTAGCCGCCGATAAACTATCGCGCTACGATCGCTTTTTTGACGAAAGCGCCGAGGCGCAGGTGACGTTTTCCTGCCGTCACGGCGGGGAGGCGGTGGAAATTACCATCCACTCCGACGGGAACGTCTTCCGTGCGGAGGAGGAGAGCGATACGTTCCGCACGGCGTTTGACGGAGCGATGGACAGTCTGGATCGGCAGATCCGCAAGAACAAGACGAAACTCGAAAAGCGGATGCACGAGGGCGCCTTTGCCGAAATGGGATGGGAGAACGAAAAAGAACCGGAAAACGCTCCTGCCATCATCCGGAAAAAGACTTTCGACTTCAAGCCGATGAGCCCGGAGGAAGCCGTTCTGCAAATGGAACTGACGAGCCACGATTTCTACGTTTTCACGGACGAGGCGACCGAAAAGACCGCCGTCGTCTATCGCCGCAAGGACGGCAACTACGGTATGATCTCGCAGGAATGAACTTAAAAAAAACATGGGGCTGCCCGTTCGGGCAGCCCTTTTCGGTTTTTTTCGTTCTTTTGATCGCTTTCACTTTACGGAAAAGAGCCGCCCGACGGCGGCGATTTCATGTCTTTACGCGCCCGCGCCCGCAAATCTTGTAAAATAAAGAAAAAACGGTTGCGTTTTCCATCTATTTATATTATAATAGAGCGGTAAATCCACGCAAGAGGTGAATCCTTTGAATCGCAAAAACAAACTTGCCGCGAGCACGGCGTCACCGAGGCACTTTTCAAGGTCCGTATCCTGCAGAAGTTTTCCGGCTATCAAAAAGAACAATTGTATTCCGCCCTTTGCGGCGCCCTCCTGTCGGAGGATATCCGCGTCATCGAAAAGAACGGAAAAGGACGGATCCTCGTCGGGGGATCGGATCCCTACCGCGCGGCTTTTGTCACCCTCCTTTCGGAGCGTACGGCGATGAGCGCGGCGGCGATCCCCGAAGAAATCGCGAAGTACGCGGTCGCGTACGGCGCGGAAAGACTGATGAAAGAGAGAACGTTATGAACGCCGAAGAAAAGAAAAAACTGCTTGACGAATGTGCGGGAAAGGCGATCGTCGTCATCATCCGCGGTGTCGCGGAGGAAAAACTGCCGCCGCTTCTGGACGCGCTCTGCGAGGGCGGGATCCGCTGGGCGGAGATCACGTTCGATCAGAAAAATCCCGATACCAATGAAAAGACGGCACAGAATATCGCTATGCTGAAACAGAGATTTGCCGGGAAAATGCACATCGGCGCCGGAACGGTCATGACGCTGAAGCAGGCAAAACTCGCGATCGCGGCGGGCGCGGAGTTCCTCATCTCCCCGAATACGAATCCGAAGATCATTCGTTACACCGCGTCGAAAAACGTCATTTCCATGCCCGGTGCTTACACCCCGACGGAGATCGCGGCGGCGTACGAGGCAGGAGCCGACGTCGTGAAGGTCTTTCCGGCGGACGCACTCGGCGTTTCGTATTTCAAGGCGGTCATGGCGCCCCTGTCGCATATCCCGATGATGGCGGTCGGCGGCGTGAACGAAAAGAACGTCGGTGATTTTCTGAAACTCGGGCTGTTCGGTGTCGGCGTCGGCTCGGCACTCACCCCGAAGCAAAAGATCGCCGAGGGCGATTTCGCGGCGATCACGGAAATGGCGAAAAAATTCACACAGGCGCAGGGTTGATCCCGCGCCTTTGCCTTATTGCGGTGAACACGAAAAACGCACCGCGTCCCCCTCGGTCACGGAGGGTTAAATGAACGCCGATATCCGCGCGATCCCGGATCACGCAAAAATAACGTCGGCTCCCGCGAAAACCAAGTGTAAGACCGCGGGTGCTCGAACCTGCCGCGCCTTTCGGCTTCTTCGTCGGGAAATGCGGAAAAATAAAAAAGAACGGCACCGCCGCTCCGGAAAAAGAGATGAGTATGAAAACAACGGTTCTGACCGTCCGCCCCGCGGAAACGCTCGGCGCCGTTCGCCGGATGAACGGTGTCGGTATCGTTCCGCCGCAGGACGTTCGTCTGACCTTTGAAGCCGACGGCTACGAGGTCGAAAGCGCGTTTGTCACCGACAGTTTCGGAAACGATACGGCGGCGATTTTGGAGGACGGCGGGATCACGCTTCGCGGCTACACCGTGGCGATTTTCACCCTGCGCAAAAAATGACCAAAAACGAACCCAAAAACAAGGGCAGAAAGTCGATTGACTTTCTGCCCTTTTTATCCCCCCGCGGAGCGAGGATGATATGCCATCCCGTAGGGATGGATGATATCCCGAGCGGGGCTCGGATGATATCAGAAATCGGTGGGGGAAAAATCGTCGTTGTTGGGCGTGATGATCACGGGGCCGCGCAGTTCTTCGTAGAAGTTGGCTTTCGCCGTTTCCATATAGACGGAGACCCAGAGAGTGCCGACGCCGAAGCAGAGCGCGCCGAGGATGAGCCAGCCGATGAAACTGAGTTCCAGCAAAAACAGGTCCATCTTGTGTCCGTCCATCATGCGGCGGCTTTCGTCGAGACAGTAGCGCCAGTCCTTGTTGGGGGAATCCTGCTGGATATACGTTGCCATCGAGTAGGAGTAGTATTTGACGATACCGGGCACGATGAGGAGCAGGGACCACAGGGCGATGAACAGATTCTTGAGGAAACCGAGCAGAAGCGTCTGCCCGAAATTCTCTCTGAAACCGTCAAAAAGATTTGTAAGATCGGCTCTTTTTCCCTCACGGGAGAAGAGGATGAAGATGCGGGCGAGCCCGTATTCGATGGGACCCATCAGGATCAGCGCGGCGACGTAGCCGAGACTTGACGCGGAAAGGATCACGCCCGCTACGAGCACGGCGAGGACGAGATAGAGCCATTCGGGATTGAAAATGTTGCTGCCGAGCTGTTCTCTGGCGCGGCGGCGGAGTTCGGAATTCTGTACCATTGCATTTCTCCTTTTTCGGAAATATGACTTCAAAATGCCGTTTGTTTGATTGATTATGCGGTTGCTTTGATGATCAGCCGCGTTAGCGGTTTTCGGTTAAGAATCGCGGGAGAGAAGTGACAGAATCAGGCATTGTTGATTTCGGCTTCTTTGACCGGTTCTTTCGGTCCTTCCTTGACGAGCGGTTCTTTTTCCGGTTGCTTTTCGGAGAGATCGACGTCCATCGGCTCGCGGTCGGCGTTGGGATTTGGCTGCGGCTCTTTGACTTCTTCCTTCACCGGCTCTTTGACTTCTTCCTTCACCGGTTCTTTGACGTTTTCGGCTGCCTTTTTCTTTTCGGCGGCCTCTTTTTCTTTTTTGGCTTTCTTCTCGGCGGCTTCTTTGGCTTTCTGTTCCGCCTGACGCTGTTTTTCTTCTTTTCTGCGTCTTTCTTCTTCCGCTTTCGCGATCGCGATCTGTTCGGATTTTTCGTCGAGACGCTGACGTCCCGTCGTGAGGTCAAAGTCCTCGGCGGGAATACCGAGTACGTTCGTCGCCGTTCTCTTTGCGCCTACGATCTGGAAGTACTCACGCACGCTGTCGATCGGGTGCTTGAGGTGCCAGAGGAAAGAGCGGGAGGCGCGGATCTCGCGCATATTGAGGACGGTTCTCGCCACGGAGACTTTCTGTGCGTCGGTCAGCGGGATCTCGGCGTCTTCTCCGTGTCTTTCACGGTAAGCATCGACGGCCTCGGACATGGAGCAGTTCTCGGTCACGTCCTCGGTGACGTTGACGCGGAGAATGTTTCGCAGGGTGTCGCCCGCGCGGTTTCTGACGGGGAGGGTAGAGGTGACTTCCGTCGTCAGTTTTTCGCGGTTGGCATCGGCGAACATATCGGTGAACGGTTTCGTCTTTTCGGGATCAAAACGGTAAACGCCGTTCTTGAGTGCCTCCTGATCCAGGAAGCAACGGAAAGCGCGGCGCGGATCGCCGGAACCGAACATACCCGCGAGCATGGATGCTTTGTTGTACTCGATCACCGAGGCGACCTCGTCTTTGGAGACACAGCCAAAAGAGAGGTTGAACAGTTCGTTTTTGAGCATATCGAGGGTGACTTTCTGGTTTCTGACGTCATCGACGACAAGGTTGGAGGCGCGGACTTCCTTGGCGGACGCGTCGTTGTAGATCAGCTCGTCGTTGTCTTTTCCCTTGTCGAAATCCTTGTCTTTCCAGTCGCTGACGGCACGCCAGCCGAAGCGGATCTGCGAGGTGGTCGGAAACTCGAATTCCCGGTGTTCGATATCGCCGAGCGGCGGGATCGAAAAATCGTTGTTCGGGATAAAGACGCCCTCCCCGTATTGCGCGGGATTTTCGGCGTATTCATTTTCGGTGATGGCGACGTTGCGGATGAAATCCTGCTTGTTGAAAAAGGCCTCTTCTTCTTTGAGCGCGGCGATATCCTCGTCGTTGACGACGCCCGTCAGTTCGTCATCGGACGCCATCTCGGCTTCGATCTCGTCGGCTTTTTCGAGCGCGAGATCGAGATAGACGTCTGTTCTGTCATAGATCTTGTCAAGAGAATCCGAAAAGACCTCGAGTTCTTTTTCGGAGGCCTTGGCGAAATCGGCGAGCACCGTGTCCTCGACGGGATAGCCCTGCAACTTCGCGGTGACGAGAGCGATCGTGAATTCCCGCTTGTTTTCTTCGGGATTCTTGCCCTTGAGGGGCTTGAGCATATCTTCTTCAAACGACGCTTGGCTGCAAGAGAGGATCGCCAGGGTTTCTTTTTGGGTGAGTTTGTCGATGCCGAACGTTTCTTTCATGACGGCGGGGAGTTCGGTTTTGAGGTTCTCGGCGTCGAACGCGCGTTTATAGAACACGCCGGCGAGTGTCACCCATTCCGACTCTTCGAGTTCGGATGCTTCGACGGTCCCGACAAAGACGCTGTGATCCGTGAGCATTTCCACGTTGTCCTTGTACCGGCGGCGGAAATCCTCGGTTTCCAGCGAACCGTAGGTTTTGATCTCTTCGATGCTTTCTTTGACGGTTTCGTCTTCCGCTATCGCCGCGAGAATGTCGGAAAAGCGCATTTCTTCGGCGGAATTGGCGAGCGGTGAACCTTCCAGTAATTTCTTTGGCATGAAATGTCCCTCTTATTTTATAATATTTTAAGGCAATTTATTCCGCGGCAGGTCCGTCTTTTTCGGGATCGCTCCCGACGAGGACTTCGGTCTTTTCCGTTTTCGATTTGACGTCGGTCATGACCGGTTCGCTTTCCACCGCTTCCGGCACGGTAAAGTTCTCGGTGACGGGCTCGTTCACGACTTCGGCGGGCACTGTCGCTTCCGGTTCCGGAGCGTTCACGGCGGGGAAGGAGAATTCAAGTTCGGCGGGATCAACGTGGAAACGGTTCACCATCGTGTCCTGCGCTTTCGAGATGCTTCTTGCTTCCTTGATGAAGTTGATGGGATGGCGGAAGAAGTATCCGATCGAACGGCAGGCGTGCAGTTCTTTCATTTCCATGAGATTATCTTTGAGGGTATTGAGCTGATCCGGGTCCGGCGCGGCGTTCGGCTCGTCAAGTCCGTTTGCGTTCAGCGTGTAATCAAAACTGTCGTAGGGCTCTTTTTCACCCCAGACGGCTCTCGCGGCCTTTTCGATGTTGGCGTCGGAGAGATCGCGCAGCATCGCCGCTTTTTTCTTGTCGTCAAAGCGGATGACGTTGTTTTTCAGCGCGTTTTTGTCCAGCAGGCAGGTGAACGCCGCGTCGGGCTCGCCTTTTCCGTAGACGTAGGAGAGAAGCTGGTCACGGCGCTTGCTCATCGTCGCGCGAATGTCGTCGAGAGAGTATTCTGCCTTGGTCTCGGTCTTCAGTCCGTCGAGGATCATGGACGAGGTGACTTTCTGGGCTCTCAGACTTTCGACCTTGAGGTTTCCGGTCTTGAAGAGTGTTCCCTCGACCTCCGGTTTGGCTTCGCGCCAGCCGAAAGATACTTCCTCTTCGGGAGTAAAGCCGAAAGGATCTGCCTCGAACTCATCGCTGACTTCCACGTCGTAGACGGGCGCGTCCTCCGCGTCTTCCATTTCCGTTTCGGGCACTTCGGGCTCAAGAGCGTCTTCATTGATTTGGATCTCGTACATGAAAGAGCCGAGATCCTCCTGTGCCTTGTTGTATACGTCCGCCACTTTGGCGAGTTCCTCCGCCGCTTTTTCGGTGCCCTTGAGGGTGTGATAGTTTTCCAGTGCTTCTTCGGCTCTGTGCTCACCCGTGAGAGCGTTGCGCAGGGCGAGGATGCTGGCGGCGGGAGCGTCGTAGGATTTCTTTTCTACCGATTCTTCGAGTTGATTGAGAAATTCCTTGTCGTTTCCGAAGACGGCGTCGATCGCGTCGTCGTTCCACTCAAAGGAACTCTCATCGAGAAAATCGTCGATCTTGTCGAGGGCGCTGACCGTGTAGGCGGCGTAAGCCAGAAAAGCGCCGAGCGCCTTTGCGCGTTCGTCTCTCGTCAGGTTGAAGCGGTTGAGGTTTTTGGCGAAGAAGGGAATCTTGGAGGAATCGTCGAGGACTTCAAAGTAGAATTTTTTGCGGTCCTCCACGTTGCCGCTGAGGAACGGCTCGAGCGATTCTGCCGTGATTTCTTCGTGCAGAAACGCTTTTGCGATCTCCTTGGGGGAAAGATAGGAATTGATAAACTCGATGGCTTCTTGGTAACTCATGTTGTCTCCTTATTCTCCGAAGAGCTTGACCGTGGCTTCGGAAGCAATGATTTTTATATTGGTACGGCTTGCGGGGCCGGTGATGATGAAGGCGTTTCCGCGCTCGTTGTTCACGATCTGATCCTGCTCGACCTCGTTGATCTGTCCCGCTTTGTCGTAAAGGGTACAGAGATCGTCCATATCGTTGGGTGCCAGCGCGAAGATGAACGAGTACTGGCAGGCGTTGATGATGGCGGTGGATTTTCTGATGATATCCTCGGAGCCGACGAAGTCCTTGATGTTCTGCGTGATGACGATCTGCATACCGTTGTATTTACGGATACGCTTTGCCAGCTGATACATGAAGTCCAGGGCGACGGGATATTTCGGATCGATGAAGACGTGTGCCTCGTCGATGGCGACGACGATCTTCCGGTTCGTGCCGTGCTTGATGTTGAAGTCGCGGTTTTTGATGATCTCGTTGTCGAGCCATTTGAGGACCATCAGCATCTGCGCGTTGGCAATGACGCCGTTTTTGTTTGCCAGGAGCGACTGGAAGTTGAATACCGTGAAGTTTTCCTTGACGGAAAGGGTGGATTCGCCGTTCCAGAGGTTGGCGTTGCGTCCCTCGCCGGCGAACTTCGAGATGAAGTTGTGTAAGATCCGCAGCTGCGTCACGTCGTAGTCAACCGTCGCTTCTTTCAGCTGTTTGTTGATGAGAGCGAAAAGATCGTCGAAGATCGGATAATCTTTCGCGGTGAGCTTCGAGAAATCCGTGTGGGAGTTGATACCCTTGGAGGCGTAGAGATCCACGATGATGTTGTTGAGGTATTCGAGCGCCTCGGGGGCGATACCGCCGAGCGCCACGCGGAAGAATTCTTCGAGGAATTGCAGATGGACGGAGAAGTTGTTGACGCGGGATTCGCTTCCGTCCTCGTCGGCGTCGAGCGTCGTGATGACGTGGAAAGGATTGATACGTCCCTCCGAAGCGGTGCCGACGTCGATCAGACGTCCGCCGAGGTTCTGCGCCAGGTACTGATACTCGTTCTCGGGGTCGAGGATAAAGATCTTTGCGTTTTCCGCCGAAAGGTGGGAGAGGATCGTCTTGGTCGCGTAGGATTTACCGGAACCCGACTTGCCCATGACCACCATATTGGAGTTGACGCGCTCGTTGTTTCTCGTGAAGAAATCCACGATGACGGGGTAGCCGTTCTCGGTGCCGAGGATACAGCCGCTCTTGTCCATAACGGAGGAGAGGACGAAGGGGAAGGAGGCGGCGACCGATCCGGAGTGAATGGCGCGGGTGTAGTCTTTCATCGCGTCGTAGCGCGAGATATTGGAGGAAATGAAAGCGTTGCTCTGACGGCAGAAGTTATCGACCGCCTCGAAGCCCTCTTCCGCGAGGATGCGCTTCACGTTCTTGCGGAACGCTTTTCTGTCGTCGCGCTTTCTGTGACTGTGGCTGTAAAGGGAAATATGCAGAGTGACTTTGTAGAGCGTTTCGTTATCGTTCTGTAACATACGCAGAACGTCGATGAGCGTCTCCATGTGCGTCTGTTTGTCGAGCACCGACGATACCTTGTAGGATTGGTCGGACTGTGAGGACAACTCCTGGAGCGAGCGGTCGATCATGTGGACGGCTCTCTGTTTTTCGTATGGCTCGAGGTTCATCACGACTTTCGTGTTCGGAATGTTGAAGAGACGGTAGCCCCAGGCGTTCGGAACGGTGACGGGGTAATTCTTGACGGTAAAGGTGATGAATTCGTCGCCGTCCACAAAAGCGGAGGTGGGGGTGAAAGAGATCTCCTCGGGGATCACCCATTTCATGAACTCCTCGTCCGTGAGCATATCGGCGTCGCTCTCGTTGAAACGGTCGGTATAATTGTATTTCAGAAAAATGCCGAGTTCTTTCGTGTTCAGGATGTGCGTTGACATTCCGTGCTCGGTAAAGGTCATGGCGGCGCCGGAGAGGATCTCGCTGATATTGCCTTTCGCCGCGTCGTACACGACGAGGTAATAGAACGGCTTTTTGATGGGCTGACCGTCATTCATCTGCTGATAGATGCGGATACGGTCGTTGATGACTTTTTCGCGCTCCGCGAGTTCGGTGCTTGTCAGTTCTCCTGCGTCAAAAAGCGCGTAGAGCGCCTGCTTTTTTTCTTCTTCCTGCGCGATATAATCGAGGAAAGAGAGTTTACGGTCGATCTTGACGAGCGAGGCGCGGGTTTTGCCGGAGATCGAGCGGATCACTCTGCCGAAGCAGTCGTCGATCAGCTGATCCTGGCGGAAGCCGGAGAAGAGACGGAATTCGCGCGGGTCGATCTGAATGACGCCGGCGAAATATGCGGGATACACGATAAAACCGTCCTCGATCGCTTTGAACGGAAGAAAGTTTTCGATATTCGTCTGGGATCTTTCGTATTGCAGAGAATAATGCTTGACGGAGAATATGTACCGCGTGAAATTGACGAAGAGCATATAGGTTCTTTGCCCGTCAAACGGAAGAAAGAGACAGACGGCGATGGCGAGAATGAACGCCATCAAAATAAAGCGTGTGTAGCCGAGGTTGGAAGTGAAAAGGAGGACTTCGATGATCAGCGCGATGAGCGCGATGATAGTGTCGGCGATGGATACGTTCTTGAAGAACTCAACTTTGACCTTGGCGGTCTTCGGAATGACTCTCATGCGTTTTCCTCCTTACTTCTTTTCCTGCTCGTTCTGGAGCGGGGAAGAGTTGCTGATGATATTGTCGAGCATATTGTTCTTTTTATCGCCGCCCGAGCCGGTCTGTTTCTGACCGTCGTCACCGCCGGAACCCTTGCCGGAGATGGCGTCGGCGACGCGGTTTCCGATCATGCTTGCGAGATCGGCGTTGGTGGACTTGTGCATCTCGCCCTCCAGCCCGACTTTGTTCTTCTGGAGTTCTTTCTCCTGCGCCATTGCCGATTTGGACCGCACGCCGTAATCACGGTTGGAGCGCAGACCGAGCCCGGAGGCAATGGCGGAGCCGACGCCGTACTGCTTGGCGTCTTTGGCAAAGTTGATGGCGGAGCGTCCGGCGCGGATCGGAGCGGAAGCCATCCTGCCCATCGTGCCGACGGCGCTCTTGAAACTCTGGTTGGCGATCGCGTTGTCGCGCAGTTCGTTGGAGCCGGCGCCCGCGGAGACGAGGTTACCGACGAGAGCCATGACGCGCTGCATCGAAACGGCACCGCCGAGGAAGAACGCGATCTTCATCAGGTTGTTGAGAAAACCGTTGCTGAAGAAAACGACGGAATCGCTCGAGATCGCGCTGATGACGAGGATATATATATTGATGCCTAAAATACAACCGTATCCGGTCAGGAATTTCACGAGTAACTGGTCCCGCCACAGTTTGAAATGCGCGCCGTCGTCGAGAGCGTTCGTGGAGAGGGAGATCGGCGACACGATGAAGAGCAGGACGATGGAAATGGCGCGGTCCACGAACATGAGGAGCGTCTGCGCCAGCGCGAGAAGAATACAGAATCCGGCGACCCAGGAGAAGAAGAAATCGAAATCCCAGAGGTCAACGTAATTCCACATGGCGTCGGTGTCGGTGTAATCGAAGCTCGGCTTCAGATAGAAATCGGGGTCTCCCTTGACGCCGTCTTGAGAGAACGCGCCGCAGAGAAAGCGGCCGATGCCGTCGGAAGAGCCGTTGAGGGTGGCTTTATAGAGGGCTTCGACAAAAATATTGGTATAATGCACTAAAAGGATCATCACGACGGGGATGAAAAGATAGATCATCACGGTCTTGACGCTCTGGATCGCGACACGCGCGGGTGTCGTATTGCCTTTTTCCGTGACGACCGACCGCACGATGGCGAAGATGGCGAATAAAACGACGAGGATCATTCCCATCAGAGCGGCGACGCGGAATCCGAGCTGGATCCTGTCGTGCGTGAGCAGAAAGTTGATGAAATTCGTTTCTTCTCCGCCGACGGAGATCGGCGTGATACCGCAGAGCATATTGGCGCAGGCCATCAGACCGTCGATCAGACGGAAGATAGACTTCGAAATTGCGTACAGCAATTCCGCAACCCAGTCAAACATAAGTACTCCTTATTCCACGGCACGGATCAGAAGATTCATGAAAGAGAAAGAGCAGCGCTCTTTACCCTGACAGAAGCCGTACCGCGTGTTATTGGTGAAATAGATCAGAAGGATCTGCCCGTCTTCCACGGCGAGTCCCGTGCCGTTCTGCTTGAGATTGGCGGAGATCGTCGAGAATTTGTCTTTTTCCGCGTGCCATACGACAGCGCAGGCGGCGTCCTCCGGGGACAGGACGCTGTCTTCGGGATTTTGTTTTTCCTCTTCTTCCTCTTCGTCGTCCTCGTCGTCCTCGTCTTCTTCCTCCTCTTTGCCGTCGTCGTCGTAGAAGAAAACGGAGGCAGGGATGGAAGCGTCGTCCATGACGTAGAGGAAGACGTCGAGATAGACGTCGGCTTCGGCTGCGAGGGAGAGCGAGAGCGTCTCGATCTTCATATCCCGCTTACAGGGGATGATGATGAAAGTATAGGGCTCCGACGCGACGGCGTCGGCTGCGTCTTCCCAGGTGAAGTCGTTGATCGTCGAGGCATTGAAAAGAGAGTCTTTGATATCGTAAGAGTGAGTGCCGCGCTCGGACAGGGTGCGGACCTTGCCGAAAGCGGCGTAATAGTCGGCGTATCCCTCTTCCTCCCCATCCTCGAACATCCCGAGGTCAAAGCACCCGGGGAACGCCGCGAGGAGCAGAGCGAGAAGAAGCGGGAGAAAGAAGCGGGATACGCGCGGCTTTTTTGCCGTCTTTTCCATGGATCAGATGATGCCGGAAACTTCGTAGTTGCTCCACCAGTTCTGGAAGACTTCGACACCGACTTCAAGACCGATGAGGAGGACGAAGATGAGCACGAAACCGATGATGGCGTTTTTCAGACCGTTTTTGGCTTTTTCATGTTCCTGGGGATCTTCGGCTCTCGCGTATTTGACGCCGAGCAGAATGCACCAGATGGCGCCGATGGCGCCGACGACGGCGTGGAGGACGGGGACGGCTGCGTTGCAGACGTCGATCAGAGGTTTGATGATGGCGTTGAGTTCTTTCGTGGAAAGAGAAGCAGCAAGGATAGGCATAATGGGATCTCCTTTTATCAATGTGTTTTTTTATTTATATCATCCCGGCGTTCCGGGGGATTTCCTTTGTCCCCGGCGGTGCCGGGGACTTTTTTCCCGTTTTCGGGAGGTTCCTTTTGTATCAGTCGTCGGTCTTCGAGCGGTGGTGCAGCAAAAGACCGATGAACATACCGACGGCAACGCTGAGGCACGCGACGATCATCAGGACGGAGGCGGCGGCGTTGGCGATATGGCGTTTTGAAAAATTGAGTGTCTGAACGACGCCCGCCGGATTCTTGATCCGGATCTCGTACTTGCCGCCCTCGGTGATCACGGGAATATCGCTCTGCATTTCCACATAGACCGAGGAAACGAGATTGCCGTCCCGATAGACCTCGACGGTGTTGCCGACGACGTCGGTGAGGGTGACTTCGTACGGGGTATCGCCACCGTCTTCGACGCCCACGAGCTGTGCCGTCGGCGGGGTGTTGTCGAGCTGAACGGTGAAGTTGACGGCGTCGTTATCGAATTCGGAGATGAGGATCACGGCGTAGGACAAAGGCCCCGTTTCTCCGTCACGGAAAGTGAGATCGAGCTTGCGGTTCCCGTCGGAGGTGAGACCGGACGTCAGCTGCTTGTTGCCGTCGGCGTCGGTGCGCCACACCTCGGAGATCGTGTAGCCGTAAGGTGCCTCAAAGTGGTATTCCGCGAGCGGGTGGTTGAGAAGATCGAACTCGAAGAACGTCACGTTGCCGACGGCGTCGGAAATCAGAAGTTCCCAGTGACCGGTCTGCGAAAAGACGTTCGAGTCGGTGTCGGTGCGCTCCGTCCCGTCGAGGAACGCGCGCAGGATGAAGGACGTGTCGTCTTCATCCGGGACGAAGGTGACGCTCTTCGCGTTGACGGCACCGCCGTTGATGACGGCGACGTCGGTTTCACCGGAGCGGTCAAGGATCGAGAAGTGCGCCACGCTGTCGTGGGTGACCGTGAAGGTCTGGACGTTTCCGGCAAAATCCACGAACGTGAAGCCGTATTTCGCGTCGGCACGGAAAACGGTGCCGGACGTGTAGTCGGTCTTTTCCCCGCCGTTGACGGAGACGAGCGCGCTGACGCCGTCGGGCAGGGTAAAGGAGACGTCTTTCGCGGTGTAGAGTGCGCCGTCCACGGTTTTGGGATCGAGGTGAGCGGTGTCCACGAGGGAGTTCTTACGCATCAGCGTCGCCTCGAAAGCGTAGGTCATACCGTATTCGTCCACGTAAGTGACTTCGTAGGGGATCGTTCCCTCACCGCTCGTCGAGGTGAATTCGACGATCTTCGGCGAGGCGAGCGAGACGACGGAACCGCCGATGCGGAATTCGTACGTTTCGGCACACGTCGAGAAGATCAGCGTGCGGTTGGAGAGGAAACCGGAACTCAGGGCGAGGGAAAGGTCATACGCCTCTTCCGTGCCGCTGAATGAAGTGATACGTGAGAGGGAGAGCGTCGGCGTCTGACGGAAGTGGACGACCTTGTCGGCGGCGTCACCGTAGATATTACGGAACGTGACGGTGTAAACGCCGTCACCCGAAAGACCGACACAGTCGGAAAGGAGCGACGCGTCCGTAACGGGTGTGCTGCCCTGTGTGTTGTAAACGATCACGGGTGCCTCCCCGTCTTTGGTGACGGTGACGACGGCGATCCCCGCACCGTCCGGGAGGACGACGGAGAGTTTGTCGCTCGTGTAACCCTCGCTCTTGCGGAGTGCGCCCTCGGTGTAACCCGTGAGCCACGATTCCGAAAGGACGAAACCGGGATCCGTGCCGATGACCACTCTGACGGTCTTGACGTTGCCGGCGAGGTCGGTCATCACGACGAGATATTCGGTGTTTTCGTCGTTGTAGGTAAAGGTGATGGAGAGGACGTCCTGCTCGTTCTGTACTTCGGTCGGGACGCCGTTGACGGTAAAGGTGACGTAGGGGTTATAGGCGAAGACAGTGACCGAGTCGTTGGACGTCACGGTCGTAACGGTGTCTTCACCGTTATTGTAATTCTGTTCCATCCCGTCGCGGTAACGGACGAGAGAGGTGGAGAGGAACGTGCCGGCGAGACTGAATTCCACGACGGTGACGTTGCCGTACCGGTTCGTGATCTCAAGGCGGTAGAACCCTTCCTCCGTGACGGAAAAGGTGGAGGGCTGGCTTTCGCCTGCCGTGTAGAGTCTTTCGCAGGTCCACACTTCGCGGTCGGTCGAGGAGAAGATCTCGACTTTCGTGATCTTTTCGTCCACGTCAAGGATTTCTTCTTTCGTCTGCCGCGGGAAGACCGTGAGGTCTTTGGTCACATGGACGGTCGCGCCGTCGTGGGGCAGGACGATTTCGTTTCCGTTGGCACGGACGGGGACGTCGGAGAGTTCGTCGGAGAGTTCGCATTTTGCGTATGCCGGCGTTTTACCGTTTTCGGCAAACGAACGCATCTCCGCTTCGACCGTTCCGTCTTTCAGTACCAGGGTAAAGGTCGCGTTTCCTCTCGCGTCGAGCGAGGCGAGAATATCGAAGTTCAACTCTTCGCCTTCGGGCAGATCGAAAAGCAGGTTCTCATAATGATCTCCGAGCAGGGAGAAAAACGAGCCGGCGGCGTTGCCGTCGCCGAGAGACAAGAGGGGCGTGGTGAGGACGACGGACTGAACGGAGAGTTCAAGATCTTCTTTGCCTTTGGCGTATCCTTCGCTGTCCCCGGCGTACTCGTAGTATGCCTGGAGGATCGTGCCCTCGTCCACGAGATAACGGAAGTAGTAGCTTTCTCCGCCCGCTTTTACGAGGATCTCGCTTTCACAGCAGGAGAGGGTGGTCATCTGCAACGTATCGTGCCCGTAGATCGTCGTGCCGGTCCCGCCCGCCGTTTCTTTTCCGTCAGAGAGGAAAGAGCCGGACTCGGGGGACTCGTTGATGAAGAAGTACGTGGCTTTGTTGCCGAGATTGTCGTACACCGTCACGTCGTATCTGCCGTATTCGTTGAGCGTGATCGGCATATTGTTTTTATCGAATCCGGTGTCAACGCCGTCCCGGAGGATCTTCACGCTGAAGATGCCGGAGGCGTCGTGGAACGAAAGGGTGATGAAACTGCCGCTGAAGGTATCCCCGTTGTTGAGGGATCGCGTCGTGCCGTTATTTTTGGAATACGTGATATACGGCGGGATCACCATATCCCCGATTTCCGACGGATCGGCGCTCGCTGCGGCGGCGTCCATGGCGGCAAGCTCGTCGCGCTTGTACGTCACGGCGATGTAGGAGGCGTCCATTGAGGGTGCCTGCGTATCGAGGGAACAGGTGTAGTTCTTGACGTTTTCGGGGTGTTCCTCGTAATAGATCGCGACCGAGAAGCCCGAAAGCTCCTTGATCTCCACGGTCGTGCCCGTGTATGAGTCGTAATCACCCGTATCCGCGTTTTTGATCCTGACGCGGGCGTTGCGGTTGACGGTGTAGTCACCGGCGCTGATTCCCGTGATGGAAAAGGCGGGGGTGCCGCTCTTGTCGCTGATGAAAAAGCGGAGCGTCGTGGCGGTGGTTATGGTGTAGTTGAGATCGCCGATCGTATCGAGCGTCATGCCCGCCGGCTCGGTGGACGGTTCTTCCGAACCCGTATAGCGGACGTATTCGCCGCTGCTGTTCTGGGAGTACCAGAAGACTTCCGGTACTTTATAATTAAAAATGTAATCTTCCGTGTGGGAATTGCCGTAAATATCCTGGATGAAGATGGAATAGACGCCTGCCGTCTTGAAGATATCGCCTTTTTCCAGCAGTTTGTCTTTATCCACTTCGAGGTTTTCGCCGTTGAAATGGACTTCATAGCGGTAGATCTCTTCGACGGTACGGTTGAGTACCCGGACGGAGAAGCTCGTGCCCGTGTCGTTCTCCTTGATCTCGGTCTCCAGTTTGGAGTCCGAGAGGATCACGGGGAAGGAGAAGCGGTTGCCGGAGCGGTCGCCGATCTCCACGTAGTAGTTCGAGGACTCGAGCGTGACGCCGTCATAAAGAGCGTCGGCGTAATACGTCGCGAGGAGTTTTTGCTGACTGAAGGTGTAAACGGCGACGTATGCTTCGGGGTCGATCTCGTCTTTGAAACCGGTGAAGGAGATCTTCACACCGCTGACGGTGCCGGTGCCGGGGACGAGGTCGGTATCCGATACATTGACTTCCCCTTCGTGCTCGCCGGGCGTGTAGATACTGACGCTTAATTTGGGAGCGGCGGTATCGACATAGACCGTGAAGTCGCGCACACCGGTGTTGTCGATCTCACGGATGGTGCAGAGTCCCGAGCCCACGTCGCTGCCCTTGGCTTTGATCAGAAGATTTCTCAGCGTCTCTTCTTTTCCGGCTTCGAGCGGGAGCGGCACGAAAGCATCGCCGTCCTTGACGAACAGTATCGTGTCGGCTTTGGCTTTCAGCGTCAAGTTCGTGGCGAGAGGGTATTCTTTTTCCCCCACGCTTACGGTGTTGTGATAGATTTCGTTGTCGGCGGCGAAAGAGACGTTGGGTTCCAGTTTCGAGCCGCAGCGCGTCTCGGTGAAGTACTCTTTCGTCACGTGCATCTGACTTTCCGGCAGATACGGCGCGCCCGTCGCGGCGGAGATTTCCGCGTCGCCGACGAGGTAGACGGTCTCTCCGGCTTTGAGGATGTATTTCGTGACTTCGCTGATGGCGTTTTTCAGATTTTCGGGCAGTTTGTTGACGTTGATGCCCTTTTCGACTTCTCCGCTGTAAGCGTAGAAGTAGTAAGCCCAGCCGCCGTTCGCGTCGCTGTATTGCGTCCAGGTCTTGCGCTTGTAACGGATCCAGAGTTGTCCCGCCTGTGCCTTGACGGTCTCATCGTCGGCGTAGGCGTAAACGGTCGAAGTGCCGTTTACCATGAAGGACGCCTGCGTCTCGTCGAGTTTGACGAGGTACAGATCCTGATATTCCGTCGTGCGGACATAGGAGGAAGCGGCGGATATGCTCGAGAAGGTCGGGGTGGAGGAACCGCCCGTGTAGCGCCCGGTGGCGGTGTCATAGGTAGCGCCGTAGGGCGAGGTCTGCACCGTCGGGTTCTCGCTTCCCTTGAGATAGGTGAAGCTGACGCCGGACAGGCGGAACACTTCGTTCGTGAGCAGAATGTTGCCGCTCGCGGTCACCGCGTTCGGCGTGTCTTCCGTCATGCCGTCGGTGAGGTAGAAGCGGATGGTGTTCGAGACGAGGGTGAAGTCGGCGCCCTCGGCGATGGGAGTCAGTTCGTGATAACCGGGCGCAAGCACGATCGGCTGATTGCCCTCGTGTCTATTGCCGTTTTCATCAATGATCCAGAGTTTCGTATCCTCGAGTTCGTGCGTACCCTCGATCTCGCCGTCGACGAGTATCAAAAGGTCGGTGGCGAGCGGTTGGATCATGACTTTCGTTTCTTCGTTATAGAGGAGGGGGTCGGTGTCAATATTGTAAACCGGGGCGCGGACGGCGCCGTTCATGATATCGGAATATTCGCCGACGTCTTTGTCGTTCAGCGTCATGGAGACGGCGAATTTGTCACGGGTATCGTAGGTCACAAAGAAGTTTTCCGTCGTCGTGACGTTGCTCCCCGTCGGACCTTCGGCGGTGTCCGTCGCGCGGAACGCGATCGTGAAGGTGCGGCGGTTGGTGCTTTCCGCTTCCATGATATCGAGGATCCGCCGGTCGATGAAGACGTTGTCTCCTTCGTTGATCCGCGAAGAATAGACGTAGTCACCGTTATTCATCCTGACGCGGTCGCTGTCGAGGTATTCCTCATTATTTTTCGTCTTCTCGTAGATCGTATAGGGTACCCCGTCGATCAGGATCTCGAGTTTTGAGAGTCCCGAGAGACTGTCGGCGGCGGATATCGTGAATTTCTTATAACAGATATCATCCTCGTCGATCGTGTAAGACAGCGTCGGTGAGGTCCTGTCTATCTTATACGGCGTCGGGGAGGTATAAACGTCCTTTTGCCCGTAGGCGTTGACCGCCATGACGTGCAGGTACCAGTCCCCGTCCCCGTAACTGTCGTCACCGAACGTGATTGTTCCGTAAGTGTCGGTGAAGAGGTCGGAGGTTTCGTATTTTTGGGGGTCCGTCACGTCCATCGGGCTTTTGTCCCAGAGCGTATAGACGGTGCAGTTCTCGGTGCCCGTCTTGATGACGAGTTCCACCTGCGTCGCGAATTTCGTTCCGTAACCGCCCTCAACGCTGATGGAGGGTTTCACATAAATGATGGGTTTTTCAAGTTTGTAGAGCGTGCCCGTCGGCCAGGAGGAGCAGGAGTTTGCCGTCGCGGCACTGGCGGAGTTGACGACGTAAGAGAGGTCCACGACCTTGGAGTCTCCGCCGCCGGACGCGATGCGGAAGCCGTAGATCGAAAGCCCGGCGGGAATGTCGCATTCGTAATACAGCGTGTCGGTGTAGTTGCCGCCCGCGTAGTAGAACGTATAGTCGTTCTTTTCGTAAGTGCCGTCTTTTTTCTGGAATTGAAGAGTGATGCAGCTGTACTGCGTCGATTTGGATCTGACGGGTTCGGAGAACCGCACCGAAAGGCGGAGTTTTCCGGTCGAGGAAAGGGCGGAGTCGTCGAGATACACGCCGGTCACCGTCGGTGCCTTGTCATCGACAAGACGCATATAGTGCTTGGCGGTGTAGTAGATGTGATAGTAGCTTGCCGTGTTCTTGATCTTCAGTTTCGTATTCACGGTCGAACCGTCCAGCGGCACTTTGAGGTAGATGCTCTCGGGACCGCCGACGAGCTTCGTCGTGTAGAGATACTTGTAGGTCGTACTGACATTGATGTCGTAAAGATCCAGCCATTTGTCGCCGTAACTGTGACCGAGGTGCTGAGTGGTGACCACGGTGTAAAGTTCATCGGAATTGAGACGGTAACCGCCTCTGGCGCAGGTCTCGTCCTTGAAGTAGAGCAGATCCGTTCCGGCGCTGTTTTGCAGCCAGAAGTAAACTTTCGTGTTCGCCGAACTGATACTGTGGTCCATATCCGAGATCGTGAACGTCGTGTAGGCGTCGGCGAGTCCGTTCTTGACGTATTCGCCCCAGCTTGTCGTCTGATCGCCGAACATGGTGTTCCAGATTTTCGTGGAATCGTCGTCGATACACCACTCGTCGGAGCTGGTCGAGGCGAGTTTTGCGTACACGTCGGCGTAGGCGAGACCGGAGGTGATCGTGATCGGAATATTCATCTTGCCGCTGATCGAACAGACCGTCTTGCTCGCGCCGGTGTCGAGTTTCGCACCCTCGACGCTGTCGATGACGACGACGAACTCACGGCAGTAAGTCGTGCTTTCCGAGGAGGTCGAGTAGGGTGCCGACGTATTGATAAGCGCAACGTAGATGTACGATGACATATCGGTGATGGTCACGGAGCCGGAGGCGGCTTTGTAATCGACGCCCGCGACGGCGGAAAGGTTTTCCGTGTGGTAATGGACCGTGACCGGCGAGGCGGCGGCTTTGTCTAACGTGACTGTCGCTTTCGCCGTACTGCCGGCAATCGTCATTTTGCCGGAGGTGAAGGAAACGGTCGGAAGATCGTCTGCCGCGACCGGGATCCCCTCGAGGATCGGCGCGCAGGACAGACAGACGAAGAGCAGAGCGAAGACCGCGGAGAAGATCCGCTTTGCGCTTATGCGTTTCTTTTTATGCACGGTCATCACCGCCTTTCGTTTCATTTGCGAGCATTTCTTTTGCGTAATCGAGCAGAGTGCCGTCGGGATGCCCGGTTTTCCATGCCAGATAGGCGTTGACATCTTCGGGGAGCGGCGTTTTTGTTCCGGCTTCGCTTTCCCCGTCTGCTTTCGGTTTTGCCGTTTTTTTGTTATCGGCTTGCGCTTCCGCGTTGCCTGTATTTTCGGTCTGTGCCGTTTCCGCTTCGGCTTGCGCCTCTGCCGCCGCGCCCTTTCCGGGTGCCCCCGTTTCGGCTTTCGGTTCTTCCTTCTGCGCTTCGGGCGCCGGCTGATTCTGCGCGAGGAGACGCTCGTTGCGCACCTTGATGTTGTAGAATACGGCGTTTTCGTCGAAATAGCGTTCGGAGATATCCGACTGATCCATCTTACCCGTCTTGTAGAACGGGACGTTGAAGGACGGGGAGAAGTAGGTGCGGAGCGGGTAATTGCCGAAGGTCACGATGATGGAGTGACCGATATCGCCCGGGTGGTTGAGCCGTTGCAGTTCGGAGGGATAGATCAAGGGGCGCACCTGCGTCTGGGAGGAGATCGTCACGTCGCTGCCGTGGACGGATCCGCTCGTCGAGTTGGTGACGACGGTGATGTTACCGCAAAGTTCGGAGTATTCTTTACAGGTGTTCATGTCGTTCGAACCGATGAACATTTTGACGCCGCAGTTGCCCTTGACGATATCGGCGACGGTATCGCCGTACACGTTGTTGAGCTGCGCGTAGGACTGAATGATCATCGTGAACCAGATCTTACGGGAACGGCCGACGGTGATGAACTTATCGAACTTTTCGATCTTCGGCATATTGCCGAACTCATCCATGATGAAATAGACGTTGCGGTCGAGGGAGAGGGATTCTTTCGCCGACGCCACTTTGATGAGCGTTTTATAGATATTGAGGATGAAAATGGCGGCGAGATTGTGTCTCGTGTCTTTTTCGTCGGGGATCTTGAGGAAAAGCGCCGTCGGTTTCTCGGCGAGGCCTTCGCTCGTGAAGTCGGAAGAGGAGGTAAGGGCACAGATGCCCGCGTCGTTGAACATCGTCAGTTTTTCATAGACGATGGACATATAGGAAGCGCGCGTCTGTGTCGCCGCGTCGCACACCTGCTTCGAGAGGGAGAGGGCTTTGGAGAGCGGACTTCTGCCCTTGAAGTAGTTGCGCAGATCGGCGTAATCGTTCGAGGAATTCTGGAGGATCTTCGCGAGGTTGAAGAAGTTGAACTTTTCTTTGGTCAACCCGTTCTCGGGATCGGCGGAGTCTTCGAGCATGGCGAGCAGCGTCGCGAGGACGATGGAGCGCGCGCCTTTTTCCCACATGGGATCTTTTTCGTTCTCCACGGGGATGAGGACGCTGACGAGGTCGTTGAGATCCTCGTACACTTCGTCGTAGATCTTCTTTTTGTAGATCTTGATCGCCGAGACGAGGTGGTTATAGTCGGCGTAAGCGCCGCCGTCGAATTCGTACCAGCATTCCGCGTTCGCAAACGCCGGTTTCGGATCCATCCTCTTGAGCTTTACATCCTCTTCCGAGAACGGCTGCTTGTGACGGAAACAGGATTTGTGCGCGTTCGCGTATTTTTCGTAAGCGTCGAAAATGCCGTCCAGCGGGTTCCAGCGGTAGGAGGAGTAGGTGTCGCGCAGGTCGATGACCTTGACGTCGTATCCCCGGCTTTGCAGGAACTGCGAATGGAGGGAGAAAAGCTCGCCTTTCGGGTCGGTGATGACCATCGAGGAGCCGGCGCCCGTGGCACCGAGCAGCTGGATCATCGGGGAGACGAAGGTCGTCGTTTTACCGGAACCCGTGGAGCCGATGACGAGGGCGTGGCACGGGGACTGGAAAGAGACCTCGAGATCCCGGTTTCGGTAGGTCAGTTTGCCCGCGACGGGAATACCGTCTTTCTTGATTTTGGCAAGTTCGGAATACTTGTAACTTTTGAAGTTCTTTTTCTTCTCGGCGGCGTTCATCCAGCGCGAGTTTTCGAGGTTGGAGCCGTCCACCTGTTTGAGTTTTCCGTGACCGCGGAAGCCGGGCTTCATGAATTCGATCATGGAGCGGTCGATCACGTAGATGTAGAAAAGGGCGAAAGCGACAAAGCAGCCGGCGAACAGGGCGAGATAGAACGTGTCGCCGCCCATCACGTCGATCAGCGCCTGCTTCCAGTCGATGTACGACATATTGAAATTGGCGGATTTGACGGCAAAGAAGACGTAGGAGATCACCTCCGCGATGATGAGGGAAGCACTGACGAAGAACAAAATCTCCTGCCCTCTGCCACCGACGATCCTGTGGGAGAACAGGACGTTGCAGAACAGCATCAATGTGAAGAACCAGAAAAGGCACCATTCGAGAAAATCGAGGGAAAAAACGGAGATGATCCCGAAGTCGTCAACGGAACTTTTGAGCAAAAGAACGGTGATGCCGGCGGCGAGCAGAAAACTGATGATCGCCATGAGGATGACGGCACCTGCCTTACGAACGAATCGCATCTCTTTTACCTCCTTTTGTTAAAGCGTATCGCATGATATGATCAGAAAGTGTCTAAAAACACGATCGTGATGGTAAATTGATCCGGGTTGTTTGAGGAATATCCATTAACCATGAAGCCGTCGCGGTAGCTGTGCATATCGTCAATGGAACAAACGTAATTTACGTCTTCAAAGGTACTGATCAGACGGTAAGGCGACGTTTCTTCGTCGTGCCCGATCGTGAAAGTGAATTTGCACTCGCAGGTGTACCGGAGACCGGTAATGTTCGTGCTGTATTGCGTTAATTCGACGTAATCACGGATCTGCGGCAGAAGACGATCGCACTCCGGATAAACCAAGGCGGAGCGTGACGGAGAAAGACAATTCGACGCTTTGATAGTTCCCGGACGGAAATTCGATGTGCAGGACGTAATCGCCGACATCGGTGATTTCGCCCTCGCAGTCAATGCCGCTTTTTGTGACGAAGACTCTGTATTCCTCATCCCCGAGGCGGAGCGTATCGGAAAGATACGTGATGGCGGTGTTTGTGGCCCTGTAGTAAAAGTTACCGCCGTCGTATTCCCACTCGGTTTTGTCGATCAGTTTTGCGGTGATCGACCGCGGGATAACTTCAAAATCGAGCGAAATGCTGTTGTAGTTTCCGGATGTGAACGTGATATGCAGTTTGTATTTGCCGGCTTCGGTCACCTTGTCACAGACAGTGTCGTCTTCCGTCGTCACGGTGATCGTAAATGCTTTGCGGTCCAGACTCAGGGTCTTTGTGAGATACCGGTCTGCCGCCGCTTTCACGTCATCGGAGAGATCGTTTCCATAGTTATAGTCCCACTGCGTTTTCGGGAGCAGATTGGCTTGATACGTCGAGGTGTCCATGATGTCGGCGGGAGGAAGAACCGTGACGAAGATTTCGTAAACCGCGTAAAGTTCGCTCGTACTGATGGTGATCTCGGCGCGGTAATCCCCTTCGTTTGTCGGTTGTTCCGTTTGCGCCTCACCTGCGTTTTCGCCGGTTTCCTCCACGGGGATCACGTCTTCACCGTTTTCATCCACAGGGATCAGGACGACGGAAACGTCGATGAACCAGCTGTCGGGAAGATAGGAAGTGAAGTTTTCGGCGAGTTGCTCTTTACAGTCGGGCGTGCCGTAGAGAAAACCGTAGGAATTGCCGTACGTCTTTTCCTCGACAATTTCCGCGTTTTCTTCGGCGAACCGCGCCGCAAGGTCTTCGGTCAGGAACGCGATCTTTCCGTCGGCAGGCGTGAGCGTAAAATCGCGGCTTTTCAGTTCGTCATCGTACGAGAACGTGACGGTATAATTGTAGGTTTTCCCGTTTTCGGGAGCACCCTCAACGGTGTTTTCCTGTCCGGCACCGTCCGTGATGGTCAGAACGTAGGAAATGTTATCGTCCGAAAGGGCGGTTTCCCGTTTTTCCGTCAGGACAAAACCGAGGCCGGCGTCGTAACGGATATCCTGCGGTGTTACGGAGATTTCAATCGGTTGTTGCGATATGATGAGAGCGGCGCCGATTTCGTAGTCTTCCAGGACGTAATTGTTTTTGAAACCGTCACAGATCTCTGCTGTGAGCGTGTAATTATATATGCCCGCGTGGACAAAAGCGGTCCCCTCCTCGGGGATCGGCGTCCCGTCTTCCCCGGTGCGGAAGACCGAATAGGAGACCGAGACGAGCGGTTTGTCGCCGACGGTGGGGAGGGTGCTTTCCGTGACGGCAATGCCGTGTTCTTCTCCGTCATAGACGACGGAATCCGAGTGGAATTCCACGGCGGAAAGGGAAACCTTTTGCTTTTCGATCGTCAGCGTTGCCGATTGGAAAGGAATATCGTTATACAGTTTGGTATCGCCCGAGAAAACGGCGCGGTATTCGTAAACGCCGGCGTTCTTCGGTTTGCCTGCGAGCGCCGTCCATTCGCCGTTTTCATCGACCGTGCCGCAGACGAAAGAGCATCCGATGCCTGACGGCACCGGCGCTTTTTGCTCTTCGGTCAGGATAATCTCGTGTTCTTCTCCGTCGTAAATGACGGTCTCATTTTCAAGATGGAGTGAAAAGGGAGCGTAGGTCTTTTTTTCGATCGTCAGTTTCGCCGATTGCGGCGCGTTGACGAGGATACAGTTGACGTCGGCGGTGCTGAAAGAAGCGAGGATCTTATAGACACCGGGGTTGGTCGCGGTGCTGTATTCGCGGTCGCCGTTCTCCGAGCGGATCTTGTAGGAAACCGTCACCCCGTCCGGCAGGTTCTCCGCGTGGATCGTGTGCTCGAGACCGTCAAAAACGACGGTCGCATCCGAAAACTCGATGTCCGAAAGGTCGATCGTTTTTTTCGTAATGGTCAGGGTAGCTTTCAGTTCCTGCGTGTCAAAACCGTCTTTGGAAAGCACGGCTCTGACCTCGTAGGTTCCCGCGTCCACAAAGGAATTGCCGTCGGGATAGCGGACTTTGACGCCCTCGGGGATCTCCCCGGAGATGCGAAGACTGTGGGGCAGACCGTCGTATTCGACTGTCTGATTTTCAAACAGATAGACGTCTTCGTCGAAAGTGTGCCGCACGACGTTCAGCTGAAAGGACGCGATCACGTTGTCAAAGGTAAATCTGATCGTGTGCAAACCGACTTTATAAAACTTCAGTTGCTCGGCGGGTGCGAGCATATCTTCCGTCAGCGTGTGTTCTTCCGTCGTTCCGTCGTTATAAGAGACCGTGAACCGGACGTCGGAGAGCGAAAAATCGCCGATCTCCGCTTCATACGTCGGGACGTCGTCCGCACCGTAGAAGGTCTCAAAGGTCAGTCCCGTCACCTCACGTATCGGCGTACAGGACGTGCCAAACGCCAAAAGCGAGAGGATCAACGTGAAAAGGAGACTCCAAACGGCGATCCTTGTTTTTTTCATCATATACGACTCCTTTCGGGGGAGGGATTCTCGGCGAACTATTATAACGATCCCGCCAAAGATAATATTTCTTTCATATAATTATAGCACACTTTTTTCGTAAAGCAAGTTTTTCGGCAAAATTATTATAAATAGTATATAAATAAAAGAGCGCGTGTGCGCCCGCAAGAAAAAGCTGTGCCTTTGGGACGGAAGTGCTCTTCTCCCGTTTTCCGCGCGTCCTTTTTCTCCAAACGGTTTCATACCGCCGTCATCCCGCTTTTTCTCCGAGACGGAAAGACAACCAAAAACCCCTCTCAAACCCACGCCAACCCCCTTCCAAACGCCTGTCGGATCCTTTTGCAAAGTCGAAATCGCGCAAAAAAGCGGAGAGCCGCGCTCTCCGCTTTCGGTATTCGTTTGTAAGTTCGTTTCGCGGTGAACGGCGATCAAAGAACCGGATTCTCGGTTTCGGGTGCGTTCGTCGTTTCCTCGGTTGCGGGCGCCGTCGTCGGATTTTCGGTTTCGGGTGCCGCTTTGGGACTGTCCGACTTGATCACCGGGGCAGGATTGCGTTTGTCCGGGTATTCGTCTTCGAGTTCGTCCTCGCCGAGGTCATCGATCACCATGGGCTCTTTGCTGTCCTCGTCGTCCGGCAACGGCGGCAGGTCGATAGCGTCGGCAATGTATTTTTTGGAGTATTCGCGCATTTCCTTTTCAACGCCGCTCTTGAACCAGTGGCGGTTGTAGATCTTCTGGATCTCATGCGCTTCTTTGATGGTTTCGCCGACTTCTCCGTAATTGCGCTCAGCGTAATCGTTCAGGACGTCTTCGGTAAATCCGAGTTCTTCAAACGTTTTCTCGCATTCGCGGATATCTTTTCTGAGTCTGCCCGTTTCCGTCCAGGTTTCGGGGACGAAATGGCTGAAGAAACGTTTGATGGGATTGATACGCATGTAGGAAAGATTCATTTCCGCCATTGCGGGGATCGCTTTCGAGAGATTTTCGTCGCGCTCCTCGGGCGTCAGGTCGGAATAATTCATCGCGGTGTTGTCCTCGATCAGTTCCTCCACGTCGTTGTAGCGGTTCAAAAGATCCTGATAGTGGGAGTCGTGGATGGCTTTGGCACGGATCTCGTCGATCTTCTCTTTCGTTTCTTCGTCAAACTTGAGGTCCTCGGGGCTGATATCGGCGTATCCCGATCTGCGGGTGAGGAGCTCTTTGATTTCTTGTGCTTTTGGTTTTGGCATAACGTACCTCTTAATGTATATATTTTTTGGGGGATAAAAACTCAAAAACCGTTACGGAACGTCGTCGGCTTTCACGGATAATGCGGGAACCTCGCTTCCCGGTGCTTTGGGCAATTCGGATGCCGGATCTTCGCCAAAGATGGGGGACGCGGTGAGTTCTTCGACATCCGGGAGACCGTCGGGAAAGACGGGCTCAATGCTCGTTACGGTTTCTCTTGTCTTTGGGATCACCTCGAGAAAATCGTTGTCCAGGTCGAGATCGTCCGACGTCAGGATCCTGTCAAGATCAAATTCCTTGACGGCGGATTCGGTGAACGCCGCGATGCTTTCCTTTTCTTTGGTGAAGGACGGACGGTAGATCGTTTTCCTCCGTTCCATCTCTTCGACCTTGGATTTATCGGCGGTGAATTTCACCATCTCATTTTTCATGCGGCGAATGGCATTTTTTTCTTTGATATTTTGGATCGGAGAGGTGAGGAAATAGAATTTCGGCCGCTCACCGTGACGGCGTTCTGCCGCTTGCAGCTGCGCCATACCGAGAGACTCTTTTTCTTCTTTGCCGATCTTGTCGTCGGCGAGAATGTCCTTGACGGCTTTTTCGGCGGTGGCGAAGGGATCTTTTTCCTTTGTCTGCGCGAGCTGTGCCTGCTTTGTCAGATCGTTCGCACTTTCACGGAAAGACGTCAGATACTCTTTCAGTTCTTCCATGTCCATGCAGCCGTAAGCGAAGTTTTTGCCTTTCATCGCCGGAACGTCCTCCGTACCGGTCTTTTCCTGGAGCAGAACCATCATCACTTTGTTGAAATCTTTGCAGAAAGCGTCGATGTGTGCCTGCTTTGCTTCGTCAAGACGGCAGTAAGCCGACGCGAAAATACACTTGAAGTACTGTCTGTAACTCTCTTCGCGGTGATTTTTATCGTGTGCGATCTCGGTAATGGCGGCGGCGACGTTCTCGGGATCGAGATTGACGCCGTATTTCTTGGAAAACTTCTGCATGGCCTCTTCGTAGAGAAGCGGTTTTTCCGTGTTGAGGGAGATCGGACGGTCGGAAAAACCGTTGCGGATCCATTCCGCCATCTTTTGCTCCTCGGGCGTGCCCTTTGCGAGCGCGTCGGCTTTTTCTTTGTTGTTGTCGGCGCCGGGAAACAGAAAGGCCTTGACCTCTCCTGTATAAAAATCGTAGATCAGTTTGCGGATGAAATAATCCTCCACGCGGAACTGCTGCCGCATTTGACCGATCTTGTCATCGACTTCGGGCGCACTCGCGAGGAACTCCCGCTCATCGTCGATGCAGGCGGGATCGGAGGGGTTGAAGTTTTTGATATACGCCTCCGCTTTCTTCGGATCTCCCGGGAATTTGTGGTCCGCGATCCTGCGGATCAGGTCTTCTGATACGTTCATGTCTGTCTTAACGCAAAAGCCGCTCGGCTTTGCTCTCCGCTTTTCAGTATATGAGATTGTTTTATCTTATCTATTATAGATCACCCGAACAAAGAAGTCAACCGTCGGGAAAAGAAAACGGTAGGAGAAAAAGATCATATTTTGTTAATGATCGGCAATCTTCGGCACAGGATATACCGCGTTTTCGCACGGCTCTGCTTTTTTTGCCGTCGATCATAGTCCTTCCGGCATCCCCTTCCGGCAAAGAACGCGCCGTTTTCGGGACCGGCGACGCCGCCTATTATATGTAAACAACCCTTTGCAAAGCAGGACGATCATTCCGACGTTGCATTTGCCTGTCCCGGATCTTTTTTTCCGTTTGTGATGAGCATTCCGACGATGACGATGAGAATGCCGATCCCGCCCATCAGCGTGATTCGTTCATGGAGAAAACTCACCCCGCCTACCAGGGTAAAGAGGGGCATGGCGTATAAATACGTGTTCGTGGACGTCATCCCAAGGGAGAAAATCGCCTTGTTCCAGAGGACGTAACACAGAGCGGAACAGATGAGAGCGAGATACAAAAGCGCGAAGATACGCCCGCCGCCGAGTGCGTCGTGAAGCGTGAACGGGGCTCCCTCCGCGAGCATGATCGGCGTCACGGTCAGAAAGCCGTAAAACATCAGCTTGCGCGAGATGAGAAAGCCGTTGTATTCCCCGGCTTTGTCGGAAATCAAAAGACTGTAAATCGACCAACAAAGCGCGGCACAGAGCGCGAGAACATCGCCGAGCCCGCTGATCTTGAGTATGAAAACGCCGTTGAGAATGACGAGTACGACGCCGAAAAAAGCGAGGACGGAACCGGTGATCTGCCGCGCTTCCATTTTCTTTCCCTTGACGATGAAGAGCAGAAAAGCCGTCATCAGCGGGATCGTTGACGTGAGAATGCTCACGTTTGAAGATTGCGTCAGTCCGAGCGCCGTGTTTTCCGCGAGGAAATAAAGCGTGTTCGAGAAGATCGAGAGCAGGAAGAACCACACTTCTTCCCGCAGGGAAAAATGCCATTTCGGATGCAAAATCCAGAGCGCGAGATACGCGAAAAGAAAGCGCAGCCAGATGAGCCGTATCGGCGTCATATAGTCGAGCAGAGATTTGCTCACGATGAAAGAAGTGCCCCAGCACAGTACCACGAAAAGCGCGCACAGATGCCCGACGGGGGCAGAAGATTTTTGATTCATAGCGATCCTCAAGATAAAAAAATAACAGTTGCTTCCGACTAATAGTACATCTTTATTTGCGGAAAGTCAAGACAAAGAAAATGAAAAGAGGCGGTGAACCGCCTCTTACAGGATATTATTTTTTCTGACGTAAAACGTCTGTTTCGGCCCCGTGTCGTTCATCAGCACGTCGCCGCGCAGGGAGGTGAGAAACAGCCACGTGACGAAAAGATCGCCGGCGCAGCCGCCGAAGTGCGAGGAAAACAGAAGCAGCGCGAGTGCCGCGATCCATCCGTCCGTCAGGAATACGATCGGCAGCAGCAGGAGGGAAAACAGCGTAAACGGCGCGAGCAGGGAGAAGAGGGCGGTTTTACGGTTGACGTAAACGCCGGGAACGCCGCAGAAAGCGCAGGAAAGGGAAATACCGAAAGTCAGTTTTTCGTGCGTCAATATCTTGTAAACGACGCCGTGCGTCAGTTCGTGAAGTACCATATAGACGCACAGACAAAGGATAAAAACGACCAAAAGCAGTTCGGCACGCCAAATCGGCTCAATGTCGAGGGGGAGCATGAAAAACCAAAGCGGGTCTTCTCCCTGAAGCGTGATGCGCAAAAACCAGAGCAATGCCCCGACGGCGATCATCAGAAAGCCGCCGCCGACATTTATGAGAACGGCGAATTTTTTATCCTTGATCGCATCGACCTCTTTGACTTTTTCGTACCCCTCTGGCAGTTCCCGATAACAGTTTTTGATTTCCAAAGCAGTCTCCTTTTCTCGGGTGTATCGTTTTTTGATTCTTTTCTTAACTATACCACAAGATCCCGTCGGGAATCAAGTGGTTTTCTTCTTTTATTGCTTGCGGAGTAGCATAATAAATAATCTCTTGTTTTGCAATAATCGAGCGTCATTTTTTCATTACGTTTGCTAAATTTCCGGTAAATTTTTTTTGTCCAAAAGGTTCGAGTCCCTCAACACCGTATGTTTTGTCGTTTTTAGGATTCGTAAAGAACGACCAAAAGATTCATCTCGACAAACCGGGATTTATCAATATAATATCTTCTCAGGTCTGTGTGCATAGAAAACAGTTTTTGGATTGAAAGACATAATATAATCCCAGTCTCTTTTCAGCATTCCGTTATCTTCATATGCTGCCGCATAATCAATGGGTTCAATATCACCGACAAAGCAATTACCGTCATCTAAAATCAAAGCAATGCTGTCTTTGCTGTGACTTGGAATGCTGATGATTTCACCGTAAATTCCGATTGAAGATAAAAAACTTCTGCTATCTTTGCATGAAATGACAGTGGCGGTTGTTTCATTGATCGCAGTAAACGTCAGTTTGTCTTTTTTGAATATGCTGTCAGAAAAGTGAACGGATTCCTTTTGTGTGTCAGCCAGAAGCAGTTTAACCCCTTGATTCATCAACTCGCTGATAAGTCCCATATGGTCCGGATGATAGTGAGTTGCCAATACATACGTTATATCTGTTACTTTGATGTTTGCACCTTTTATAGATTTATAAAATGCAGGCATCGTTCCGGCATAGTCGGTATCAACAAGCAACGTGCCGTTTTGTCCCTGAATGTAAAAAGTATTCGTATTCCCGTATCTTAGTTTAACGATAACACGTACCTCCGCAAATTCTCATTTGTCGATTTCATTATACCGTATTTTTTTGAATTTTTCAACCGGCTTATCCAAGATGTCATTGATTTACGTTTCGGACACAAATTAACAAAGTTTTTTTGATAAAGCGAAAAAAAGACGGAATCCGAAGTTAAAAAACTCCAAAATCCGCCCCAAATCGGTAGGTCATCGGTCGGGATCCCCACCCATAGGCCTGTTTTGAACATTTGCATCTTTTTATTTGCATCCTGTTTTCGGGTATGAAAAATCCCCAAAAACCCTTGTGGGATCCGGGGATTTCTTCTGTGAAAGTTACCTTACCTATTCACTCTTCACTATTACTTCTTACTTTCAAAAAGTTCCCGTGGACGAGATTAGGGAAAAGTGAATAGTGAAGAAGTAATAAGTAAAAAATTCCCGTGAACTTGCGTCCATGGGAATTTTTTGGTTGCGGAGTAGCGTAGCGGCGCGAGGGGAGTGAATAATGCCCGGTGGGCATTAGAGCCCGAGCGTGACCGAGCCGCAGCGAGAGGGATTTTCATTGCCCTCCGCAGTCGCATAGTCGTCTCGGTCGTTTGCAGGCTCGCTCCCTGTGACTCCTTGCTTTGTGCGGCTCACGTCGGCGAAAAACGTTCACAGAAAGTTTTTCGCCTCGTTCACCGAGCCGTCGCATAGTCATCTCGTCGCTCACCGGCTCGCTCCTGCGATTCCTTGCTTTGGGCTCTTCGCTTCGGCAAAAACCGCTCTCCGAGAGGTTTTTGCCTCGTTCACCCACGACCTCGGGTTATCGGCTGCGCCGCCGCACCGTTTGCATAGTCGCCTTGCGTGCAGAGTAAATCTGCGCGCAATTCTCCTTGCTCGGCGGTGGTCGCGTCGAAAAAAACAAGCCACCGGCGTGTTTTTTCTTGCTCACCCAACGAGCCCCGCTCGTCGGTCTCACCCGAAGGTCGAGACTCAAATCCCGCCCTCGACGTAGTCGAGCAAATAAAAAGAGGCATGCAGACGCATACCTCTTTTTATTTGTTTGGTTGCACTTTTGCATGTTTGTTTGAACTAACGAAAACTGAATGATAAAGAACAAGGGAAGCGACATCTACCGGCTCTTTTGCACAAGCTGAAAAAACTAAGTCGTCTTTTCGATAAAAACAAATTTATTAATCCCACATTAAATTCTTACGCAATCTCAAACCTTAAACTTATCATCAACAGTATGTATTTCTATCGTCGGGCAAAAATCGGCTGACTGCTCCTCTATCTTTTTCTCTTCTTCTACGCTTACACAAAGGGACAAACATATTATAGCTTCTCTAACAAGTTTCAATAAAGAAAAAGTTAAATCGTACAGCTCCGTTTCAGATATATAGGTAGCGATACTGTTTTGGGTGATATCATTTACATCTTTCGTGAACATCGTAATAATTGTATATCGATGTTCCAAAGAATTTCTGATTTCTTTTAATCTGACAAATTCATGGCTTGCATATGGTTCATTTGTTTTCTCAAATTCTCTTTGAATCCAATAAAGAGAAGATGATGCGAAATTACCTGATATATCTAATGTGTTTTGATATTCGTATCCGTTTTTCCCAAACTTTTGTGACTGCCAAATACTTTTAAAATCAACATCTTGAAGTTTAATGCCTAACTCATAATATTCGTTCAAGAAAAAGGCAATTTTATCCAAAATGCCAAATAATGTTTTAAACGCATATTTAAGTTTTTCAATACGAAGCGAAAACTGCGCATACTCTAAAGTTTCAGCAATTGAGGTATGCTTGTCCGAAAAATGCGGGTTGGCAGTATAGTTTAACGTATCGTAATATGTATATCTTGCAGACACATATTCTTGTTTTAGCTGATTAAACATCCCGATTATTACAGGAATTCCGGAATCAACAGGCGTAAGAATTGCCGGCAACGATAAATCATCTTCAGCAAGGGTTAAGTCTTTAACGGGTAAATCATTTAACGGTGTTAAAAACAAACGATTTTCCATGCACCATTCGCGATAGTTTTTCTCCGCTTTGGTCATGCGTCGAGCTTTTGGAAATACAATGTCCTTTTTCAGATATTCGCGATAATCAGCGTCAAAGAGCGCCAAATGTCCGAAATAATAAACCTTGGCTTCACTATGAATATTGGGGTCAGAGCTATCAATTGCGGCAGTTAACATTTGATAAGCATAATGATTTAAACAATCCCGGGTAAAGCCTTTATTTTGCGGCATAAACATTGCAAAGTGCATATATGCCAGTCCCAAATTTCCATATGCCATTGCAAAAGAAGGATAGATTTCCAAAGCTTTATAATACTGTTCGATGGCGGATATTTTTCTTCCGCACGCTTCCAAGGTGTTTCCGTAATTGGTATATATTGCGGCTATTAAGGATATCATTTCGCTATCAATTTCCTTACAACGCAACTCATCCGCGAGAAACAAATCTAATGCTTTTCGGTAATAAAAAAGCTCTTTTTGAAGAATGTCTTTATCGACTAACGATGAATCTGGATGCTCAAGCTTGAATATTTCAGACGTAGCCGTTGCCAAAGAATAGTACATTGCGACCCGATAATAAATATCATGGTTTTCTATTTTCGCTTCAACTTGACTGACTAATTCTTTTAGCTTCATTACGTCTTTGTCAAGCGTAGCATCGTCGAATTGCTTTGATATTTTGTGGGCTTCGCAAAAACGACTCCCCATATTCTTCCTCCTTTGCTCTTCGTTATCTCGATTGTTCGCTATAGGGTGCCTCGTAATAATCCAAATACTGCTGATACTTTCGTATCATCATATTTTTGGCATACTGCTCCATATAAGCATAATCGGGTTCGCCGGTCTCGGTAACGGGAAGCATGATTTTCTGCCGCTTCATTCTGGTGGCATTAAACTTGTACCCATAATTGTATTTTGCTTTCTGCTGTAAAATTAAAGTCTTGAAAAACAGCAAAACATATTTATTATCGGGATGATTTTTCAAATGGAATCTTTTTACGTCGTCCGAAAACAAGCACTCATACGGATGATAGAAACTGATTACCATTCCATTCCCGTTATAGTTCACACCTAAGACATTACTGTCAAGGGATTCATTTTCATTTGAAATATAATTGGTAACGCCGTTTCCTGAATCTGTTGCACCGATGAAAGGTCTGCTTCCTGCGGTCATATTATAGCTTTCTAACCGTTTGCCGGAATCAATAGTGAAAATATCATCTACGAAAAACTCGTGCCATTCTTTCTGTGAAATATCGCAGATTCCGATCTGTTTTCCCAATTTCTTTAAGCTGTCTTTACAATATTGTGCATATAAATCAACTTTGGTCCGCTCTTGCTCTTTGACATAAGCTTCCATAAAATCATAGTCGGGGTTTCCATTAGCATCTATTGGGAGTATAATCGACTGTTTTTTCATTCGTTTATTGACACTAAACTTGTACCCATAACTATACTTTCCGCGCTGATGGTAAATAGTATAGCAAATAAAGTTGGCCAAAGCCTGATTAAGTTCACGCCCGTTATATAAAACTATCGACACAACCTTTTCGCTTGCAAACCAAGCATGTGGCTGAAAAAATGAACTGCATACAGCACCGTCATATGCAACAGAAATCATATTGCCGTTTCGATTTGATGTATCAATATAAGATGAAATGCCATTTTTATTTGCGGTGGCACTGATATAGGGTGTATCGCCCGTAGAGGTGTCTTGTATATATAATGACTCACCCCTTTCTATATCAAAAATTTCACCCATTGAAAAGGCTTTCCATTCTCTATCATTAAGACTCAGCATCATCTTTACCCTTACTTTCAAATAGATACTGCCGTCCTTGCATAATCATCGAGAACTCGAAGGACAGGTAATCTCCAATAGTTTTATCAAAGTCTGCATCGGTCGGGATTTCATCATTAAAGTAATAAAAACTATGTAACCATTCATCTTCAGCTTCGACGGTGGATTCTACACAGAACTTTGTTTCTGCCTGCACTCTGCCAAACCAAACATCAAGAAGATGCTGCTTTTTGTCTTTGGCAGACTCAGTTTCGAGCAATCCGAGATGCGGGAACACCTTGAAGCCATCATCCTCAAAGTTTATGAACTTGCAAACCTTATCGGTTGGATGCGGCTGATGAGCGGTAAATACAGCAATACACGGCATAACACCAACACCATAGAAGGTATCCTTGTTCAAGGTAATAACACCTTCCAAAGTGTGTTTTTTCATAATGCTATTTTTATATTCTTGCTCGTCCTTTGTTTTGCCTGTAAAAGTTGACTGCGGAACAATAACAGCACAACGTCCGTCCGGAGCAAGAGAATCCAATAAATGCTCAACGAAAGAAATCTCATACAGTGTCGGATTCTTTTTTGATCCTTGGCTGTAAGGAGGGTTCATCATACCAACCGTTGCTCCGATCAGTTGGAGCTTTCCGGCAGATTCACCGAAGAAATCGGTATTTAACAGATTGGATTTGCCGTCGCCACGGAGAATCATATTCGTCGTTGCAATCGTGAACATATGCGGTTGCAATTCAATACCATGAAGCTGATTTTTTCTAATTTGTGCTTTTTGATTATCGTTTGTGGCTTTTGCAAGCATTTTGTGCATGGCGGCAACCAAGAAACCGCCTGTCCCACAGGTGGGATCAAACACAACATCGGTCGGCTTCAAATCGAGTAGATCGCAAAACAATTCCGTAATATGCTTCGGTGTAAGAACGATTCCGAGAGTTTGTCCGTCTCCGCCGGAATAGTGCATAAACTCTCCATAGAAACGTCCAAGATAATCTTCCGATGTATCGGTATATTTGATCGCTCTGAAAATATTGTTATATAGGAACTTCGTGTAATATTTCAGTGGCGTTTCTTTCAAAGTTTCATTTACGGTATTCAGAATAGCCGTATCTTGAATAACGCTGAACTGATGTAAAATTTTATCTCTCTTGACCTCTGGCGCAACATTGGCACGTTTCAAAGCGGTTTCGATTGTCTTATAGATTATCTGACCGTCTGTGTTCATATCGTCGCCGGTCAACATACCAATAAGTGCTTCCTTCTTTTCATTCAGAGCAAGCAAAATGCCCGAAACAACAAGTGGCTTTTGTTGATCCTGTAGATTACCGTAATTGCGTAAATCCTCGTGCAATGTTGCGGCATCTCTCAGGATGTCGGCAAGTTCTTTTTCTTTATCGGTTTTTTCATTGAGGATTTCTTTCACATAGTATTCTTCGATATTGTCTTCATTGAAGGAAATGAAACTTTCGACTTCAGAGAGAACTTTATAATTTCCTCGCTCGTCAACAAAGATGGGCGTAATTCTGTGATGCTTTTCGTCACCTGAAATACCAAGGCATATAAACTTCTTATATGTCGTAGTCTTTGCCAAATGACGCCCGTAGAACAAAGCTCCGTTCATAGCATAATCAGCAACGGACTTTGTATCATCGGCTATTGCGCCGTTTGCTTCGACGAGGTGGTTTGAAAGGTTGGCTTTGTCCTCAATCAAAATGACAAAATCCTTTACAATTCCGCAGTATTCGGGAAATCCGACTTTGCCGGTTCCTCTCTTCGACGCTGTTTTAAGCGCATCGTCCAATTCCTTTACTGTTGAACCTTGGGCATCAAGCGTAATATTTGCTTGAACAAGAAGATCGTGAACCCATAAATCTGTTGCAACTTCTTTCTTCGCCATTATTCGTTTCCTCCGATATTGTTAATTTTCAGCTTCTAACGCTTTTATCGCGCCCAAAATCACATCAAACTCCGGCTTTTTCGCCGAAGAGCATGGTTTTCTTTCCTCGAAATTGTATACAGAGCATTTTTTCGCGCTCCGTCATTCGTTGCGATCTTTCCGTCATCCATCAACTTCTGCAAAACTCTGCGCGTGGTAGAGGTAGAAACGCCGAGGGCTTTTTCAATCTCCGCGCGGGGATGCGGTTGACGGTCAGAGAGAATGGAAAGAACGATTGCTTCGCGTTTTTCAGCTTCTTTTGATTTCGTTTTTGTTTGCGGAGTTACCGCCACTTGCGGAACTGCTGTTTGGCTCGGAAGCATGAACTTGAAGGCACCGGAGGAAACCGTTACTTCGGGTTTCACGGTAAAACCATCGTAAGAAGACATTATTTTTTTCATTCCGGTTCCATATGCTTCGATCAGATCCATACGATAGAAAATGTTGGCGAGTTTCGCGTTCCGGCAGAAAGAGACGCCGAGCATCATATCGTCATAGGATATTCCACCTGCAAGACCACCGACCGAGATCAGTTCGATACGATCGGAATACACGCTGAGCAATGTACTTGCCGAGACGGCGTAATCACGGTGGATGATGGCATTTAAGAGTGATTCACGAATGGCAGTATCGGGATAATCCTTGTGATCAATCCGCAGAAGGCCCTCAAAGGTGGCTGAATTTTTGTTTCGCATATCAAGATAAGCGTATGCGTCCTCGAGTTGTTTGAGGAGTGAGCCGGTGAACTCTCTGCGATCCTGAAAATTCTCTTGATTCGTTCCTGCAAAGGTTGCCGCTTTGATGATATGCGGGCACTGATCGGAAAGCAGAAGCGCAAGATTGGAGTAAAGCCCGTCACGGTCAATGAGACCGAGCGTTTTCATCTGCGATTCGCCGAGTTGCAACCCGCGTTTTGTAAACTCCGCCGTGAGTTTCTCAAAAGTCAGTTCCTGTTCGAGCGAACGCATATCCTCGTAATTGTCGCCGTCGGTTTCTTTGATCATCTGCCGGATCGCCGTATCGGACGCAGGAACCGAGGACGTTCCCTGACGAACATAGACGCCTTCCGGACGAAGCCCTTTCGCACCGAGGTAATACGGGCGATGCGCACCGCATTGTACTTCAACGGCGACCACATTTTTCCCATCGACAATTATCGTTTCCGTATGCATAAACAAAGTAACATCCGGTTTGATCGAATCCCGCGCAGTATTCATGATCCGTTGAATTACCGCGTCAGTGTTCTCAACACCGCACACGGTACCGTTATCTTCGACTCCAATATAAAGTGTTCCGCCATGCGTGTTGGCAAACGCGACAATTTCTTTTTTGACGTCATCCACGTATATGGATTTCAATTCCGCGGTTTCGCTTTCACTAAAGAACATAAGAACCTCCGAGCGTTTTTCATTATTCTTGATGATAGTATACCACAATTTATTCTATTAGTCAACCGATTTGAACAAAATGATGAACAAAATGATGAACAAAATAATGAAAAACTTATTTACACCAAAGATCAACGTGCACGATCATAGCAAAACCGAACCGGGTATCCCGTGTTGCAAGAGCATAGCTCGTCAAAATTGCCGTTTGTGGCAATTTTCTTAACCTGCATCGGTTTTGCCCTGTTTGTGGCAAAGTTTCAGTGGGATTTGGGCGTTTCAAAACGCGTGTTTTTTTGAATTGAGCACCCGTATTATTCACATATATATTCATTTTCAAAAATATCTTTTCAGGCATCTGTTTCTCGTCGGACGGATGCCTTTTTGCGTTTCTTGAAAAATGGGGGCTTCGATTTTCTCTTCCTCGTGGCTATTATGTGAGGGGGGATGCCTATGCGCTGAGGGATCAGCTTTTCACAAAATTCATAGCAAATATAAAAGTCTTGTCTGTCTCCAAATATTTTCTCAAAAACTCTTGACAAACGCGTGAAAATAGTGTATCGTATTGATACGATTTGTATTTATCACGGAGAAAAAGATATGAGAACACCTACGAAGGTTATTCAGAAGAGATACGAGGACAAGCACAAGGAAGAAAGAAAAGCCAAGAGTATGGTTTGGGGCACGAGCGTGGATCGTAAGTTTGCCGAGGAGATCAACGAGTTTCTCACAAAGTACGGCTACACCAAAGTGCAACTGATCGAGGCGGGATATAAAGCCCTCATCGACGATGCCGCCGAACACGATACAGAGTTAGCCAAACAATAGGGCTCCCGAAAAAGATTTTGCTTGCAAAAGATTTTTTGGGAAGAGGAGCAACCGCCTGTAAAGTCGTGCCCGTTTTCGGAACGGAAAAGGGCTGACAAAAGGGCGCGTTGCGACGTGATGGCTACGACGATTTCTTTTCGTCGGAATCAAAGTAAAAAAGATCGTTCCTTCTTCCTTGCTTTTGAAAGAGCGACACCGACGATGCGCCGGAATACCACGAAGGAAGCGAACTCCAACAAGGAAAAACAATTACAGAAAAAGAAAACTACATTGCAGTCGATCTGCAAACGGGTGAGAGTACCCGGAATGAATTCAGATTATCCCAAGAGACGTGCGAGGTCGCGGGAGCGATCCTTGCGGGGTTCTTTTCGGATTACGCAAGACAAGGCGGGGACGTGAACACCGCGTCCCCTGCCGAGGTCATTCAGACAAGGAGAGCATTATGGGCAAACGAGCTGTCATCTACGCGAGATTCAGTTCTCACAACCAAACCGAGCAGTCCATAGAGGGACAGTTGCGGGAATGTTACGACTACGCCAAGCGTCACGATCTGATCGTCGTGGAAGAATACGTCGACCGGGCTTTGACGGGAACGACCGACAAGCGTCCGGAGTTTTTGCGAATGATCGACGACAGCCGGAAGAAGACCTTTGATTTCGTTCTCGTTTATCAGTTGGATCGTTTTGCTCGCAACCGCTACGACAGCGCGAACTACAAAGCCAAACTGAAAAAGAACGGCGTGCGTGTTCTCTCCGCCAAAGAGAACATTTCCGAGGACGCAAGCGGTATCCTCATCGAAGGCGTCCTCGAAAGTATGGCGGAATACTATTCCGCCGAACTGTCGCAAAAGACGAAACGCGGCATCAAAGAGAGTTTATTGAAGGGCAACTTTATCGGCGGCTATCATTTGCTCGGCTATGATATCGTCAATAAAAAATGGACGGTCAATCCGCAGGAAGCGGAAATCGTCCGGGAAATCTTTTTCCGTTACAAAAGC
>JAZLLY010000041.1:0-24154 GCA_045598385.1 Eubacteriales bacterium | reverse complement strand
AAGGTCGACGCCGGTGCCGGGGCGGGCAGGGCGTCCGCCGGGGCGTAAACCGCCTGCACCGAGGTGATGGAGCCGCGCTTGGTCGAGGTGATACGCTCCTGGAGCGCGCCCATTTCGGTGGCGAGCGTCGGCTGATAACCGACGGCGGAGGGCATTCTGCCGAGCAGAGCCGAGACCTCCGAGCCCGCCTGGGTAAAGCGGAAAATATTGTCGATGTAGAGCAGGACGTCCTGTCCCTCGCGGTCGCGGAAGTATTCCGCCATCGTCAGACCGGAGAGTCCGACTCTCATTCTCGCTCCGGGCGGCTCGTTCATCTGACCGTACACGAGCGCGGTCTTCTGAAGAACCCCGGATTCTTTCATTTCGTGATAGAGATCGTTTCCCTCACGGGTGCGTTCGCCGACGCCCGTGAAGACGGAGATACCGCCGTGCTGTTTGGCGATATTGTTGATAAGCTCCATGATGAGGACGGTTTTGCCGACGCCGGCGCCGCCGAAAAGACCGATCTTTCCGCCCTTGGCGTAGGGGGAGATGAGGTCCACGACCTTGATACCCGTCTCGAGGATCTGCGAGGTACCCTCCTGCTCCGCGTAGGGGGGCGGATCGCGGTGGATACACCATTTTTCTTTGGTTTCGGGGTTCGGCTGATTGTCGATCGCGTCGCCCAGAAGATTGAACATACGGCCGAGCGTTTCGGGGCCGACGGGGACTTTGATCCCGGCACCCGTGTCCACGGCTTCCATGCCGCGGGACATACCGTCCGTCGAGGACATGGCGATACAGCGGACGACGTCGTCACCGAGCTGGCTCGCGACTTCGCACACCACCTTTTGTCCCTCGTGCTCGATCTCAATGGCGTTGAGCAGATCGGGAAGATGACCGTTCGGGAAGCGAATATCGAGGACGGGTCCGATGATCTGTACCACTTTTCCGATATTAGTATTCATCCTTTTTCCTTTCTTATCTTAAAGCGCTTCCGCGCCGGAAACGATTTCTGTAATTTCCTGGGTAATGACCGCCTGGCGCGCCTGGTTGTAACGCAAGGTCAGGTTGTCGAGCATTTCTTCGGCGTTCTTGTTCGCCGCGTTCATCGCCGCGCGTCTGGCGCCGGATTCGGAGGCGAGGGATTCCGCCACCGCGCAGGACAAAAGCCCGCCGAGATAGTCACAGGAAAGCGCCGCGAGCATCTCGTCCGTGTCTTCACAGTCCGAAAGCGGCTCGTTTTCCTCCCCGTCCGGGACGGGCAGAGGGAGAAGCGCAAGGGACGAGGGGATCTGTGTCATCATGGAGGCGAATTTCGTGTAAACGACCGCCACGCGGTCGAAAGTCTCCGCCCGGAACGCCTCCGCGCAGAGCCGCGCCGCAGAGAAACAGTCGCCGACACCCAGCGCCGACGCCGTGGCGTAGTCTTCGGAAAACAGCGGGACGTTTCTGTGGCGGTAATATTCGAGTGCGCGGTGCCCGATGGGAAGCACCGTCGTTTCATACCCGGCGGACAGAGAGGCGGCGAGGCGGAACACGTTGCTGTTGAATCCGCCGGCGAGACCTCGGTCCCCGGCGACGACGATGAGGAGAAGACGGTGTCCGTCCCTCTCTTTCGCCCAGGGGGAGTTTTTCGCGTCGGAAGAGGAAAGGACGTGCCGCATGGCGTCCGTCACGGCGGAAAGGTACGGCTTGACGGCTTCGGCACGTTCCTTTGCGCGCCGGAGCTTGGAGGTCGCGACCAGTTCCATGGCTTTGGTGATCTGCATCGTGCCCGTCACGCTTTTGATGCGGGCTTTGATATCGTTCATGGATGCGCTTGCCATGCTCTTCGTCCTTTCTTTTTCTTCAATTTATTCTGACTTATTCTTCTTTTCCGAGAAATTTGGTTTTCGCTTTTTCGATCGCGCCGCGGAGGTTTTCCGTGGTTTCGTCCGTCAGCGTACCCGTTTCGCGGATGGAGGCGAGCAGTTCGTCCTGCGTCGCCGTCAGATATTCGAAGAGATATTCTTCAAAGCGTCTGACGTCTTCGACTTCCACGTCGGACAGAAGTCCGTTGACGGCGGCGTAGATGACGGCGATCTGCAGTTCGACGGGAACGGGGGCGTTTTTATCCTGTTTCAGGACCTCCACGATCCGCTCGCCCTGCGCCAGCCGCGCCTTGGTATCGGCGTCGAGATCGGAGCCGAACTGGGCGAAGCCCTGCAACTCGCGGTATTGCGAATAGAGAAGTTTCAGCGTGCCCGACACTTTCTTCATCGCCTTGATCTGGGCGTTACCGCCGACACGGGAGACGGAAATACCGGGGTTGACGGCGGGACGGACACCGGCGTGGAACAGTTCCGTTTCGAGGAAGATCTGTCCGTCGGTGATGGAGATCACGTTGGTCGGGATATAGGCGGAGACGTCGCCTGCCTGCGTCTCGATGATCGGGAGCGCCGTCAGGGAACCGCCGCCGGCTTCGGGGGAAAGACGCGCCGCTCTTTCGAGCAGACGGGAGTGAAGATAGAACACGTCCCCGGGGTATGCCTCACGGCCCGGCGGACGCCGGATCAGAAGCGACAGGGCGCGGTACGCCACGGCGTGCTTCGACAGATCGTCGTAGATGATGAGCACGTCCTTGCCGCGGTCCATGAAATATTCACCCATGGTACAGCCCGCGTAAGGCGCCATATACTGGAGCGGTGCCGTCTCGGACGCCGTCGCCGCGACGACGAACGTGTAGTCCATCGCGCCGTTTTTATAGAGAGTATCCACGACGCCCGTGACGGTCGATTGTTTCTGACCGATGGCGACGTAGATACAGATCACGTTCTTGCCTTTTTGGTTGATGATGGTATCGGTGGCGATCACGGTTTTTCCCGTGCCCCGGTCGCCGATGATGAGTTCGCGCTGTCCTCTGCCGATGGGGATCATGGAGTCGATCGCCTTGATACCCGTTTCGAGAGGGACGCTGACCGATTTTCTTTCAATGATGCCGGCGGCCTTGCGCTCGATCGGACGGTATTCCGCCGAAACGACGGGGCCTTTGCCGTCGATGGGTTCGCCGAGGGCGTTGACGACTCTGCCGATCAGTCCTTCCCCGACGGGAACGGACACGACGCGCCCCGTCCGTTTGACGATACTGCCCTCCGTAATACCGACGTCGGAGCCGAGAAGCACGGCGCTGACCTCGTTTTCTTCCAGGTTCAGAGCCATGCCGTAAGTACCGTTGGCGAACGTGATCAGTTCGTTGGCGCGGCATTTGTCGAGACCGTGGACCTTGGCGATACTGTCGCCGACCGAGATCACGTAACCGATCTCGTCTTCCTCGGTCTTGTCTTTATAATGTTTGATCTGCTCTTTGATGATCTTGCTGATGTCATCCGGTTTTGCTTGCATATTCTCACCAACTTTACACTATGGTTTTTCGGATAGCCGTTTCCAATGCCTCGAGCCGCGAGCGGAGCGTCGCATCGGTCTGCGTCGTCGAGGTCCGCAGGCAGACACCGCCGAGCACGCCGGGGTCCGTCGTATTGCGGAGCAGCACGGTTTTTCCGAGCATTTTTTCGAGTTTTTCCGTCATCCTTGCCGCCTGCTTTTCCGTGAGAGGGACGGCGGTGACCGCCTCGACTCTTTCGATCCCGCGGGATTCGTCGAAGCAAGCGGAAAAAGACGCCGCTGCCGCGTCGAAAAGGCAGAAAGAACGGCGTTCCGCCACGATCTTCAGAAAATTGAGAAGATAGGGGTGGACGGCCGCAAACGCGGCGTCAAGGAGTCCGCATTTTTCTTCCGTCGGGATCGCAGGGGTATCGAGTATTTTCCTGTAATCGGGATTCTCATTCAGCACTTGTCTGACCACGGACAGTTCCGCCGAGACTCTGTCGGATATGCCGGATTCTTCCGTCAATAAAAACAGCGCCTGCCCGTATTCTTTGGGATCCATTTTCATGACTTTTCATCCATACGGCTGATGAAATCGTCGATCATGTCACGGTGTTCCTCCGGTCTGACGTCTCTGCCGATGAGGGAGGAGGCGATCTCGACCGCCATATCCGATACTTCGTCTTTGATTTCGTTCAGCGCACGCTTTTTTTCGCGTTCGATCTCTTCTTCGGCACGTTCTCTGATGCGGCGCGCACCGGCTTCCGCTTCTTTCAGGATCTGTTCTTCTTTCAGGAGGGCTTCCCTTTGCGCCTGCCGTTTGATGCTTTCGCTTTCTTCGGCGGCGACGCGGAGTTTTTCCGCGTAGGCCTCTTTGTCCGCCTGCGCCTGCTTTTCTTTTTCCGCGGCGCCGGCGTACATATCGTCGATCTCTTTCTGCCGGCTGTCGATCATATTTTTGACCGGATTGTAGAGCAGCTTGCGCAGAAAAAGATAGAGGATGAGAAGGTTCACCCAGGCGAAGATCATCGTCCAGAAGTTCGTACCGATGAGTTCCTCGAACTCTTCAGTCGCCTTGATAAATTCCATACCTTTTTCCTTTTGGAATTATTTGATCTTTACGAAAATCAGAAGGAAGGAGATGATGAGGGAGTAGATACCGGTCGTTTCCGCGATCGCGCAACCGAGGATCATGTTGGTACGGAGAAGACCTGCCGCCTCGGGCTGGCGCGCCATACCTTCGAGTGCTTTACTGACGGCGGTTCCTTCGCCGATGCCGGGGCCGATGGCTCCGATACCCATACAAATACCTGCGCCGAGCGCTCTGGCGCCGGCTACGATTGCTTCTGGCAATTCCATGATAGATTCCTCCGAGTTATATATTTTTTAATTTTCAGCGGTTAGGGGTTTCTCTTCTGCCGGCGTGACGGGCGGCGGGCTTGCCGCTCCGACGTAAATCATCGTCAGAAGAGAGAAGACGAACGCCTGGACGAATCCCGAGAAGAAGTCGAAATAGATCGACAGAAACGCCGGGATACCGATGTCGAAGATCGGCGGGATGCAGGCGAGGATACGTTCGGGAAGCCACGAGAAGAGCAGGTGCGTCACCCCGGCGAGCGCGGCGTACACGAGTCCCATCAGGATGTTTCCCGCGGTGACGTTTCCGAAATGACGGAATGCCATCGAGACCGGCTGCGCGATCTCCCCGATGATATTCATGGGTGTCATGACGACGACGGGCTCGGTATAGCCCTTGAGCCAGCCGAAAAAGCCGTTGCTCCTGATGCTTTCATACCAGCAGAGCCCCGTCGTGACGAGTGCCCAGCCCATCGTGACCATGACGTCCGCCGTCGTGGAGCGGAAGATCTGGAGCGTCCCGATGAGGGAGCCGCAGACCGACGAGAGAAACAGCGTCAGGATATACGGCGCGTATTTCATATTGTGCTTGCCCATCGTGGATTCCACGAGGTCGGAAAAAATGCCGATGCCTTTTTCCACCAACACCTGAAAACGTCCGGGACGCTTTTTGAGATTTTTCGAGATAAAGAACGAGACCGTGATGAGAAAGACGGTTACGGCGAGAAGCGAGATCATCGTCTGCGTGATGGGAATATCAATCTTTCCGTCGAACAGAAGAAGATGCCAATAGACTTTCGCGCCGTGGCCGAGGTCAAGATCCCCCATGTTTTGTCACCTTCTCTCCGATCATATTCGCCGCTATCAGGAGCGGACGGAACAAAAGGAACGGAACGAGCGTCGCATAGACGAGAAAATATCCGTCGAGAAAATAAGAGAGCAAAAGCGCGCCGAACATCAGAGCGTAGCGGAAGAGCTGCGACGCGGCGAGTTTCGCTTTGATCGCCGATTCGTTCTGCGCGGTGAACGCCGCGATCTCTTCTTCGGTGTGCTCTTTCCCCTCAAAGCCGAGCAGCGCCGCGTCAACGGCTCTCTGTGTGAGGACGGAAAGCAAAACGAAATTGAGGAGCGTGACGGCGATGCCGAGTCCGACACCGTGACAGACGCGCGGGACGTCCGCATGGAAAAGCGCGAAAACCAAGACGGTCAGCGCACCGGCGAGAAGTTCCAGGACCGTCAGAAGACCGACGGAGAACAGAACGGGGTGCTTATTTTCCATCCTTGCCACTTCCTTTCGTTTTTTCTTTTTCGTGTGCCTGCTTTTCGAGGGCTTCCATCTGCCGGCTCACGGTCAGGATGTAAGAGATCATCGAATACAGACCGAGAAACGTGCCGGCAAGAAGAAAGGGCACGTAGATCCAGTCGGGAAAATCAAATCGGCGGGTAAGAAAATAAGCGGCGCCGAACCCGATCCCGACGGGCAGAACGAGGGTAAAAAGCGATTGCGAGATCATCTCGAAAGTATAAAGCGCCGTAACGGCTTGTGTCACTTTATTCTTTTGCATAAACCACTTTCACCCCATTTTACTCTATTATATCATAACGGAAGAGAAAAACAAGGAGAAAGCGCGATTTCTTCCGAGGAATTCCCGTTTGTGCGCCAAAAAGCGCAATCCCGTCGCTTATTTTTGGAAAGAATGCACAAAACTGACCGGCGGTCATTGATTTTCCCGCGCGCCCCGTGTATAATAAAAAATAAGTATAATCGGAAGAATCCGCTTTGGAGGAAAAACTGTGAATACTTTCACGAAAGAAGAAATAGCGGCGTGCCTGAAAGAGGGCAGACGCGATTTTGCACTTTTCACCGAAGAAGAGAGAAAATATGCCGCGTCGTTCCCCGGGAACGAAAAAATGCGTCTCGAACTTTTCGCGTTTGCCGAAGCGGAAAGGGAAAAGCCGGATATTACCCCGACGTTTCGTCAGTTCGTCCGTTTTGACACCGACGGAGACAGAGACGCGTTTGAGGACGACCGCACCTCCGGCTACTTTCTCACGCGTCACCGTCTGGCGGCGTTCTTCCTCATGGTCTATCTCTACGAAAAGGACGAGTATCTCACCCCTTTGCAGGATACGATGTGGGCGGTACTCAACGAATATTCCTGGGCGCTCCCCGCGCATATGTTCGGAAGATCCCTGACGCGGCTGGAAACCGACGGTTTTACCGTCGATCTTTACGCCTCGATGGCGGCGCAGGATCTTGCCGAGATCCTGTATCTTCTCGGGGAGAAACTGCATCCGCTTCTCAAAGCCCGCGTGAAACGGGAGATAGGCGTCCGCGTTTTCGACGTTCTGTACGGCGAGAACCCCCGCGAATTCTGGTGGCAGAAGACGAAATGCAACTGGGCGGCGGTCTGCGGCGGCAACGTCGGCGCGGCGGCGATGTATCTCTGCGACGACGAATATAAACTTGCCGGGGTCCTGAAGAGCGTGACCGACACGATGGCTTGTTTTCTTCGCGGCTTTTCCGACGACGGCGTATGCCACGAGGGCATCGGTTACTGGACCTACGGATTCGGTTATTTCATGATGTTTGCCGACGTTTTGAAGAAACGCACGGGCGGGCGGATCGACCTGCTCGACGATCCGAAAGTAAAAAAGATCGCGGCCTTTCCCGTCTCTTGTCTCTACGAGGGCGGGCTTTCCCTGCCGTTTTCCGACGCCTGGAAATTTGCCAAGGTTCGTCCCGGCATGATGAATTATCTCTCGCGCCGTTTCCCGGATCTGCCTTTGCCGTCCGGGGATATGATAAAAAACCGGTTTGATAATTATTCTTCCGAGCGTTTTGCGCTCGACGTGCGTGATTTTCTCTGGTGCGGGCGTGAGTTTTCCGAGGCGGATTATCCGCCCTTCGTCGCACCGTACCCCGGTGCCGAGTGGTATATCGCCCGCGCCGGAAGCGGCGTTACGTTCATGGCGAAAGCCGGCAACAACGCCGAGACGCATAATCACGACGATATCGGCAATTTTGCCGTCTGTCAGCACGGCGTACCCTTGTTCTGGGACATCGGCGCCGGCATCTACTGCAAGCAGTATCTGACCGATACCTGGCGCTACGAGTTCGTCGAGAGTTCTTCCCGCGGGCACAGCGTGCCGATCATCGGCGGCAATCTGCAAAAGCACGGAAAGAAAAAGACGGAAGACGGCGAGATCCCCTACGCCGCCCGCGATACCCGCGTGACGGAGGACGGTTTGTCCTGCGATATCGCCCCCGTTTACGATCTTCCCTATCTTGAAAAATGCCTGCGCGAACTGCGCTTTGATACCGCGTCCGGGGACTTTGCCCTTTCCGATACCTACGAATTCACCGAAGACGGCATTGAGGTCGTGGAGCGGTTCGTATCGGTCTTTCCGCCCGTTCTGATCGACGGCGGTGCCGTCATTGAAAAAGACGGCGTGAAGATCACGGTGAAAGACGAGGGGGGAAATACCCCGGTCCTCTCCGAAGAAAAGAGGATCACGACTTACGGGCAGCCCGCGGACGGCGCGCCGGTTTATTTCACCGACTTCCGTTACCCGGCGCAAAAACATTTCAGGACGGTGTTTACGTTCACCGTCGAGTGAGGTAGTATGTTTGATCTGACGAAAGAAGAGTTCCTCGCCTGTCTGAAAAACGGCGAACGGCACTTTATCCAATATACCGAGGAAGAAAAGAAAAACGCGAGGGAAAATCCCGCCCTTGAAAAGATGAGACGGGAACTTTTTGCTTTTGCCGAAGCGCAAAAGGACAAACCCCTCGTCGCGCCGACGTTTTCGGATTTCATCCGTTTCGACACCGACGGCGACAGAGACGCGTTCGAGTACGGTGAGGTGAGCGGCTATTTTTTGCCCCGTCACCGGATGACGGCGTTTTTCCTCATGGCGTGGCTTTTTGAGCAAGAAGAGTATTATCCCCCTCTTTTCGACACGATGTGGGCGATCCTCAACGAATATTCCTGGGCATTGCCCGCTCATCTGTTCGGAAAATCGCTGACGCGCCTGGAGACGGACGGCTTCACGGTCGATCTTTTCGCCTCGCAGACGGCGGGCGATCTTGCGGAGATCGTTTATCTTCTCGGCGATAAAATACCGGGCATCCTGAAAGCGAGAGTCAGGCATTGCGTAAAAGAACGCATTTTCGATGCTCTGTACGCCGAGGGGGTGCGTGATTTCTGGTGGAAGCGCACGAAATGCAACTGGGCGGCGGTCTGCGCCGGCTCGGTCGGCATGGCGGCACTTTACCTCGAAGAGGACGACGAAAAACTCGCCGACCTTTTGTATCCGCTTTTTGATACGATGAAATATTTTCTGCGGGGCTATACCGACGACGGCGTTTGCCAGGAGGGCATGGCGTACTGGATGTACGGCTTCGGCTACTATATGTTCTTTGCGGACGTTCTGAAACGCCGCACCGGGGGTGCGGTGGATCTTTTCGACGATCCGAAGATCAAAAACATCTCGGCATTCCCCGCGTCCTGCCTGTTCGGCCACGGACTTTGCCTGCCGTTCTCGGACGCCGAAGGGATGATCCACCTGCGGCGCGGCATGATGAATTATATCGGAAAACGCTATCCCGATCTGCCCCGCGTGGAAAAAAGCGCGATCGCCGACGGTTTTCGCTGTGATGGCGCGGAGCGCTTCCCCGACGCCGTACGTAATTTTCTTTGGGCGGATCTGCCGTTCCCGGAAGAAACGGACAACCGGGGGACGTGTTACCCTTACGCCGCCGCGTCATGGTACATCGCGACGGCGGACACCGGACTTTCCGTCATGGCGAAGATGGGGAACAACGATGAGACGCACAATCACGACGACGTCGGTCACTTCGCGATCTGTAAAAACGGAAAACCGTTTTTCTGGGACAGCGGCTGCGGCAATTATTCCAAACAGTATTTCGGGAAGGAACGCTACGAATACGTGGAATGTTCTTCCCGCGGGCACAGCGTGCCCATGATCGACGGACAACTGCAAAAGCACGGGAAAAAGAAAGTCGGCGAGTGCGAGACCGTGTACGCGGCGAGCGGCGTTTCCGTCACAAAAGACGGGATACGCGGCGATTTAGCCCCCGTTTACGATCTGGATTTCTGTCAGAAAGTCTTCCGCGACGTCCGATTCGACCGGAAAAACGGCGTTCTGACCGTGAAAGACGAATTTGCCTTCACCAAAGAAAAGACTCAGGTACGGGAGCGTTTCGTTTCGGTCACGGAACCGAAAGTGAAAGACGGCGCCGCCGTCCTCGAGGCGGGTGGCGCATCCGTTGCTCTTCGGGATGACAAAGGGACCGTGCCCGTCGTTTCTTCCGAACGCCGCATGACGGTCTATGGACAGGAACCGGACGGAAAAACCGTTTATTTCACCGATTTTATTTACGAGGCGGGCGAAAAGTTTTCCGTCACCTTTACGATAGGAGAAAGCGTATGAGCACCGAACACGGAAAATACCTCGGCGTCGATTACGGAGACGTGAGGACGGGGCTCGCCGAGAGCGACCTGTCGGGCACGCTCGCGACGGGGATCGCCACGGTACGCCCGGGAGGGATGGATCATACGGCGGCACTCGTTGCCTCGGAAGCCGCGGCACGCGGTTGCAAAAAGATCGTCGTCGGACTCCCCAAAAACATGGACGGCACCGAGGGAGAACGGGCGAAGACCGTCCGGGCATTTATCACGTTGCTGGGAGAAAAAACAGAGATTCCCGTTGTGACGTACGACGAGCGCATGACCACGATGGCGGCGTACCGCTATCTCGGCGCGACCGAGACGTACGGAAAGAAACGCAAAGACAGCGTGGATACGCTATCGGCGCAGATCATTCTCCAGGATTATCTGGATTTTGAAAAGAGACAGTAAAATGAAAATAAAAGTTAGCAACTTTTTTGAAAAATGCAAAGTTTTTGCCGATAAAAAGGGCGTAACGCTCTCGCCGAAAGTCTATTTTATCGACGCGATGAGCAGCATGGCGCTCGGACTTTTCGCCTCTCTTCTGATGGGGACGATCTTCGGCACGCTGGCAAAGTATATTCCTTTTTCGCCCTTTGCCGATATGAGTTCTTTTGCGTCAAACGCGACGGGTGCCGTCCTCGGTCTTTCGATCGCTTACGCCTTGAAAGCCCCGCCCCTCGTGCTCTTCTCGGCGGGTGCCGTCGGGCTCTGCGCCAACAATCTCGGGACCGTGATCGACGATCCCGCAAAGGTGTGGACGGCGGGACCGCTCGGCGTGTTCATTTGTGCCATTCTCGCGGTGGAAATCGGAAAACTCGTTTCCAAGGAAACGAAGATCGACATTCTCGTGACACCGCTCGTCACGATCGGTGTCGGCGTACTTCTCGCCGAGGGCATTTGCCGGCCGATCGCGTATCTTCTTTACTATCTCGGCGAGTTCATCAAGATCTCGACCGAAACGCATCCTTTCTTTATGGGTATCATCCTCGCGGTGGTCGTCGGCGTCATTCTGACGTTGCCGATCAGTTCTGCCGCGATCTGCGCGATGATCGGTATCACCGGCATTGCCGGAGGCGCCGCCGTGGCGGGATGCTGTGCCCAAATGGTAGGTTTTGCCGTGATCTCGTTCCGGGAAAACAAGTGGGAGGGACTCGTCGCCCAGGGGCTCGGGACGTCCATGCTCCAGATGGGCAATATCGAAAAAAATCCGAAGATCTGGCTGGCTCCGACGCTGGCGGCGGCGGTCGTCGGTCCCGTTTCCACCTGCCTTTTCGGTCTTACCTGTTCCGGTGTTTCCGCCGGTATGGGCACCTGCGGTCTCGTCGGACCGCTCGCCGTGCTTTCCGAAGCGGATTTCTCCGTGACGGCGGTCTTCGGCGTACTCACCGTCTGTCTCTTCCTGCCTGCCGTCCTGTCTTTGGCTTTCGATCTTCTCTTCCGGAAACTCGGATGGGTCAAAGACGGCGATATGAAACTTTCTTTGTGAGGGTAATATGAACAACACACTCCTTTGCGATTTTTACGAACTGACGATGGCGAACGGATATTACGAACTCGGAAAAGGCGACGAGATCGCCTATTTCGACGTTTTCTTCCGCACCATCCCCGATGGCGGCGGTTTTGCCGTCGCGGCGGGACTTGAGCAGGTCATAGAATATATCCGCGAGCTTCATTTTTCAAAGGAGGATATTGCCTTTCTCCGCGAAAAGAAGATCTTTTCGGAGGATTTTCTCTCCTATCTTTCGACGTTCCGCTTCACCGGCGATATTTACGCCGTCCCCGAGGGGACGCCGATCTTCCCCGGCGAGCCGATCATGACGGTCAGAGCGCCGTCGATCCAGGCACAGTTCATCGAGACGTTCGTGCTTCTCGCGCTCAATCACCAGTCCCTGATCGCCACGAAAGCCAACCGCATCGTGCGTGCGGCGCAGGGCAGACCCGTGGCGGAATTCGGCTCCCGACGTGCCCAGGGCGCGGACGGCGCGGTCCTCGGTGCCAGGGCGGCTTATATCGGCGGATGCGCCGCGACCGCCTGCACCCTCTCGAACCGTGAATACGGGATCCCCGCGACCGGGACGATGGCGCACTCCTGGGTGCAGATGTTTGACGACGAATACGACGCGTTCGTTTCCTACTGTAAAATCTATCCGCACAGCGCGACGCTGCTCGTGGACACCTACGACGTTTTGCGCAGCGGCGTTCCGAACGCCATCCGTGCGTTCCGTGACGTCCTCGTGCCGATGGGAATCGAGAATTTCGGCATCCGCATCGATTCCGGCGACATCACGTATCTGACCAAAAAGGCGAGAAAAATGCTGGATGAAGCCGGCTTCCCGCAGTGTAAGATCGTCATTTCCAATTCCCTCGATGAAAACATCATCCGCGATATCATTCTTCAGGGCGCGAAGATCGATTCTTTCGGCGTCGGCGAGCGTCTGATCACCGCGAAATCCGACCCCGTATTCGGGGGTGTATATAAACTCGTCGCCAAAGAAGAGGGCGGCAGGATTATCCCGAAGATCAAGATCTCGGAGAATCCCGAGAAGATCACGAACCCGCATTTCAAAAAAGTTTACCGCATTTTCGACAAAGAGACCGGAACGGCGACGGCGGATCTTATGTGCGTTTACGACGAGGTCATCGACGAAAGCCGGCCGCTTGAGCTCTTCGATCCCGTCGCGACCTGGAAAAGAAAAGTCTGCGTGGATTACGAGGCAAAGGAACTGCTCGTGCCGATCTTCAAAAACGGCGAACTCGTTTACGACTGTCCCGATATCGAAGAGATAAGAGCGTACGCAAAGGCGCAGATCATGACGCTTTGGGACGAAGTGAAACGCTTTGAAAACCCGCACCGCTACTACGTGGATCTTTCCGAAAAACTCTGGAAGATCAAGCAGGATCTTCTGAGCGAGGGTCATAAATAACGCAAAAACTCTCCGCGTGCCCTACCGTCGTGCCGGTAAACGGAGAAAAAACGCGGAAAAGCGGGTGGCCGCCGATACCTATTTCCGCGATCAAAACGGCATAACAAGAAAATCACCCCGCATAAATTGGTGCGAGGTGATTTTTTATGAAAAGAAGAATATGTATTCTCTTCGTGATATGTCTTCTCTTTTCTTCCTGCGGAAAAAAACAGACCGCTATGGACAGAATGACGGCTTTTGCCGAAGCATACGGGAAAGTCGGCGGCGTTTATTCGACGTCCTGCGGGGAGGAAGAAGAGGGGTACGTGTCAGAGACTATGTTCGTCGCCCTTTACGGAGAACGCCCGGAGGGACTTTCGGATTTTGCGGTGTTTCTCGGTGAAACGCTCGACGGCGTGGATGAATGCGGCGCTCTCGTCGGGGAGACTTATTCGGATGCTCTCGCCCTCTGCGAAGCGGCGATGCAAAGGATCAATCTCATCCTTTCTATGGAAAGAGCGGCGGGACGCGACCCCGGTAGTTTTCTTTCCCAATACGGAAAAACCGTGGTTTACGGCGTGTTTTCAGATCCGGAAAAAGCGGAAGATTTGATTGATAAAATCTTCTGAAAGGCATAATTTGCTAATCATACTTTGCAAAACGCGGGAAAAACTTTCTTTGTGGCATATTTGCCGCTTGAAAGGAACCCCATGAAAACAACATTCAAAGCACGCTGTGCCGCCATAACGATGACGTTTCTCTGCGTCTTTTCTCTCTGCGGTACGACCACATACGCACAAGAAGACGCCGTTCCCGTGATCAGCGGTGACGTGAAAGTTGCCTCGCGCTTTTACGATCTTCTTTTCGGAGAAGAAGAGACGGCTAACGAAACAACGGAAAAAACAAAACTTCTCATCCCCGGCGGCGACGTGTTCGGCGTCCGGATCGGGAGCGGTGAAGTCGTCGTCGCGGATAACGCGGAAGCCCTGGCGCAGGATCCCTCGTTTCCCCTCATGACCGGGGACAGGATCCTTTCGATCGACGGAAGTGCAGTCCATTCGTCGAAAGACGTGCGGGAGAAAATGCAAAACGCGCAAAATCCTCTCCCGGTCACCGTCTCGCGCGGAGGAAAAACCTATACTTTTGACGTTCCGCTCTTCGGTGAGGAGGGCAATTACCGCATCGGTATCGCGCTTCGCGACGGTGCCGCCGGAATCGGGACGGTCACGTTTATCGACACGGATACCGGACTTTTCGGCGGTCTCGGACACGCCATCTCCGATCCAGACACCGGGGATCCCATCCCTTTGTGTTCGGGAGACGTCACCGAAGTCATCCTCGGCGGCGTGAAAAAAGGTGAGGTTGGGCAACCCGGAGAGCTGCACGGCGTTCTCAAAAGCGAATCCGTGGGAACGCTTTATAAAAACGACGAGCGCGGGGTGTTCGGAACGATCCGTACCGCCGTAAGCGGCGAGGCGATCCCCGTCGGAAAACGAGAAGAACTGAAAGAGGGGGAGGCGACGATCCTTTCAACGGTAAAAAACGGAGAAAAAGCTGCCTATACCGTCTCGATCTCGGATATTCATCCCGATGAGAAAGGATCCAAATGCTTTACCGTTACCGTGACGGATAAGACGCTTTTCTCCCTGACCGGCGGAATCGTGAGAGGTATGTCCGGCTCTCCTATTATTCAGGACGGAAAGATCGTCGGCGCCGTAACGCACGTTCTGATCTCCGATCCCAAAGTCGGCTACGGGATCTTTATTGAAAATATGCTTGACGCAGCGGACGAAGTGAAGTCCGAAACGAAACAAGCGGCATAAAATCTGCCTTTTGCAAACAAAGATTTGCAAAAGGCATTTTGTATAGAATACGGAGGATGATCCATACTAACTCAAAAACGGAGTTCGTATGTCTCTTCCGCTCGTAAAAAAGATCGCCGGATGGCGGTCATCCGTTCGTTTGCCGGTTTTGGCGTCTTTCGGCTTTACCGCCGTTTCTCTCGTCGCAAAACTGATGCTCGTCGTGTTTACTCCCTTGATCACGCGGCTGCTCTCCCCCGCCGAGTACGGTGTTTACACATTATACGCTTCCTGGGTGGGTGTCTTTACCGTACTTTGCACATTGGATCTTGCGGGATCCGGGCTTTACAGGGGATTGCAGAAATGGGGAAGGGAAAAGGCACCGACCTTTTTATTCTCGGCGTCTCTTCTCATCCTTCTTCCGTTTTTGAGTGTTTTTCTCTTGTTTTTTGCCGCACGGGGGACGGTTTCGTCGTTTCTCGGGCTTCCGGCGCCCCTTCTGTTTTTCCTGTTTGCGGAAGTCCTCGGGGACGCGCTTTTGTCGGTTTCGTCGGCTTTTTGTCGATATTACAGTCATCCTCTGCGGTATGCCGTAACGACCTTGTCCGTGACGTTTTTTTCTTTGCTTTTTACCGTTCTTCTGATCCGCGCGGATCTCCTCCGCGCCGAGGCGCGGGTCGTTTCGACGGCGATCGTGACGCTTTTTGTGGGAATCGCGGCGTCGTTTTTTCTCTATAAAAACAAAAAAATCTCGTTTTCCCCCGACGTATGGGGGTTTCTTTGCCGGTATTCCCTGCCGCTTTTTCCGCACGCGCTCTGTCTGTGCTTTTTGACGGGAATCGGCAGACTTTCGGTAGGAAAGTATCTCGGCACCGCCGAACTTTCGGTTTACGGACTTGCGTACAGTATCGGGATGGTCCCCTGCTTTCTCACGGTCGGTATCCAGTCTTCCTATCAGCCGTGGCTTTTGCGAAAAACGGCGGCGGGAGAAAAGAAAGAGATCGGAAAGATGACAAATACTCTCGCGTTCGCGGTCGGTGCCGTTTGTCTGTCCGTCACGCTGACAGCACCGGAAGCGGTGGCGATTCTCGCCCCCGAGAGTTACGGGGCGGCGCTCGATTTCGTCGGGATCCTGTCGCTTTCGGTTTTTCCGCTTTTTCTCTATAACGTCGAAGCAGGGATCGAGTTGTATTATGAAAAGACATGGCGGCTCTCGGCGGCGACGATCCCCGTCACGCTGCTCTCTGCCGCCGGGTTCCTGTATTTCGTACCGCGTTACGGACTGTCGGCGGCGGCGATTCTGACCCCCGTATCCTATCTTCTCCTCTGTTTTTCCCATTTTCTTTCGCTCAAAAAGACGGCGCGAACGTTCCGGTTTCCGTTTTTTCGTCTGCTTTTGCTCTACGCTGCGTTTGCCGCCGCTACGGTCGCCGCTCCCCGGATCTACGGTTCCTTCGTTCTTCGTTATTCTGCCGTTTTGCTTCTTGGATCGGCGGCTTTGTATCTTCTTTACCGACGAAAGGATCTGCTTCTTGAACCAAAAGGGACCGTTTCCTGAAAAAACGAAAGAGCAACGGAAAACCGTTGCTCTTTTTTGTTGATTTACTCACCCCGTGGGGTGGTATATCGCCGTACGCGGTGGATTTTTACGCCAGAGGGTTGCCCTTGCCGTCAAAGAGCGGCAACGGCGAAAGATAGGTGATATCGGTTCTGCCGATGGCATCGCCCTCGGCGAGAACGGACATTCTTCCGACGATCTGTCCGCCGGCAAGATTGACGAGCGCTTCCATCGAGCGGAGGGATTCTCCCGTGCTGATGACGTCGTCCACGATCAGGACGCGCTTTCCTTTCATGAAAGCGGCGTCGTCGCCGTCAATGTAAAGAGTCTGACGGGCGGCGGTCGTGATGGACTGGACCTCGCATTTGAGAACGTCTTTCATGTAGAGCTTGACGGACTTTCTCGCCAGGATATAGCGGTTTTTGCCCGACAGACGGCACATGGAGCAGACGAGAGGAATGCCTTTGGACTCGGCGGTGAGCAGAACGTCGTGTTCGGGTGCTTTCGCCAGCAGTTCTTTGGCGCACGCTTCGGTCAGTTCGGTATCGCCGAACATGATGAAAGCGCCGATCTGCAGATTTTCGTTGATGGGGCAGATGGGGAGTTCACGCGTCAGCCCCGCGACTTTCATTGTGTAAAACATAGTTTCGCCTTCTTTCCTGAAATACGTTTCCATTATACACCATAAGGGACGGTATTGCAAGAGGCGGGGCGCTTTTCAGTAATAAAAGTCGTGATGCCCGATCGTGTACGCGTAGGCGCGGTTGTTTTGGATCCAGCGGGAAACGGATTTTCTCGGCTCCATGAAAAACAGGACCGGTTCGGTCAGAACGTCACCTTCGAGGGCGATTTTCGCCGCGATCACGGAGGACGCGGTGGGAGAAGCGTAGATGCTGCCGTCGGCAACGGGGGTGAACTGAACGCCGTACAGGCGGTCGAAAATCACACCGTAAACGGTGTTCGGATAAAGCGGGGACGCCACGCGGTTGAGTACGACGCGCCCGACGGCGATCTGTCCTGTCAGCGGTTCGCCGCGCGCTTCTGCGCTGATGATCCGGGAGAGCCAATAGACCTCTCCCGCGTCGTAGTAGGTACTGCCGCTCTGAAGAAAGGAAAACTTGCCGGAGAGCGTCGCGGTGCGGGAAGCACCCGACCAACCGACCGAAAGCCCGCAGGCCTTGGCGGCGACGCGGACGGGAATGTACATCCTGCCGTCGTTCATGATGACGGCGGGGGTAGCGGCGTATAGATACCGACCGTTGGCTTCCGTATAATAACAGCCGTCCGTGACGGCGAGCGTCAGTCCCTGCCGGGTCACGGTGAGTTTACGGTTTGGCCTGTCGTATGTAACCTTGGCGCCGAGAACGTTTTCGCCGAACGCCCGAAGCGGTACGTAGGTCGTATTGGCGATCAGAAGCCCCGTGAGCGTCTGATCCCCGTAGCGGATCTTCACCGTCCCGTAGTGTGCGGGATTTTTGTCACCGATCACGATCTCGGTGATCCCGCTCCCCGCCGCGGCGATGGGGAAAGCGAAGAGCATAAACAGAAGCACCGAAAAAAGCGGAAGGGCGAGGATTCTGCGGAATCTCGTTTTTTTGCCTGATTTCATGAATTTTACCTCCTTATGTAACGGAATTGACAAGAACAGTTTACCAAATCGCGGTTTTTCCGTCAATGCAGAAATGTTGGAAAAGGAGGGATTATTAACCAAAATATAAACCAAAACAGGGGAAAAATCATTTTGAAGAAAATGCGCAAAGCGGTTGACTTTCCCTCGTGCGTGTGTTATAATTTACGCGAACGTGCGCCGATGTCGCACGTATTATTTGTAATCCTTTATGGAGGCAATATGAGCAAAGTTCAGTTCGGTTGGGCGGAAGTCGATATCACGCCCGAAAACAAGATCGCCCTTGCCGGCGAATTTTATGAAAGAGTAACGAACGAGGTGGAAACCCCGATCACCATGACGGCGCTCGCCATCGACGCGGACGGGGAGCAGGCGGTCATCGTCTCCTGCGACCTCGTCGGCATTTATCCCGATATGGTCAAACTCGCGAGAGAGAAAGTCAACATCCCGGGGTTTGACAGCAAAAAAATCATCGCCGCCGCTATCCATACCCACAATTCTTACCTTGTGGCCTCTCTTGAGGGCGGCTGTGATTCCGTCGTCGCCATCAGCCGGAAACTGCAACCGTATATGGATGAAACCTGCGAATACGTGCCGGAGGATTCCGACAAAGAGGCGCAGGATCCCATCAAATCGCTCTACTATCTTGCCGATAAACTTGCCGAGGTCGTCACGCTCGCCTGGAACGACAGAAAACCCGCCGGGTACGCCCACGGATTCGGCAGAGCCGCCATCGGTATGGCGCGCCGCGCCTGCTATTCCGACGGCACCGCGAAGATGTGGGGCGACGTGGACACCGCTTCTTTCACCGAACTGGAAGACGGCACCGATTCCGGCATTGAAATGCTCTTTACCTACGATGAAAATAATAAACTTACCGGCGTTGTCGCGAACGTATCCTGCCCCGCGCAGATCCTCGAACAGCGCACGATCATTTCTTCCGACTATTGGGGAAAAGTGAAGATCCTGCTCCGCCGCAAATACGGTGAGGATCTCAAGGTCCTCGCGCTCTGCGCGCCTGCCGGCGACCTCTGCCCCCGCGATCTGATCCGTTGGGTGGAGCCGGAGACACCGATCAAGGATCCGAACGTCATCCGCAACGATCCGAAACCCCGCCGCGCCGATCCCTCCATGTTCGATATCAAGGGCACGTGGGTGGCAGGCCGCCGTATCGCGAACGAGATCGAAGCCGCGCTCGAAGACGTGACGGAGATCCGCACCGACGCCGTGATGAAGCACGAAGTGAAGACCCTGGATCTTCCGCTCCGCCGCGTCACGCCGAAGCAGTTTGCCGACGCCGAAGCGGGTATGCGTGCGTTCTTCCGCGGCAAGAAAAAAGTCAACTATATAGATTCCGCCGAAGTTTACGTCCATCTCGGCGATATCGAACGCTATTACGAGCAGGAAACGAGAGAATACTATTCTTCCGAAGTCCATTATCTGCGTTTTGACGATGTCGCGTTTGCGACCTCGCCGTTTGAACTGTTTCATCATTACGCCAACATCATCCGCGCCCGCAGCGACGCAAAGCAGACCTTCCTGATCCAGCTTTCCTGCGGCGACGGCGGCTATCTTCCGACCGAAAAAGCGGAAAAAGCCGGTCACTATTCCGCCTACGTAGCCAGCGGAAACGTCGGTCACGAGGGCGGCGATATTCTCGTCCGCGACGCGCTCGACGCCATTCGCGGTATGTTCAAAGAGGACTGAAAACAACGTCATGCCTGTCAAAGAAGAAACCGTACCCGAGAAGAAGTACGGTCTTTACGTCACTCTGATCTTTTTCATAAACTTCGCCGTTTTCATGGGGCGTTTTTCCTACGGAACGGTGATCAAGGATATTGAAAGATCCTTTCTCGCGGCAGGGTTTGCGAACGCGGCGGACGAGGCGTCACTCGCCACGACCTACCTCTTTCTGACCTATGCCGTCGGTCAGATGCTTTACACGTTCGTGTCAAAGAAGATCTCGCCGAAGCACGTCGTTTTTTACTCGATCGTCGCCGTTACGGTCTTCACGTTCGGCGTGGCGGTCCTCCCTCTGACGTACGCCAAATGGCTCTGGGCGGTCAACGGGTTGTTCCACGCCGTTCTTTACGTCTCCTCGATGGGTGTTCTTTCCTCCTTTCTGCCGAAAGAAGAACTCACGAAGGCGGGATCGGCGATGAGCGCCGTCATGCCGACGGCACAACTTGCCCTTTACGTTTTCGCGGCGCTTTTTGCGGGCGTTGCCGACTGGCGGTGGCTGTTCTACGTTTCGTCGTTTCTGATGGCGGTTGCCGCCGTCGCCTGGTTCTTCTTATACCGCGCGCTGGAAAAATTGCCGAAGATCACGGAGCAAGACGGCGGGATCGCCGTCCGTGTCCGCAAGCCGACGGCGGCGTATTTCGTGCTTCTTTCGTCTTTCTGTTTCACGGCGCTCATCTGCGTCGGTGCCAAACATATCGTCTCCGACTGGACGCCGAAGATCTTTGAGTCCGAATACGGGATCGACGCGTCGTATTCCTATCTTCTCGTCGGCATCATGATGACGGCGTCCGCGCTTTCCGTCGGGATCACGAAGATCCTCGTCAGATGGCAGGAGAACTTCTGTCTTCTCAACATTTATCAGCTGATCCTGCTGGCGGGGCTTTCTCTTCTCATCGCGTTCGTGCAAATGCCGTTCGTTCCTTTCTTTATCATTCTCGTATGTATGTCTTCGCTGGCGTTCAGTATCACGAACGTCGCGGCGGGTTTTGCGCCTTTCGCGTACCGCGAATACTTGTCCGCCGACGTGAGCGGCGGATGGGTGAACGCCGTCAGTTGTTTCGGCGCTTCGCTCGCCAGTCTGCTCGCCGGCAGATTCATGGGGCAGAACGATTTTGCGACGCTTTACGTCGTTCTGGCGGCCGCCGCCGCGCTGACCTGTATTCCGATGGCGATCGGTGCTTTTGCCCATCGGAAACTCAAAGATTCCGAGTAAACCGACGACCTTACCGAAACGAGGAACGTATTATGAACGAATATCCGAAAAAAATCATACACGAATGGGTCCTGCCGTACACCCTCATTCTTCTGACGGCGCTGTTATCGGCGTTCGCCTACTGTCTTTTCATTGTGCCGAACGACTTTGCCCCCGGCGGTCTTTCCGGTATCGCCACCATGATCCAGTATAAGACGGGATTCAGCATCGGCAGTTTTACGCTGTTTGCCAACGTTCCGCTCTGCATTTTCGCCTTTTTCAAGATCGAACGCCGCTTCGCCGTCCGTTCCTCCGTTTACGTCGTTGCCATGTCCCTGTTTTACAATTTGCTGCGGGACGCGGCGTTTTTACAACCTTTCGCTTACGACGCGGGCGGCGTGGACACGATCTTTCCCTGTCTGCTCGGCGGCATCGTCAACGGTGTGATCTACGGCGTCAATTTCCGCCTTTCTTCCTCGACGGGCGGGGTCGATTTCATCTCCAAGTACGTCAACAAAAGAGCGCCCCAGTTCAATTTCTTCTGGATCTCGTTTTCCATCAACGCCGTCGTGGCGATGACTTCGTATTTCGTATATACGGAAGAAGTCGCGGGTGTCCTGACGCACAATTGGAAGCCCGTTTGCCTTTGCCTGCTTTACAGTTTCATCGGCAACTTCATCGCCTCGCGGATGATGGCGGGGGATCTGCGCGCCACGCAGTTCATGATCATCTCGCAACATACCGAAGAGATCAAAGAGGATATTTTCCGCACGCTCCATCACAGCGCGACGGAAATGGAAGCCACGGGCTCTTACAGCGGTGAAAAACGCCGCGTACTCCTCTGTGTCGTGAATTCGCATCAGATCGTCGATTTCAAAAACATTCTCAAACAGTACGATAAAACTTTCGTTCTGATCTCTCCCGTGCAGGAGATCATCGGAAACTTCAGAAGGAAAAAATGATATGAAAAAACACTTTCTCGGAATGGATATCGGTACCACCTCTCTCAAAGCCGCCGTCTTCGACGAAGACGGAAACCGCCTGGCGCTCGTGACCGAGGACTATATTCTCGACACCGACGCGGCGACGGGCTTTATCGAGTTTGACGCCGAGCGTTACGTCACCCTCTGCCGGGACGCCGTGGATCGGCTGATCCGTGAGGTCGGCACCGTGGACGCCATTTCGGTGGATACCCAGGGTGAGACCATGATTCTGACCGACCGCGACGGAACCCCCCTCGCGCCCGCCGTCGTCTGGCTGGATAACCGCGCGACGGAAGAGGCGGAAGCGATCCGCGATGCGTTCGGAAACCGACAGGTGTACGAGGTGACGGGGCAGGCGGAGATCACCGCCGGTTGGCCGGCGTCCAAACTTCTGTGGTTCAAAAACCACCGCCCCGAAATCTTCCGCAAGACCGAAAAGATCTTTCTTCTCGAAGACTGGATCCTTTACCGTCTCACCGGCGTTTTCGCCACCGAGCCGACGATCCAGTCCTCGACGATCTATTATGATATCGTCAACAAAACGTGGTGGCAGCCGATGCTTGACTTCATCGGCATCCGCGAAAATATGCTCCCGACGCTTTACCGTTCGGGCGAAAAAATCGGCACGTACCGGGACATCCCCGTCGTGACGGGGGCTCTGGATCAGATCGCCGGCACCCTCGGCGTCGGTGTGACCGACTCGACGCGCCTGAGCGAAATGACGGGAACCATCATGGCGATCTGTGCCATGACCGACACCGTCCCCGACTACGTGGAGGGCAGTATCATCCCCTGCCATATCCACGCCATTGACGGCAAGTACTGCCGCATTCTCTGGTCTTCGACCGCCGGTATGGCGCTCAAATGGTTCAAAAACAACCTGGCGGAGGATTTTTCTTTCCGCGATCTCGATACGCTGGCGGAGAAGATCCCCGCCGGATGCGAGGGAATGACGATGCTTCCGTACTTCACCGGCTCCACGATGCCGAAATACAATCCCGACGCCACGGCGACCTTCACCGGGGTGACGCTCTCGCATACGAGAGGGCATTTTGCCAGAGCCATCATGGAAGCCATCGCTTTCGTGCTCCGGGAGGATCTGGAGTATATCGGAGCCGAGTCCGTGAGAGAAATCCGTATCACGGGCGGCGGCGCGCAAAGTCCGCTCTGGGCGCAGATGAAAGCCGACGTGACGGGAAAAGAACTCACCACCGTGACGGAGAGTGAGACGGCGGCGCTCGGCACCGCGCTCCTTGCCGCCGTCGGCATCGGGGCGTTTCCCTCCATCGAAAAAGCCGCCGAACAGTTTACGAAGCCCAAAAAAGTCTATCGGCCGTCGGGTACCGATTACGGGGATGCGTACCGTGCTTTCAAAGCCCTTGACGACCTTCTGAACACCCCGAAAAATTAAAAAGATAAGAATAAAAATATACACCAAAAGGAGAATCTTATGTCAAAAATCGGTTTTATCGGTTTCGGCGAAGTCAACACGCCGGTCGACGTTATCGTCCGCAGATGCTCTGCCGCGGCAGAAGCGTTGAAGAAAGAGGGACTGGACGTTTACCCCGTGTACCCCGTTGCCGACGATTATGAGGAAACTCAGATCGCGGACGCTCTCAAAAAACTGGAAGGCGTGGATATGGACGCTCTCGTCCTCTGCGTTGCCGGATGGATCCCGACGCACGCCGTTGTCAAGATCACGGAGCATTACCGCCATCTTCCCATGGTCCTCTGGGGACTTTGCGGATGGTTCGAGGGAGATCGCATCGTCACGACCGCCGATCAGGCGGGAACGTCCGGTCTTCGTGCTACGTTCGAGGGACTCGGCTACCGCTTCCGTTACGTCTACGACGTGATAGGACTGAAGACCAAGTCGGATGTCGTCGCTTCCTATTGCCGTGCGGCTTCCGCCGCCCGTCTGCTTCTCTCCGACAAAGTCGGTATGGCGGGCTACCGCGATATGAATCTGTACGGCACCCTCTTCGACGGGCTTTCCCTGAAAAACAAGACCGGCGTGGAGATCGAGAGCTTCGAAATGCTGGAGATCCAACAGCGGTATGACAAACTGACCGACGCCGAAAAACGCGCCGTTGTGGACACGCGCATCAAAAAATGGCATTTCCTCAAGGAAGCCAACGACAGCGCCATGATGATGGCGGCGGGCTACT
>JAZLLY010000040.1:0-34534 GCA_045598385.1 Eubacteriales bacterium | reverse complement strand
AACTGCCGTAGGCGGTTCGGAACATTGCCCTCGGCGTCCGTGTCGGACGTCAAAGACCGCAAGGCGGACGAGGGCAAATACCGCCACTCCGCTCGGAGAGCGGATCTTTTCGCGGCCCCGATTTTCGGGGTGTTTTTCTTTGCGGCGGAGAGAACGTCAAAAAACGGACAAAAGGAAAATGCATTGCCTAAAAAACGCGGCGGAACGATATCCCGCTTCTTTTCTTGACAAGCGGTGCGGAGATGATTATAATAATAGGATGAAATAATGTCGCAAGAAAGCGGGTTTTCTCTGATGGATATGATCTACAATTTCAGCGCGGAGCAATCGACGCCGCCGGCGGAAGTCCTCGAAAAATGGCAAAAAGATTGGTTCGGGATGATGGGTCTCGGAGACAATCTCGAATCCGTCGTCAAGACGCCCTCCTACGCGTCGCTCTACAAAAAAGTCCAGAACGCGATCCGCGATTTTCTGAACGTGCCGGAGAACTACCTCGTGCTTCTCTGCAACGGAAACGGCGTCGATCAGTACGCCGCCATCCCGCAGAATCTGCTCTCCGCCAACGGGCGCGCCGATTATATCATCACGGGTTCCGCTTCCAAAGCCGCTTTTGAGGAGGCAAAAAAATACGGCGACGTCGTGATCGCCGCCTCCAGCGGAGGGGCTCTGCCGCCCTTCTCTTCCGTTCCCGCAATTTCCGCTTCGGACATCCGTCCCGATGCCGATTATGTCTATATCTGCTATAATGACCGGTCCTTCGGTACCCGTTTCCGCAAGCTGCCCGACACGGGCAACGTACCGCTTGTCGCGGATATGACGGGGGTTTTGTTCTCCGAGCCGTTCGATATCTCGGCTTTCGGAATGATCTTCGCGTCCTGCGAAGTCAACCTCACGCTCAACGGCATGACGCTCGTCATCGTCAGAGACGACCTCGTCGGCAACGCCCTGCCGACCACGCCGAGCTCGATGAACTACGCGCTGCTCTCCGACCGGAAAAACCAGATAGGTCTCCCCTCGGCGTTCCTCCTCAACACGGCGGCGCAGACGATCAACTGGATGAAAAACGCCGGCGGTCTTGACGAATTCAAGCGACGCACCGAACGCAAAAGCAGTATGCTCTACGATTTTCTCGACGGACAGCTTTACTATATCACGCCGATCGACAAGCTCTACCGCTCTTACAGCAACGTCATTTTCACGACGGGAAACCGCGGCATGGACGAACGCTTCCTGAAGACCGCGGAAGCCGCCGGTCTGTATCATCTGTCGGGTGGTCCCGTCGGCGGTCTTTGCGCCTCCCTCTACAACACGATGCCCGCCGAAGCGGTCGTGGAGCTCATCGACGTCATGAAGAAATTTTCCTTTGAAAACCCGAAGCTCGAAATCTGACGGAAATTTGCAATACGGCTTGCATTTTTCCCGCGGATGTGCTATAATGTGCGGGTTAAATTTGAGATTACAGAGGTTTTTATGAAACGCAACGATTTAAGAAATATCGCCATCATCGCTCACGTTGACCACGGAAAAACCACCCTTGTGGACGAAATGCTCCGTCAGGGCGGTATCTACCGCGAAAACCAAGCGATGGAAGACCGCGTCATGGACTCCAACGATCTGGAGCGCGAGCGCGGCATCACCATTCTCGCCAAAAACACCGCCATTCATTACAAAGGCGTGAAGATCAACGTCGTCGATACCCCCGGTCACGCGGATTTCGGCGGCGAAGTCGAACGTATTCTGAAAATGGTGAACGGCGTCATTCTTCTCGTGGACGCGGCGGAAGGCCCCATGCCTCAAACCCGTTTCGTTCTGGAAAAAGCCCTCGCCATGAATCACCGCGTCATCGTCGTCGTCAACAAGATCGACCGTCCCGACGCGCGTCTGGATGAGATCGGCGACGAAGTGCTGGAGCTCCTCCTCGAGCTCAACGCCACCAACGAGCAACTTGACTCCCCGATGCTCTTCTGCTCCGGGCGTGCCGGCACCTCTTCTTTCGATCCCCACAAGCCGGGCAAAGACCTGCAACCTCTTCTCGATACCATTCTCGAATATATGCCCGCTCCCGAGGGCGAACCGGAAGAACCTCTGCAACTGCTCGTGTCCTCCATCGACTACAACGACTTCGTCGGCAGGATCGGCATCGGCAGGATCGAGCGCGGCGTTCTCAAGGCGGGACAGAATATCGCAATCTGCAACTACCACGACGGGGGCAAATCCCGTTCCTCCAAGGTCGTCTCGATCTATCAGTTCGACGGTCTCAAGCGCGTTCCGGTCGAACAGGCGGAAGTCGGCGACATCGTCTGCTTCTCCGGTTGTGAAGACATCGCGATCGGCGATACCGTCTGTGCGCCCCAGAAAGTCGAACCCCTCGAATTCGTCAAGGTCGGTGAGCCCACGATGGAGATGACCTTCTCGGTCAACGATTCCCCGTTCGCCGGCAAGGAAGGCAAATACGTCACCTCCCGTCATCTGCGCGCCCGTCTGTATAAGGAACTTCTGAAAGACGTTTCCCTGCGCGTGACGGACGGCGAGACCACCGACAGTTTCAAGGTCGCGGGGCGCGGCGAAATGCACCTCTCCATCCTCATCGAGACCATGCGCCGCGAAGGATACGAGCTGTGCTGCTCCAATCCGCGCGTGCTTTATAAGACGATCGACGGCGAAAAATGCGAGCCGATCGAGGACGTCATCATCGACGTGCCGGAAGCTTACGTCGGCTCCGTCATGGAAAAACTCGGCGCGAGAAAAGGCGAGCTGCTCGATATCCAGCTGCACGGATCCCGTCAGAAACTCTTCTACAAGATACCCACGCGGTGCCTTTTCGGCTACAGAAGCGAACTTCTGACCGATACCCGCGGAGAGGGCATCATCTCCACGCTTTTCGCCGGCTACGAGCCGTTCCGCGGCGAGATCAAGACACGCTTCACCTCCTCCCTCGTCGCCTCCGAAACCGGTACTTCCACCACCTACGGACTCTATCAGTCGCAGGACCGCGGTCCCCTCTTCATCGGACCGGCGACGCCCGTCTACGCCGGCATGATCGTCGGCGAGAACCCGAAGCCCGACGACATCGAAGTCAACGTCTGCAAGGAAAAGCATCTGACCGCCGTCCGCTCCTCCGGTGCGGATGAAAAACTGACGCTCATCACGCCGGTCCAGCTTTCGCTCGAAGAAGCGATCGAATTCATCACCGACGACGAGCTGATCGAGGTCACGCCGAAGAGCGTCCGTCTGCGCAAGACGATCCTCGATATGGCACAGAGAAAACGCATCCAGGCGCAGAAGCGCGCCGCGCTGAAAGAATAAAATCAGCCGGATCCGGATTTATTTTTGAAAAACCCTTGCATTTTGTAAAAGGATATGATACAATCATCCTGATATTATATCCCCGAAAGGAAACGGCACTCGGTGCCGAGGTAAAAAAATGACTGCACTTCAAGTTATCCGCTATATTCTGATGGGCGTATCTTTTCTGTCCGCCCTGTTTCTCGTAGTCGCCGTTCTTCTTCAGAAGACCAAAGAAGACGGTCTGTCCAGCACGATCGTCGGCGGCAATACCGAGACCTATTACGGCAAAGACAAGCTCGGAAGCAAAGACAAACTGCTTTACAAGCTCACGATCATCGTCGGAATCGTTTTCGCGGTTTCCGTCCTTGCCATCTACTTCCTCACGCCGGGCGTTTCCTACACTTCGCCTTTCGGCGGTTGGAAGAGCAACTGATTTCATCAACAGGGAAACCGAAGGGCCGCGACCGGTCCTTCGGTTTTTTCATAAACGGGAGTTACTATGAAAAAATCGGTACTCGTCTATCTTTTTGCCGTTCTGCTCTTTCTCTTCGGCATCTCTCTGACCGCCGACGCGGGGCTTATCGGTGTCTGGTACATTTATCTCGCGGTGCTTCTTATTCCCTCCGGCGCCGCCGTTTTCGCGTTTTTCCTGTTCGGGGAAAAAGGGGAACCGCCCCGGTTTCTGCCGACGAAAAAGACGGCGAAACGGACGGCACTCTGCTTTTTTCCCTCTCTGTCCGTCTGTCTCGCGGCATCGCTCCTGACGGTCGGGTTTTTTGCCCTTTTCGGCGTGGAAAAACCGCCGCAGGAACTTGAGGGCGGTCTTTTTCGGCAGATCTTTTATTACGCCGTTTTGCCCGCCGTCGGTGAGGAGCTCCTCTTCCGCTATCTGCCCCTGCGGTTTCTTCTGCCATACGGAAATCTGACCGCGCTCTTTCTGTCGGCAACCGTCTTTGCCCTTGTCCACGCGGATAAGTTCGCTTTTCTGTACGCCTTTCTCGCCGGGGTGATCTTCTTCCTCGCGGATATGGAGGAAAACAGTCTTTTTCCCTCCGTCATCTTTCATTTCGGCATCAATCTTTTCTCCGTATTCTTTTATCCTTACGAAGGTATGCTCGTCCCGTCATTGCTGTATTTTGCCGGTGCGCTCTGCCTGGGTACCGTGTGCCTTTTCGTCCTGCGAAAAACGGACGCTTCTTTTCTCCCGGCGCTGAAAAATGCCGTCTTTAACAATCAGACTATGCAAACGAGGGACTATGATAACCGATAAAGACCGTGAATACATGAAAATGGCGATGGCGCTCGCGAAAGAAGCCGAAGCCGAGGACGAGGTGCCCGTCGGGGCGATCATCGTGCGCGGCGGCGAGGTGATCGCCAAAGCCCACAACACCCGGCAGACCGAAAAGATCGCCACGCGTCACGCCGAGATCTCCGTCATCGAAGAGGCCTGCCGCGTTCTGCACGGCTGGCGTCTGCCGGACACGACGCTATACGTGACGATGGAACCCTGCGTGATGTGCGCGGGTGCCGTGATCAACGCCCGCATTCCCCGCGTCGTTTTCGGCGTCAGCGATGTGCGCTTCGGCGCTTTCGGCTCGCTGCTCGATCTTTCAAAGATCCCTCTCAATCACAAAGTGGAAGTCGAGGGCGGCGTTTTTGAAGACGAAAACCGCGATATGCTTTCGGCTTACTTCAAAAGAAAAAGGGAAAAAGCGAAAGACGGAGAGTGACGCCGTTGACTTTTTCGCGCCCGCGTGGTAAAATAGACGTATGAAAAATGATTATTTGGAATGCGGCATGGCGCGCTCTGCGCACGGTGTCCGCGGATTGTTCAAAACCGAAGTATTCTGCGACTCTCCCAAAGTCCTGGCGAAACTGAAACGCGTATTCACCGTCTCCTCCGACGGCAATTATACGGAACACGCGGTCACCTCCGCCACCGTAGCGGGCGATCTCGTCATCCTCGGCATCGGGGACGTTACGACAAGGGAAGAAGCCGTGGCTTTTTGCCGCACCGTTCTGTACGCAAAGAGGGAAGACATCCCTCTTCGCCCCGGTGCTTACTTTCTTGCGGATATGATCGGGCTTCCCGTCAGGGACGCAGCCACCTCGCGTGTGCTGGGCACGGTGAAGTCGATCGACGATGTGCCGCAGGGGCGGATGTTCACTGTCGATACCGGAAACGGCGACGTCCTCATCCCCGATCTGCCGGTATTCATCAGGAAAGCCGATCCCGAACTCGGTATAACCGTAACGCCGATCCCCGGGATGTTCCCCGACGATGCGGTTTGATATCATCACCCTGTTTCCCGATATGGTTCGTGCCGTCCTTGGCGAAAGCATCATCGGACGCGGCATTGCCGCAGGGTATCTCGACATCCGTTATCACCATATCCGCGAATATTCCAAAGACAAACACAGAAACGTGGACGATACCCCGTACGGCGGCGGTGTCGGTATGCTTCTGACCTGCCAGCCGATCGCCGACGCCGTGGAAGCGGCAAAAGCCGACATACCGCAGGGCAACAAGACCCGCACGATCTACCTTTCTCCGAAAGGCCGCCTCTTCACGCATGAAGTGGCGAAGGAACTCGTGGGCTACGACAATCTGATCTTCATCTGCGGGCATTACGAAGGCATTGACGAGCGCATCATCGACGAATACGTGGACGAAGAGATCTCGATCGGCGACTACGTACTGACGGGAGGGGAACTCCCCGCCTGCATCGTCGCGGACGCCGTCGCCAGACTCGTGCCCGGCGTGCTCGATTCCGACGAATGCTGGCAAGGCGAATCCATCGCCTCCGGCATCCTCGAATATCCGCAATACACCCACCCCCGTGTGTTTCACGGGCGGGAAGTTCCCGCCGTTCTCCTCTCGGGCGATCACGCGAAAGTGGACAGATTCCGTCTCGAAGCCGCCGTCGCCGTGACGCGGGAACGCCGTCCCGATCTCTTGCTTCTGCATCCCGAATACGAAGAGATGCTCAAGCCGAAACCGAAGAAAAACAAAAAAGAAAAAAGCTGACCGTCAGGGCGTGAGCAAAACGGCGGCGGAAAGGGAGTTATGAAAAACGATTCCGTGAAACAACCGAATATCCATCTCCCGACGCCGGATCTCCACCTGCCGGTACGACGGAAAAAACGGCGGACGAAGTTGTCGGACGTCCTCGGCTCCACGTCGATGCGTATATACGGTGCGTTTTTTCTGACGTTCGGCGCCTTTACCGTCTTCTCCCAGCTGTTCAAATATCTCATTGACGCCGAAACGACCGAGGCCAACATCCTGTATCCTCTGATCTGCGGTTTCGTCCTGGTCATTCTCTCAATACCGCTCTTCGTTTCCGACAAGCCGCTGTGGAAGATCGCCGTCGATGTCCCCCTTTTCCGTTTTATCAGTTTCGACTATTTCTGTCTGCCGCACACCTCTCTGCACACGGCAAAGGGCATCCCGCTCCTGCTTTCCATGGCGTTCGGCTTCCTCTTCTCCGCTTTCGGATTCTTCGTCTCCCCGCTGATCTCGGTCATGACACTGCTCGGACTGATGATCCTCTTCTGCGCCGTTTCCGCACCGGAAATGCCGCTTTTCCTCTCCATTCTGCTTTTCCCGTTCTTCCCGCTGTTCCCGTACGGCACGCACGGACTTTCCGTCCTGATTCTCATCTGCCTTTTCGCTTATCTCCGTAAGCTGCTCGGCGGCAGACGGAAAGCCGATCTGTCTTTCTATGACGTCGGACTTCTCCTTTTCGGCGTTCTCATACTGCTCGGCGGCATTTTCTCGGATTCCGCAAGCGCTCTCACCTCTTCACTTCTTCTTTTCTGTCTGATCCTCGTTTGTCCGCTCGTCGGAAATCTTCTGACCAACCCGCGTCTTTTGTCCTGCGCCTTCGGTTCTTTTGTCGTCGGCTCCTACGCCGCGTCGATACTGACCGTTCTGCGCTCGGTCCTCGGCAATATGCCGGATCTCGTGTTGCGCAATACCGTCGTTATGCAGGCGGCGGACTACCTCAAAAACGCGACGGATACGCAGAGTTACTCCGTGTATCTTCTCTGCGCGATCTTTGCATCCCTGTATTTCATGCGGGAAAAGACCTCGGGATTTTTCTTCGGATGCAATATCACGGCGATGCTCTTTTCGGTCACCGCACTCGCCTTTTCGCTTGATTTCTTTGCGCTCTTTGCCGCAGCGGCTGCCATGCTCACCGTGCGCATCTATGCTTCTCCGAAAAGAGCGACGTCGCTCTTCCTCTTCCCCGTCGTGCTCGCCGTACCGGCACTTCTGATCCTGCCGCACTATGTTCCGTTCGTCGGAACGCTTCTCAAAAATACCGCCCTCGATTTCGACGTCGGGGCACTCGCCGGTACCGTCGGCATCCTGCGCCGATACGCGCTTTTCGGTTGCGGCGTGGGTAATGAAGCGGTCGATTCCGTCCTCGCGGGTCTGCCGGACGGCATCCGCTCCGATTCCCTGTTTTTCCCGCTTCTCGTCGCGACGGGCGTCACGGCTTTCGCCGTCCTGTTCCTCATTCTTCTGATCCGCCCGTTCCACCTGCACCGTTACAACAAACGGTACGGTTTCAAAACCCGTAATTTCGCCGCTTTCTGCGGTTCCGCCGCCGTTTTCGCCGTGGCGGTGCTCGGCGTGTTCCGCTATCCCTTCTTCGATCTTTGCGATTTCTATCCGTTTTTCACGGCCTTCGCCCTCGGTTCGACTGCCATTTCCAATCACGAAAGGGACGTTGAGAACCGAATGGAGGTCTCCCGCCTGCAATCCGAGGCGAACGAAGCAACGGCAAATGTGCTTATCCGCAAACATTAAGACTGTTTTTTGATATTTTATTGCCGATTTTCAAATCCTTTGCCGAAGTCCCCCCTTTTTCGGATTTAATTTCAAAAATCTATTGCTTTTTGCCTTTTTGTTTGCTATACTGTAGCAGGTAGATTATCTCTTAAGGAGCAGTCGTATGGTATCTCAGAAAGTAACGATAACAAACAGTGTTGGGCTTCACGCCAGACCTGCTACTTTCTTTATTCAAAAAGCAAATTCTTTCCGCAGTTCCATCTGGCTGGAAAAAGACGATTGCCGCGTCAACGCGAAGAGTCTGCTCGGCGTTCTCTCTCTCGGTATCGTCAAGGGCACGACGGTCACGCTGATCGCCGACGGCGCAGATGAAACCGCCGCCATTGCGGGACTCGCCGAACTGATCGACGGCGGATGCGCCGAACAAATGTGATGATTCGCCTCAAAAAGGCATAATCCGCAGGATTTTCTCTCCGGTGAGGTGAAAGTCCTGCGGTTTTTTATCATACCGGAAATGACGGCAGGAACCGTCCCCCGGCGGACGGAATCTCAAAATACTGCCTGCCGTTCTGCCTCAAAAAGCCGTGATCCGTGAAAGCCGGCTGACCATTCTCTGCCAAAGGAGGAAACGCCCGTGAACGATCTTGCGCGTCTGCGCGACAAAGCCAACTCGCTGCCCGAAGTGCCGGGCGTTTATCTGATGAAGAACGCCGACGGGACGATCATCTACGTCGGCAAATCCAAAAGACTCAAAAACCGCGTCACCGACTATTTCGACGGTTCGCCGAAGAACGTCAAAACGCGCCTTATGGTATCAAACGTCAAAGACTTCGACTATATCGTCTGCGACACCGAGATCGAGGCGCTGACACTCGAGAACGTTCTTATCAAACGCCATACCCCGAAATACAACATCAAACTGAAAGACGCCAAATCCTATCCCTATATCAAGGTGACGGACGAAGCGTATCCGCGCCTCATCGTCACGCGCGAGCGGAAAGCCGACAAAGGGCACTATTACGGACCGTATACCGGTACTTCCCAGGCATACGCCGCTCTCGAAACCGTGAGAAAGATCTTCAGCGTCCCCACCTGCAAAAGGCAATTCCCGAGGGATATCGGCAAAGAACGGCCCTGCCTGTACCTCGCCATGGGGCGGTGCGTCGGCATCTGTGCCGGCGGTATTTCCCCCGAAGAATACAGAGCGATCGTCAGACAGGCGGAGGACGTCCTTTCGGGACAGATCGGAAAAGCCGCCGCGCTGCTCGAAGCCGAGATGAACGAAGCGGCGGAAGCCATGGAATACGAACGTGCCGCGCAGAAGCGGGACAGCATCACCGCCCTGCGTTCCCTGCTCGAAAAGCAGAAGGTCGCGGCAGACGTGCGGATCAACCGCGACGTTTTCGGACTTTATCTGTCGGACGGCGTCGGCGTCCTTTCCCTTCTTTCCGTCCGGGAGGGCGCGGTCATCTCCAAAAAAGAATTCATCCTTTCGGGGGCGGAACTCACCGAAAACGAGGACGCCCTCTCCCTCATCGCCGATTACTACGACGGCGGCGTCCCAATCCCCAAAGAGATCATCCTCGATTTTTCCCTGACGGAGGACGACATTTCCCTGCTCTCGGAATACCTTTCACTCTGTGCCAACCATAAAGTCACGGTCAGAACGCCGGAGCGCGGCGAGGGCAGAAAACTCTGTGATCTGGCGCTCGAAAACGCCGCGGAAGCGGCAAGACAATACCGTCTGACCGACGAGCGGGAAAACAAAAGTCTTCTGCGCCTGCAGGCGCTGCTCGGTCTGTCAGAACTGCCGAAACGTATCGAGGCGTACGATATTTCCAACATCGGAAACGAGGCGATCAAGGCGTCGATGGTGGTGGCGGAAAGCGGGAAACTCAAGCGCTCCGACTACCGTCTTTTCACGGTGAAGTCCACGGACGGGGCGGATGATTACGCTTCCATGCGGGAAATCCTGACTCGCCGTCTGTCGCACGTCGGAGACGGCTCCCCCTCCCTCGGCGAGGTGCCGGATCTGATTCTGCTCGACGGCGGCGCCACGCACGTCGGCGTCGGAAAATCGGTGCTTTCGGCACTCGATCTCGACGTACCGCTCTTCGGTATGGTCAAGGATGACTTTCACAAGACCCGCGCCATCACCGACGGGGCCTGCGACATTTCGATCGCACAGGAAACCTCGGTTTACCGCTTCGTCTATACTCTGCAGGAAGAAGCCCACCGCTTTGCCGTCAGCAGTTCGCAGAGCGGCAAGATCAGAACCATGACACATTCGACGCTGGAGCGCATCACCGGGATCGGTCCCGCCAAGGCGCGCAAGATCCTCAAAGCCATGCCGCTCGGCGCCGTCAAGACCGCAGACACCGAAACGCTGAAACAGATCCCAGGCGTTTCCGCCGCGGATGCCGAAGAAATATACCGCTACTTTCACAAAGGATAAATTATGAAAATCATCACGGGTACTGCCAAAGGCAAAAAACTCATCACCCTCGAAGGCGAAGCGACGCGTCCCACCTCGGAACGCATCAAGGAAGCCGTCTTCTCCTCCATTCAGTTCGATATTGAAAACCGCACGGTCCTTGATCTCTTCGGCGGATGCGGTCAGCTCGGCCTCGAAGCCCTGTCACGGGGCGCCGCTTCCTGTATGTTCGTGGACGCGTCGGCGGACGCCGTCTCTGTCATCAAGAAGAACGCGGAAACGACGGGCTTTTTCGGAAAATCGCGTTTTCTCGTCTCCGACTACCGCAATTATATTCGCAAAGCCGCCGGGGACTACCGCTTCGATCTCGTGTTCATTGATCCGCCCTACGCCCTCTGTTGCTGCCTCGACGCCCTTTCGCGGCTCGTGCAAAGCGGGATGCTGGCGAAAGGTGCGCTCGTCGTCCTCGAAAGCGGGACGGAGGACACCGATCTCTCGAAAACCCCTCTCAAACCCCTGTTTGAGGTCAGAAAATCCACCCGTTACGGCAAAAAAACGGGGATAGATATCCTCTTCTTCAAAGGAGGCGATCCCGCGTGAAAGTGATACTGCCCGGCTCCTACGACCCCGTCACCGTCGGTCATCTCGACATCATCCGTCGCGCCGCCGAGGCGTACGACGAGGTGTACGCCGTCATTTTCAGAAACCCCGAAAAGACCTGCCGTTTTTCTCTCGACGACCGGGTGCGGATGCTGATGCTCGCCACCGACGGGCTCGACAACGTGCTGGTGAGCGAATCCGACGGACTCGTGATCGACTATATGCGGGAGCACGGCATCAAAAAGATCGTCAAAGGTTACCGCAACGAAAAGGACCTTGCCTACGAGAAGATCCAGGAAGAATATAATTTCACCCACGGCGGCGTCGAAACGGAATATATGAAGGCCGACCCGCGCTATTCCGACATCAGTTCGACGCTCGTACGCGAAACCCTCGACCGCGGCGGTTCTCTTTCGGGGCTCGTCCCGGACGCCGTGATCGCATATCTTCAAAATCGTTAATAAATCGTGAAAATCATTGACAAAACGCACGTATGCGCGTATAATGTTATATTGTTTATTATGCTACCGTAAAGGATAAGTCAAATGAAAGAAAAAATCGAAGCACTGAAACTGCGGTTCTCGGAAGAACTGAAGACCGCCGTGACCGAAGACGCCGTCGAATCGCTCCGCATCGCTTTTCTCGGAAAGAAAGGCGCCGTCGCCGAGCTGATGGCGGGACTGCGCGACGTCGCGGACAAGCGTGAAGCAGGTCAGCTCATCAACGAATTCAAGACTGCGGTGGAAAAAGGACTCACCGCCGCCGCCGACGCTCTGCGGGAAGCCGCTCTCAAAGCGGAGATCCGCAGCGCCAAGAAACTCAACCCGTCCCTGCTCGCCAAGCGTGAATTCGGCTCCTATCACCCGATCACCCTTGCCACCCGTGAGGTGGAAGAAGTGTTCGCCGGCATGGGCTTTACCGTCGAGGATTACGCCGAAGTCGTGGACGACTACGAGTGCTTCGAAGCTCTGAATATTCCGAAGCATCACCCCGCGCGGGATATGCAGGATACCTATTATCTCGAGAACGGTCAACTTCTCAAGACGCAGACCTCCGCGGCGCAGAACGCCATCATGAAGAAATACGGCGCGCCGCTTCGTGCCATTTTCCCCGGTCGTTGTTTCCGCAACGAATCGACCGACGCCTGCCACGAGAACACGTTCTTCCAGATGGAAGGTATGATGATCGACGAGAATATCTCGATCTCCAACCTCATTTACTTTATGAAGACCATGCTTTCCGAAGTCTTTAAACGTGATATCAAGGTCCGTCTTCGTCCCGGTTTCTTCCCGTTCGTCGAACCCGGTTTCGAACTGGACATCAACTGTCTGATCTGCGGCGGTACCGGCTGTCCTTCCTGTAAGAACTCGGGCTGGCTGGAACTCTGCCCCTGCGGCATGATCCACCCGAACGTGCTGAAAGCCGGCGGTATCGACACCGAAAAATACACGGGCTTTGCCTTCGGTCTCGGTCTGACCCGTCTCGCCATGATGAAATACGGCGTCAAGGACATCCGTGATTTCAACGGCGGCAATCTCAAATCCCTCTCGCAGTTCGAGTCTATGTAAGGAGGCGGCGATATGTTTCTTTCTATGAATTGGATCGGAGAATTCGTCGATTTCTCCGGACTGGATAAAAAAGCGCTTATCAGAAACTTCACGCTTTCCACGGCAGAGGTGGAAGATATCTATGTCAAGGGTGAAGACACCTTTGGCGTCATCGTCGCACGGATCGCCTCCGTGGAGGCACATCCCAACTCCAAAAAACTGCATTTGCTCAAAGTCGATAACGGCAAGGAACTGCTGGACGTCGTCTGCGGCGCCCCCAACGTCAGAGAAGGCATGAAAGTCGCTTTCGCGACCGAGGGCGGCTGCGTCTGCGGTCACGCCATCAACACCGCGACCGTCGCCGGCTTCGTCTCCCACGGTATGTGCTGTTCCAAAGCCGAGCTCGGCATCAGCGACGACAATTCCGGTCTATTCGAGATCACGGACGATATTCCGCTCGGCACCGACATCAAGACGGTGTACGACATCGACGATATCATTTTCGAGGTGGACAACAAGTCCCTCACCAACCGTCCCGACCTGTGGGGACATTACGGCATCGCCCGTGAGTTCGCCACCATTACGAAGCGCCCGCTCAAGCCGCTTACGCTCGCCGATCTCTCGGCGTACGACGCCCTGCCCGAGGTCGCAATCGACGTGAAAGCACGGGACCTCGTGTACCGCTATACCGCTCTCAAGGTGCAGAACATCGCGCGCAAAGAGAGCCCCGTCAATATGCAGATCCGTCTTTACTACTGCGGGAGCCGTCCCATCAATTTCCTCGCCGATCTGACCAACTACGTGATGATGGAACTCGGTCAGCCGATGCACGCTTTCGACAACCGCAAGGTGGATAAGATCGAAGTGCAGACGTTCCCCGAAGCGTTCACTTTCCGCACGCTGGACGGTACCGACCGCAAGATCGACGACAAGATGCTGATGATCACCTCGGGCAATGAGCCCGTCGCCATCGCCGGCGTTATGGGCGGCGACGCTTCCAAGATCGAGGACGACACCGACAGTCTTCTGCTCGAATCCGCGACGTTCGACGGCGTTTCGGTCAGAAAAACCACCACGCGTCTCGGTCTTCGCACCGACGCTTCAATGCGCTACGAGAAAATGCTCGATCCCGAACTCTGCGAAACGGCGACCGCGCGTCTTCTTTATATCCTGCTTGAAAACGACGAAAACGTCAAGGTCGTCTCCAAATTCACCGACGCTTACGTCCGTCACTATGAAAAAGTCGTCATCGACTTTGACAAGAAATTCGTGGACCGCTACACCGGTATCGACATCACCTCCGACGCGATCGAGGACACCCTCTCCCGTCTCGGCTTCGGTGTCGAGCGCAACGGCGACTCGTTCCGCGTGAGCGTTCCCTCCTACCGTGCGACCAAGGACGTCACGATCAAAGCCGACATCATCGAGGAGATCACCCGTATCTACGGCTACGACAATTTCGAGATCTCCACTTCTCTCGGCGCTCTGCACCCCGTTCTCAAGGAAAAAGAACAGTCCGAAGAGGGCCGGATGAAAGATATTCTCGTCAAGAGTTACCGTATGCACGAAGTGCATTCCTATATCTGGTCCGACGCGGCGAAGAACCGCGAACTCGGGATCGAAACCCCGAAGAACGTCCGCATCATCAACGCCCAGACGCCCGAGCATCAGTATCTGCGCGTCTCCATGATCCCGACGCTGCTCTCGTTCGTAAAAGAAAACCGATCCTACGCCGACGCTTTCGGCATCTTTGAGATCGGTCACACCGTCGAGGGACTGAAAGAGGACGGATACTGCCTGGAGAAAAAGAAACTCGGCGCCGTCTTCTTTGCCCGCCGCGAAAACGCCGAAACGGTTTTCCTGCGCGCCAGAGACGCCGTTTCGGAGATCGTCTCCGATATTCTTCACAAAGAAGCCGTTTTTGAGCGCACCGACGCCGCCTTCGATTTCGAGCATCCGGCGAACGCCTTTTCCGTCATCGCGGACGGTACCGTGATCGGACGTCTCTCGATGCCCTACCCCACGGTGCAGAACGCGATCGACAAGAAAGCCGCCGTCGCTTTCTTTGAGATCTCGATACCCGCTTTCTCGGCACTTTGTGCCGCACCGAGGGCATACAGAGAGCCCTCCAAATTCCCTGCCATCGACATCGACCTCACGTTCCTTTCGGACGATCTCTCCGCCGTGCGGTTCGACGAAGTCGTGAAGACGGCAAAGAATGCGGCAGGCGATCTGCTCGCCGACGCGAAAGTCCAGGACGTTTACGAGGGTGAAAACGGTGTGACGATCACCCTGCGGTTTTCCTTCGTTTCCGCAGAGCGCACGCTCTCGAAACAGGAACTCACCCCGGCGACCGACGCCGTGATCGCGGCACTTTCCGCCCACGGTCTGCGCTTCCAGGGCAACTGATTTTCATCCGAACGACTTGATATACGATTTTCACTTTGAGTAAATCCTCTGTTTGTCCGGGGGATTTATTCTTTACCCACAGAAAAGAAAGGTTTTCCCATGCTACAGTTAAAAAACATCACGAAAGACTACGTTCTCTCCTCCGAAACCGTCAACGCCCTGCGCGGCGTTTCGATCTCGTTCCGCAAGCAGGAATTCGTCTCGATCCTCGGTCCGTCCGGCTGCGGTAAGACGACGCTTCTGAACATCATCGGCGGTCTCGACCACTACACGAGCGGCGACCTCGTGATCGCCGGCAGAAGCACCCGATATTTCAACGACAGGGACTGGGACGTTTACCGCAACCACCGTATCGGCTTTATCTTCCAGAGTTACAACCTGATCCCGCACCAGACGATCCTCGAAAACGTGGAACTCGCCCTGACGATCGCGGGCTGTCCGAAAGAAGAGCGCGTCCGCCGCGCGAAAGAAGCCCTCGACCGCGTCGGCCTCGCCAAAATGTACAACAAACGTCCGAACCAACTCTCGGGCGGTCAATGCCAGCGCGTCGCCATCGCCCGCGCCCTGGTCAACGATCCCGAGATCCTGCTGGCGGACGAACCGACGGGCGCTCTCGACACCGTCACCTCGGTGCAGATCATGAACCTGATCCGCGAGATCTCCGGCGAACGCCTCGTCATCATGGTCACGCATAACCCCGAACTCGCCGAAAAATACTCCTCCCGTATCGTCCGTCTTCTGGACGGTCAGGTCGTGGAGGACACCAACCCGTACTCCGCGGACGAGGAAACCGAGGAATGCAAAGCCCTGCTCGCCGAGCACGAGGAAGAGCTGCGCGTCGCCGTCGCCGAAGCGGAGAAAAACGGAAAGCGTCCTCCCAAAAACGTCGGAAAAGAAAAAGCGAAAATGTCGCTTCTGACCGCTTTCCGTCTTTCGGCAAAGAACCTGCTCTCCAAGCGCGGCAGAACCGCCATGGTCGGTTTCGCCGGCTCGATCGGTATCATCGGCATCGCGCTTGTCCTCGCCTTTTCCGCCGGTATCAAAGGGTACGTCGCCTCGATGCAGGACGATATGCTCTCGGGCAACCCCGTGACGATCTCGGAGGCCACACTCGATTTCAACGCCATCTCGGATATGATGGACACCGAACAAAAAATCGAGATCGTCAAAAGTCCCAACCGCGTGTATATCAATTCCACCGTCGAATACCTTGCCAAGATGAATAAAAACGTCAACTCGATGATCGTCAAAAACGATCTGACGGAGGACTACGTCAATTACGTAAAGGCGATGCCGCAAGAGAATTACGCCGCCATGCTGTTTGACTACGGCATCGATATGACGGTCTCGCTCTTCACCGACTTCTCTCTGACGAAGAACGGCGATCCCGAAACCGTCTCCATCCACCGTCTGACGGGTATCTATAAATCCATTCTCTCCGAGACGGATTTCAAAGAGTACGCGGATTACGTTTCGACGCTCGCCCCGTCCTTCAAGCAGGCGCCGAACAACGCGGATTATATCGAAGCGCAGTACGACGTCCTGGCGGGAAAGATCGCCACGGAAAAGAACGAGGTGATGCTCGTGCTGAGCAGTGACGAGGAACTCTCCGATCTGCTCCTCGCCCGTCTCGGCTTCTACACCCAGGACGAATTCCTTTCGATCGTGGATAAAGCGGGCGGCAACGAGTACGACGAAAGTCTTTACCGCGATTCGTTCTCTTATGACGAACTGCTCGACAAAAAGTTTTACTTCTATCCGAACGATTCTCTGTTCACGGTGTCGGTCGAAGGTATGATGACGACGGTCGCCTACAACAGCGCCAAAGACCAGATCACGGACGACGAGGGGATGATCACCCTGAAAGTCGCGGGCATCCTCCGTCCGAAAGAAACCGTTTCCTACGGCTGTCTGTCCTCCGGCATCTACTACACCGAAGCCCTGACCGATTATATCCTCGACGTCAACGAAGACTGCGATTTCTTCTCTTTCCTTATGGATGAAACGCGAAGCGCGGGACTGGCGATGAAAGGATATCAGATCGGTTACGACTACTATTACACCTTTAACGGCGAAACGAACAAAGCGTCGGAAACCATCGGTCCCGATATGACATCGAGTATGCTCGCGGCTTATCTCGCAGGCGGTTCCGGTATGGGCAGCACAGGTTCGGGTACAGAGACCGGCACAGGTGCAGGCACGGGCATGGGAGCCGGTACGGGTTCCGGTATGAGCGGCCTTGCCGGCAGTATCGACCTCGAGTCCATGCGGAACAGTTTTATCCGCCTGCTCGGCGGAAACAAGGTCGCCAACGATATTTCGATCTACCCCATCTCCTTTGAAGCCAAAGACCTCGTCACCGAATATCTCGACCGCTGGAACGGCGATGAAGACGTGACGGTCGGCGATAAAACGCTGACGAATGCAGACCGCGCCGAAGTCAAATACACCGACACGCTCGCGCTCGTCATCACGCTCATCAATACCTTCATCGACGTCGTTTCCTATGCGCTGATCGCGTTCACCTCGGTCTCGCTCGTGGTCTCGACCATCATGATCGGTATCATCACCTACGTTTCCGTCGTGGAACGTATCAAGGAAATCGGCGTCATCCGCTCCCTCGGCGGACGCAAACGCGACGTTTCCCACCTCTTCAACGCTGAGGCGCTCATCATCGGAACGCTGGCGGGCGTGTTCGGCATTGCCGCGACCTACCTCGTTTCCGCGATCGTGAACGCGGTGCTGTATCCCCTGATCCACGTGCCGAACATCGCCGCCCTGCCCGCTTCGCAGGCGATCGCCCTCATCGTCCTCAGCATCGCTCTCACGTCCATCTCCGGTCTGATCCCCGCGAGCAGCGCCGCCAAGAAAGATCCCGTCGTCGCTCTGCGCACCGAATGACCGCACTTCCGCGGGCGAGTTCCGCCCGCGGAGAAAAACTTTTGAATTTTTGAAAAAAGTCTTGCTTTTTGACAGACGGTATGCTATAATACCATTTGTTGATTTATGAAAAAATGAAATGCCGTAATTTTTACGGGATTTGGGAGGTATGAAAATGGCTAAATGCAGTATCTGCGGTAAAGGCGTCGTCTTCGGACATAACGTTTCTCACTCCAACCGCAAGACCAACAGAACCTGGAAGCCGAACATCCGCAAAGTCAAAGCGGTCGTTGACGGACAGCATCAGACTGTTTGTGTTTGCTCCCGTTGCCTTCGCTCCGGGAAGATCGAGCGCGCTTAATCCGTTGTGAGAAAAGAGAGCGAAAGTTCTCAAAAGGAAAACAAGGGCAGAGAGTTTTCGTACTCTTTGCCCTTGTGGCGTATATACGGCTTTTTTGATTTTTACGCGTCCTTCGGTTTTTTGCCCCGGACGAGCGTTTTCGTCAGTACCGAGAAGACCGGCAGAAGTAAAAGTCCCGTGATCCCGAACAGAGAATATCCGACATACAGGAAAACGAGCGAGAGCAACGGATGAACACCGAGTTCCCGCCCCACGATCTTCGGCTCGGCAAACTGCCGCATGATCTCGTGAAGAACGTACAGGACGAGAAGCCCGATGCCGAGCGCGCGGTTCCCGAGAAAGATCTCGTAGATCCCCCATGGGATCAGAACGGTGCCGACGCCGATGACGGGCAGAAGATCCAGAATGGCGATAACAAGCGCGAGAAACAGTGGAGAGCCGACTTTCAGCACAGACAGACCGATCGCCGTAAAGGCAAACGTCAGAAGCATCAGTTTCAGATAGGCAAAGACGTAAGGAAAGAGCGTCCCCAAGACGTTTCTCCGCACCGCCGCCAAGGGCGATTTCCATTTTTCGGGCAAAAGGGAAAGCAGTTTTTCCTTGATCTTTTCGTAGTCCCAGGCAAAATAGCCCGTTGCGAGAAAAAGAACGGGAAAAAAAAGAAGAAGCCGCGGGATCTGTCCCGCGAGGTCCGTCACGTACAACGTCGCCCGCGAGAGGAGTTGCGTTGACGCGTCGGCGATTCCCTCTTCCAAGCGCGTCAATAACTCACCCCATCCCCCATCTTCCGCTCCCGTATTCCCGAAAGGATGGCAGAAAAAGCCGAACACGGCGTCGAGTTTTTCACGGTCGGAGAACGAACCGAGAAAACGGATCGCTTCCCGATACAGTACCCTGCCGAGGACATACAGAAGCGACGTAAAAAGCAAAAGGGAAAGCAGGGATAAAACCATGCGCCAGACTCTCTCGCTCCCTCCGATCTTTTTACGGAAAAAAGCGGCGGCGGGCAGAAGAAGCACGACGAGCCCACCCGAAAGCAAAAACGGCAAGAGAGCGCGCAAAGCATAGCGGCAGAACAGATATAAAGCGGCAAACGCGCCGGCAAACGTCAACGTCATACAGGCGTATTTTCTGTATTTTTCCGTCGTCACGGGCTCACCCCCTTTTTCAGTGTATTATAATCCGAAACCGAAATGAATATGTAAATAATAAGTCAGGAGATTTTATCATGGTCAGAATCGAAATGGAAAACGGCGGCGTCATTGAGGTCGAACTTTATCCCGAATACGCGCCGAAAACGGTCAGCAATTTTGAGGAACTTGTGAAGTCGGGCTTTTACGACGGTCTTACGTTTCACCGCGTGATCCCCGGTTTTATGATCCAGGGCGGCGATCCGCTCGGCAACGGCATGGGCGGTTCCGAAAAAAAGATCGTCGGCGAATTTGCCGCCAACGGTCACAAAAATGATCTGAAACATACGCGCGGAGTGATCTCGATGGCACGTTCCTCGGATCCGGATTCCGCGTCATCCCAATTTTTCATCATGCACGCCGACGCGCCGCATCTCGACGGATCCTACGCGGCTTTCGGTAAAGTCGTATCCGGCATGGAGACGGTCGATGAGATCGCCGCCATCCCGACGGATTACTACGACAGACCGAAGATCGCCGTCCGCATGAAAAAGGTCACGCTCGTCTGATACGGCAAAAGGGGATCCCGTTTCAGGAAACACCGTGCCGATATATTCATAAAGCCGATCCCGGAAAGCCCCGTGAAAACGTTATAAGGACAGGTCAAACGGCGTGAAAATCTGCCAAAGACCGATTTTGGCGGGGGGTTCCTGAATAAAATATACCGTTAGATAAACAAGGAGGCGATAGTTTGCGCATCATTCACACTTCCGATACACACCTACACGCGCCGCTGACTTCGATCCGACTTTCACCGGAAAGGGCGAGGGAAAGAAAAAGAGAACTTCTCTCTTCTTTTCAGCGTCTTGTGGAGGAAGCCGTCCGGCTCGACGCTCGCGCGATGATCATAGCGGGAGACCTTTTCGATACCGGGACGGTTCCCGAACGCGTCATGAAAAGCGTCGCCGATATGATGAAGTCGCACCCCGATATCGCCTTTTATTATCTGCCCGGCAACCACGAGAAAAATACGTTTCTCCCGCTATGCCGGGATCTGCCGAATGTATTGACATTCGGAGAGACATTCACGACTTACGATGCCGGTGACGGTGTGACCGTCAGCGGGCGCACCGTGATCGGGAAAGAACAATGGGGCGAACTCTCCCTGTCAAAAGATACGTACAATATCGTGATCATGCACGGGGACGCGGCGAATAAAACGGCGGAACATACCGTCGGTCTTTCGGACGCTTCCGAAGCCGGTGTCGATTATCTCGCGCTCGGGCACTATCATTTCTACCGGGAAATGCCGATGGAAAACGACGGCGTCGCCGTCTATTGCGGAACGCCGGAGGGACGGGGTTTTGACGAAACGGAGGACAAAGGGTACGTGCTGATCGACACCGACGCGCGCACGCACAAGTTCGTGCCGTTTGCCAAACGCCGGATATTCGATCTTTCTGTCGATATCACGGGTGCCGAAAGCGACGGTGAAGTTCTCGAGGCAGTCAGGCACGCGCTCTTTGACGTGCGGCGGGAAGATATCGTTCGCATCCGCCTCACGGGTTGCCACTCTATGCGTTTTTCTCCCGACGCCGCGCTCGTTTCTACCCACTTTGAGGGGGGTTTTTACGGATTTTACGCCATAGATCAATCGCATTTGCGCATCGTTCCCGAAGAATACCGTTATGACCGCTCCCTCAAAGGAGAGTTCATCCGCACGGTGCTCGAAGACGCAACCATGGACGATGCGACGAAAGAAGCCGTCCTTGCCAAAGGGCTCGCGGCGCTGACGGGAGGTATCGTATGAAACTGATTTCCCTGACAGTCGGCCGTTTCGGCAATCACGAAGATCTGCACCTCGATTTTGAGGGCGGGCTTCAGAGTTTTTGTTATCCCAACGGGTGGGGAAAATCCACCCTGCTCGCTTTTATCAAGGTCATGTTCTACGGTTTTGCCAAAAACCGTGGCGAGAAAATCTCCGAAAACGAACGCGCTCATTATATGCCTTGGGGGCACGATACCGCCGGCGGAAAGATCGTTTTTGAAAAAGACGGTGAGGTTCTCCGTCTCGAACGTACGTTCGGAAAAAAGCCGACGGATGACACCGTCCGCCTCTTCCATGAGGGGACGGGGTGCGAAATCGAATGTCCCGAATGCCCAGGCGAAAGTTGGTTTCTGATCGACGCAGACGGTTTTTTGCGCACCGTCTTTCTCTCCGAAAAGCAGTTGCAAGGCAAAAACGAAAACAAAACCGTCGCCGCAAGACTCGCCGATCTTTCCGGCGTTGACGGGGATATCAGCAACGTAAAGTTCGCCGTTGACGAACTCGAGAAAGAACGCAAATCGCTGTATAAAAAAGGCGGTGGCGGACGGATCGGGGAGATCGGCGACAAAATCAGCCGTCTGCGCATGGAACTTTCCGACGTTACGGCGGATCTCGATCATCTCGGCACACTCGAAAAAGAGCGTGAAGAAAAACGCGAAGAATACAAAAATAAACAAGCGGAAAAAGAAGAACTCGATAAGACACTCCGCGAACTGCCCGAAAAAGGCAAACGCGAAGAACTTTTATCAGAGATCGAAAGGGAAAAAGCGCGCACCCTTCCCGACCGCGAAACCCTCGCCAAAGCCCGGGCATTTCTCGGAAACGACCCCGTGACGCTCGATGAGATCCGCTTATCGGAAGCCGACAAGCGGGCTTCCGATGAAGCGAAGGCGAAAGCCGAGGCACTACGTGCCTGCGGCGGCGTAAAGGGCGATTCTCCGTTTTCCGCTCAACCAATCACGGACGAGACGTTCGAAACGATGAAGAAAAACGAAGACACGGCAAAGCGTCTGCCGCTTTACGAATGTATCGCCGTCGCCACCTCTGCCGCCGCGTTTCTCGGAATCTTTCTGCCGTTTCTCGGGCTGCTTTCCGCCCTTTTCGGACTGTTGGCGGCGGGTGCCGTCTATACGGCGTTTGCTTTCCTTTTATTGAAAAAAGCGAAAAAGGCAAAGGCAGATCTTTCGGCATTCTTATCGTCCTATCGTACAGAGGAAAGAAGCACACAGTCCGTCGAAGAACTCAAGCGGACATACGACGCTTCCCTGCTCGCCGATAAACAACGCTTGTATTCGGACGAAGAAGCCGGAAAATACGAAGCGCTCGCGGCGGAAAAAGCCGACGCGGTACAAGCGTTTCTCTCACGCTTTCCGTTTTCGGAAGACGAAAAATATCCCTTTGAAACCCTGAAGCGTACCCTGCAAGACGTGTCCGCGCTGACGGGAGCGATCGCCGAGAGCGACGCGCGCATCGACGCGCTGACAGAGAAAGCCAACAGCGAAAAACTCCTGCATGCCGGAGAACGGTATGCCGAACTCGAACGAAAAATTGCCGAAGTCAGCGAGGCGATCCGGGCGTCAGAAGCGGGTATCACGGTACTTTCGACGAAAATCGACGCTTTCGACGATCTCGAAGCCCGCAAGGAATCCCTCGAAGCGGAACTTTCCGACGCCGTGGCCGAAAAGGAAGCAAAGACGAAGGAGCTCGACGTTATCCGCAGGGCACAGGATCTGCTCACCGCGTCCGCCGACCGTCTGACCGCGAAATATATCGGAACGACCAGGACCGCGTTCGCCGAAATGATGAAGACCGTCGGATACGAGGGAGAATATCATATCTCGACCTCGTTTGAGATCGCGAGAGAAGAAAACGCGATCTCCCACAATGCCGCGGAATACAGCCGCGGGACGCGCGATCTCTTCGATTTTGCTCTGCGTCTGTCGCTCAACGACGCGCTCTTTACCGGCGAAAAACCGTTTTTGCTCCTCGACGATCCGCTCCTTGCGCTCGACGATTCGCGCTTCGAGCAAGCCGCAAAGATCCTAAAAGCCCTCTCAAAGTCCTATCAAATCCTGTATTTCACCTGCACGCAAAAGCGCGCGATCGACTGACAAAACAATCTTACCTCTCGGCGATCCGCTCATCGCGCTCGACGACGCGCAAAGCAACCGCCGCGCGAAACGATGCTTGAAAAGTCACAGGAATCATTAAGTCTCAAACAAAAGAACAAGCCGCGGAGCGGCAGACATCTCGTCTGCCGCCCCGCGGCTTTTTTGTCGGGGAATGACTATCCTTGACACTCACTCTTTGATTGTGTGTGCCGGGTAGAATAGATCACGCTTCCCACATATTTCTTAAGTCATTGATCAGGCTGAAAAGTTCCTCTTCGGTCATTAAGCCTTTCTCAATAGCAATTTTGAAATATTGACCGTTGAACGCGGAAAACTCTTCGTAGGATACATATTCGCTCCAACCATCATACGAATACAATCCATATTCCCGGATATCCGCTTCCATTTTTTCATCATCGCGAATAGCATTCTCGTTGAAATCAAACACGTTGCAGAATCCGACAAGCGTATCGGAACAAGCGAGGAATCCTTCCGCAATGTGATTCAGTTGATTTGCCGTCGCAATGTCGTAACGTTCAACCCTTTCCGTTGTGATTCGGTAAGATACCAACGTTTCATCGGAAGCAACCGCCTCTCCATCAACCATGGTAACCCGACGGAACGTATGACCGACAAATTCATTGACGTTATCCGGCGTTATCAGAACGTAACGATTCAAAGTGGAATCAAAGAGACCGTGACCGCCGTTTGCCAATTTCAGAACCGTTCCCTCGGAAAATTCAAGCGCAGTTACTAAAATCTCCGTATTGGCGTAAAACGTAAAGGCTATCTGAGACGAAAGGTATTCGCCTGTGGAGTGATCAAACGTAAGCACGGTATCACCTACGGAAAGGGTTTCGATTTTTGCCATTGAACCATCCGGCAACATAATCAGCGTCCCTTTTACAAGGCAAGAAGATGATACTACATCATATTCCGGCGTTACACCCTCCGGAAAACTATCAGAACTTACAGTTACATCCGCTTCATAACGATGAATCCGTATGTATGTCAGCGAATTACAATCGGAAAAAGCGTAAGAGCCGATTGTTGTTATTCCGCTTCCAATTTCAACCGATGTCAAGCCGGTGCAATTTTCAAACGCACACACATCAATAATTGTAACGCTGTTCGGTATCGTCACAGAAGTCAAACCCGTGCATCCGTAGAACGCAGAATCACCGATGATCGTCACGCTGTTCGGGATTGTTACAGAGGTCAAGCCTGTGCATCCGTAGAACGCATAATCGTAGATAAGTTCCACGCTGTTCGGGATCGTCACCGAAGCTAAACTGGTACAATCACAGAATGCCGCAGGGGCAATTTTTGTCACACCATTCGGAATTGTAATCGAAGTCAAGCTCGTGCATCCGTAGAACGCATCAGAGCCGATGCTCGTGACATTGTCCGGGATCGTGATACTTGTCAAATTGGAGCAATTATAGAACGCACCGTAAAGAATATTACCGCCTGTTACGGTAACGCTCTTCAAAGAAGATGGGATATAATAAGTTGACGAAGTTGTGGAACTTGTGCTGCTGCCGTAATAAGTTTGCGTCGTTGCCACACCGCCGGTATAACTCGACTTACCGAAGATATAACCGAACGGATACTGATAGGTGCTTGACGAAGTCAAGCCCGCTTTAGCTCCAACAAACGGAATCGTGATGCTTGTCAGACTCGAGCAACCGCGAAACGCTTCACTGCCGATGCTCGTGACGCTATCCGGGATCGTGACGCTTGTCAGACTCGAGCAATTATAGAACGCCAAATCGCCGATGCTCGTGACGCTCGACGGGATCGTGATGCTCGAGAGACTTGAGCAATTATAGAACGCATAACTGCCGATGCTTGTGACGCCAGACGGGATCGTGATGCTCGTCAGGCTCGAACAATTTTGAAACGCATAACTGCCGATGCTCGTGACACTCGACGGGATCGTAATGCTTGTCAGACTCGAGCAACCGCGAAACGCTTCACTGCCGATGCTCGTGACACCCTCGGGAATCACAAGATTCGTGATCAAAACGTTATTGAGATAGAGATCATGTGCATAATACAACGGATTCGCAGAGTTATTACCAAAGGATATGACGCACCATTTGGCAAGATCCGTGATATATACCGCGTTCAGACTCGAGCAACCATAGAACGCCAAACTGCCGATGCTTGTGCATTTGCTGTTTTCGGCAAACGTGACGCTCGCCAGGTTCGAACAATCCCGGAACGCATAACTGCCGATGCTCGTGACGCCCTCGGGAATCACAAGATCCGTAATCAAAACGTTATTGAGATAGAGATTATGTGCATAATATATCGGATTTGCAGAGTAATTATTAAAGGATATGCCGCACCATTTGGCAAGATCTGTGATATATACCGCGTTCAGCCTCGAGCAACTATCGAATGCAGAACTGCCGATACTCGTGACGCCGCTTCCAATCGTGATGCTTGTCAGTTTTGAGCAATACCGGAACGCAGAACTGCCGATGCTCGTGACGCTCGACGGGATCGTGATGCTCGTCAGGCTCGAGCAATTATAGAACGCATAATTGCCGATGCTCGTGACGCCGCTTCCAATCGTGATGCTCGTCAAGCTCGAGCAATCAAAGAACGCATAACTTCCGATGCTCGTGACATTCTCACCCAACATAATACTCGTCAAATTGGAGCAATTATAGAACGCACCGTATGGAATATAACCGCCTGCCACTGTAACGCTCTTTAAGGACGAGGGGATATAATAGGTTAACGAGTTCGTGGTACTTGTGCTGCTTCCGTAATAATATTGCGTCGTTGCCACACCATCGGTATAACTTGACCTGCCGAAGATCCAACCGAAAGAATACGCATAGGTGTCAGACGAAGTCAAACCCGCTTGCGCACCAACGAACGGAATCGTCATTTCCTGCAAACTGCTGCAACCGGAGAACGCGCCGACGCCTATGCTCGTGATACTATCCGGAATCGTGATACTTGTCAGACCCGTGCATCCGTAGAACGCAGAACTGCCGATGCTTGTGACGGCTTTTCCGTTATAAGTAGAAGGCAAAATGATCACGCTCGGGAGATTGTTTTTATCTTTGGCGGATATTTCGTAAGTTCCGTCTTCCAAAAGCGTGTAATTCAAGTACGATTCCCAAACGGCATAAAGCGTCACGGGGCTGCCATCACTGAGATTTTTGACAGTATCTCCGGGTTGATATACGGCTATGCCGTTGGCTGCGGTCGCCCAACCTTTGAAGAGATAGCCGTTTCTTGTCGGGGATTGTGTAGGAAGTTTCCCCGTTTCATCATAGGTCATAGACATCGTCCCGAGTGTCGAACCCAAACCGTCGTTGAGGTCAAGAGTCACTTTGATCTTTTTCGCCGTTTTCTGCGCAACGAAAGATAGATCTTCCGTCACCGTCATGCCGCGCAAAACGGAGGAGATCAAGACGTCGCCGGAACCGTTTTTCGTAAAGCCGTCGAGGATATATCCGGTATAGGTGATCTCCGGAGGAACAAGCGGCGTGCCGAACTTGACTTTTTCGCTCGTATAGTCGTTATTCTTCACGGTGCCGCCGTTCAGGTTCCAAGTGACCGAATAATACTTACGGGTGTAATAGACCTTGACGACAGTCGAGCCATCGGCAGCGATGATCGCCTGTGCGAAATCCTGCATCGCAAATCCGGGGATATTGTCTTCTGCCGTTGCAGCCGTCAACGTGCCGGTCGTGCCATGCAGAAGAATATCGTTTTTCAGAACGAAGCTTCCGTCCAGTTCCTCTTCAAAGAACTGCACGTGATAAGGCGTGTAGAGAGACGGCGAGTATTTCGGATAAAGCGTAAGATCCCCGGTCTCGTAAAAGACGGTATCGATGAAGCTCTGCGTCCCTGCCGTATCACGGAACCAACCGACAAAATCATAACCCTGTTTTGCCGGCGTCGGCAGCGTGATCTTATCACCGTACCGGACGTTCAACGGATCGTATGCGGGATCATCGAACGTCACTTTATAGGTGCTCTTCCTGAACGTTGCGACGATATCGTTTTCAAGACCGACTTCGACCGTCGTCGTCGGATTCGTGTCGCCGTTGCTCCAACAGACGAATTCAGCCCAGGGCTTCGGTGTCGCGGTCAAGGTCACCGTCGATCCGTAAGGATACCAGCCGTCACCGGCGAGACTGCCGTAATCTTCCGTATCCGTTCTCAGTGTGACCTGATACGAAATCGGGGTAGCCGTTGCGTAAACCGTCAGCGGATGATCAGGCATCTTTTCGGGCGCCGGGACTTTTCTGCTGCCTTCGTACGCGGTCCACGCGGAGAGAGTATGACCGGTTTTCTGCACGTCAGCGTACGCGATCGTATTGCCGGCGCGGACCGAAATTTCAAAGAAGGCGGAACCGTTGACGTTATACGTCAGCGTAAACATCATCGACTGACCGCAGATCATACAGTTTTCGCTTTCGTCAGAGGCGAAAGCGTGGGACGCGGTCGCTAAAAGTTCCGCGTCGCATCCCGCGCGAACACAAATACGGTCACAACATTCGTATTCGCTGTCCCAGAGATGACCGAGGGGCGCAACGACCACTTGCTCTCTTTGCAGCATTTCACCATCTTCGGTGTAATAATGGAAGCACCTCGTGCAATACTTGCAGTCAAGGGCATAACCGATTTCTTCGCAGGTCGCCGCCTTTTGGGTGATCGACGAGAAGATATGTTCTCCTGCGGCGATGGTTACGGACGCAAGTTCTTTCATATCCGCATCAAGATTCTTCCGACATACGGGGCACTCGAAATGCGCGAGCGTTCCGCCCAGATCGCAATTGGCAAGTTCGCCCTCCACCCAGACCGCGCCGGGATGATTCCATGCCGGATATTCTTCGTATCCCTCACGAATACCGCAGATCTTACACTGTTTATATTGGCTATGCCCGTTATCGGTACAGGATACTTCTACCGCGGCGATCGTTTTCCACTCATGAGATGCCAAAATAACGGTATCCGAATAATCAACAGCGACGCTTCCCTCTTCATCGGCGTAATACGAGTTACACTGCGAACAGTAATAATATCCCGTATTACCTGCCGACGTACAGGTTTTTTCGACCGGCTCGTAATAAACCATCACGTGGTCTTTTTTCGGAATGACGACCGTCGTGATGACTGCCATGGTGCTGTCGAGATTTTGCAGACATACCGCGCATTGGTAGTGACCGACCGTACCTTCAGCCGTGCAGGTCGCCGGAGCCGAGTTGATCCAATCGCCGATCACGTGGTCGTTCTTCGGGATCCGTTCCTCGTGTTCGATACCGCAGGGACAAGTGTATTTCCAATAACCGTCTGTGGAACAGTCAGCCGCCTGATAACCGATTATCGCGTAACCGTCGGTATTCGCAAGAAATACGGAGTGGTCAAGTTTTGAAAGGGACGTGATCCGGGTTTTATGGCACTTCGAGCAGTATTCCGTTATCTGTCCCTCGGTTTCGCAGGTCGGATAGGTAGTTGGCTCGATTTTCCACTGATGTCCTGTTGGAGCCGCCACTTCTCCGCAAGTTTCACAACGGACACTTTCCTCACAGGTGAGTTTGTCCGAACCGATAAGCTTGTGTCCGTGCGGCAGGACGTAGCCGGATTCGAGAACCGTGTCACATTCTTCGCAACGGATCTCCCAAAGACCTGTACGCGTACAGTCTGCCGCTCTGAGCGTCTGTTTTTCGCCGGCAATATGCGGAGTAACGGCGACGATCGTTTGTTCCTCCAGCACTTCATCGCAGAGTACGCACTTCTGTCCGGCGGTAAGACCGGTGCTCGTGCAGGTCGGCGCGACGGCGGGGATCTCCTCCGCCTGATGTCCGAGCGCGGGAATAACGACGCGTCCGGAAAGGACCGTTTCCATATCGGTACTGAAGAGTTTATGACAGTTGGTACAGGTGACGCAAGCCGCAAGACCGGTTTCGGTACAAGTCGGCGGCACTTCCTCAAGCATAGTGAAATAATGTTCGTCACAGACGAAATTGACCTGTATCTCCATTTCCACTGTCGGGAGTTTCAGATAAGTTTCGTCGGAGATGTTTTTGCTCCATCCGTTATTGTTTTTGACAAAACGCACGGTCAGAACGTCACGGTCATTGGTTGCGGGATCAAAATTCTCGTTGACCGAAATCTTGTTGTCCCTGATCGTGAAACAGGATTGATCGCCGTTCAGGAGAGCCATTTCAATCCGGCAACCGAGCTTTTGCGGATCAAAAGTCGTGACGCTGTTTTTGAACTGGACCACATCGTATGAATTGACCTCGGTGATTTTCAAATCGTCGAGAGAATATTCCCGATTTTCTTCTATCATCGCGGAGGAAAGGTCATTGGCAAAACTGGTGATCGCCGTCTTGTAACCGAGACTCAGAATCGGCTGTTTGACTTTTACGATTTGTATGTTACCGTGGATCACCCACAGCGCACGGTAGGTGACTCCGGCCTCCAGTTCGATGCCGAGTTCAATATTGGCGGCACGCACGGATTGTCCGTTCTGGATATGGATGACACCTCTCAGTTCCGCGTATGCTCCGACTTTGCCGTAAATGCCAACACTTATCGAACCAATGGGAGACGATACGTTGACCTCAAGGCGAACACCTGCGCCGACGGAAACTTTTCCGCTGAGATTCAATTCATAAAGATTGGTGGTTTTTTCGTATTTGTTCGCCACGATGCCGTTCATGGTCGCTTCCAAATAGACGCCCATGGTCGTTTCATTCTGATATTTAAAATGCAACGCGGCTTCAATATCCAAATCGAGATAGAAGTACAGTTTGATCTCAGCGGATACGATGCCAAAGTGGAAGTACAGCATACCGATCAACGCATCTGACGACGATTGATTGTCGGACTTTCCGCTCGAGTTAAACAGGGATTTCACTTTGTCAACGGCGTCGCCGAACTCGCCGACCGAAAGAATATTCGCCACCTTTTCGTTGAAATCAACGGTTTCGTTGTACTCGGTCTGGAGATCCTTCAGACAATGCTTACACGGACGATTGCCTTCTTCTATCAGGGAGGAGGACTTTTGAGTAACTTTTTTCTTGTTGGTCTCGAGCATTTGCTTGACGTGGAAGCAATTGGGATCATGAAAGACGTGACTGTTGGTATTCAGAACGTAGTATTCTCCGGTATGTTCCGAATAACTTACCGAAACGTCGAGGTTAACGTCAAATTTGTTAGATGCATTGAAATCAAGGCTGAAACCGTTCGTGACCTTGTAAGTGATGCCGAACAAGCCTTTTTTGTCACGGTATTTCCAGTTGAAATCGGAATCGATCGAGATCAGATCCGTGACGTCGAGTTTGAACGAGATTTTTCCGGACGTTTTCATGTCCTTGTTGTTTTCGGAAAAACTCTTTTCCCATTCCATCGTGATCGTGATTTTGAAGCCGTTTCCTTCCCGCTTGACAGAGGGCTTGATACTGAGCTGCTGCGCCAAAGCCTGCAGAGAATTATCTTCCAGGAGAAGGTTATTTTCCGCCGCGTACTGATCGGTCGCCGCGACCGTCGCAAGAAGAAGTTTTACGCACTCTTCATTCTCGAGCACCGCGTTGATGATGGTTTGCTCTGCATCTTCGTCAAGCTGCAACTCGGTGTTCTGCTCGTTATCTTCCAGATAAACGTCGATCTCCTGGAAGAAATCTTCCGGTCTTGTGGCTTCGACGATCTTCACGTAATAAACGGCATAGCCGCTTTCTTCGCCGCAGAGCGTGATATCATAAACCGTTCCGCAGATTGTGTCGAAAGTGATATCCTTTGCCGAAATCACGTCGCCGTCCTGCGTCTGATTATGTACGACGTTACCGCCGAACATGATAAGATCGCCGACTTTCAGCTCTACGCTTGCGTCATGTTTGCAATAGGTAAAACCGCCCTCTTCACCTTCGATAAGGACGGGCTCACCGTTATTATATCCGCTGATCTTACAGACACCACCGTTGATGACGTCCAAAATATGTCCGTCCACATTTTCTTTTTCGGAACCGTAATATTTTCCGACGTTGACGTTATCTTCCGTGGCAAAGATCAGCACGTTGCTGCACAAACGAATCGTCTCGTGTTCTTCGTCGATGATCTCAAACGTGAATTCATCGACGCCCTCGTCGTTTGCGATTTGCTGTTCGGCACCCTCGCGCAGAAGACTCACGTCATGGTAGATACTACCGCTTTCGATCACTGCGTCGCCGCTTGCGGAATAGGACATCGACATAACGCCGCCACCGGTCGCATACTGACTTTTCACACGGTAAAAGGTCAGGTTTTCGTCTCCTTTGACAACGTAGGAACATCCTTTTACATATTGTTCTGCCGGATAAACGGCATAAAGTCCGTTGCCCAAAGATTCAAAATGCCAGCTATCTGACGCGTCGAGAGAAAGCGGTGCGAGTTCTGAACACGGAACCAACTCATTTCCGATGTACAACGACTGGTCTATGATATTGTTATCGCTGTCCAGGAAGAAACGGTCGAGGATCTGCATGTGGTCCAATATGTACTGCACAGGATCCGGCTGATGACATTCCACCACAATTCTGAACTCTTCATCGACCGACATAAGATCGGTTTCGGAATACGATCCGACGAGATTGTCCGAGAGAACTTCTTCATTGGCTTGTTTGAAACGTGCTTTCAGAACGGTATCTTGCGTAATGACAAATTGATACGTTCGATCCGACGACTGCAAAATGTTATAGACGTCGTACCAACCGTCAAAGACCGAACCGACCGCCGGAATAGCCGTAACGCTGACGACACTGTTCAACCGATACGTTTTTTCGGATACGGTCGTTGTACCTTTGCCGTCAACCAATACCTGTAAAGACGCTTCGGATGCATCCGAAGTATCGGGAACGTTGTTATTTGTTTCCGATGTATCGGTGCCTTTTTTGTCTTGCTTCGAAATGATGATTTGGCAGCTCGCAAGGTTGCCGATCAATAGGGACAATACCAAAATCATCAAAATGATGCGCTGAAATAGTTTTCTTCCCATGGTTCTCCTCCGTGTCTTTCTCCTGTACGCTGTCAGATCGCTTTTGCCGATGCAAAAAAGACGTCTATTAGCGTAATAGGTGAAAAACTACGGCTTTTCTGCTTGCTAAGGTAAATAATACAAAAATATATTAAAAAAAGATTGACTTCCACGACAGTCTATGGTAAACTAAAACATCAATTTTTTTCACCTATTACGCTAATAGATGTACATCATAAAAGCTTGCCGAGGCGGTTCATCATTTCTTTTTTGTGTTCGAGAAGAGAATGGACGTAGCGGTTCAGCGTGATCGTCGGGGACTTGTGCCCGAGGATCTCGGAGAGCGTCTTGACGTCCATGCCGCACTCCAGGGCGCGCGTGGCAAAGGTATGCCGTAAGGCATGAAAACCGCGATGAGGGATGCCGAGGCGACGGAGAAACAGTTCAAACGAGCGCTGATAGGATCGCACCGAGATCGGCCGACCGCCGTTCGCCACCACGTATGGCGAACGGCTTTTCTTTTTGACATCGCGCAAGATCGGCACGAGCTGGCGCGGAAGCGGAATCACGCGGCGGGATGACGGGGTTTTCGGCGTTCCGATCTCTCGGACACCGTTTACGTTACGGCAGGTTTTCGTCACCGAAAGCAACCCTTTTTCAAAGTTGATATCCGTCCATTCAAGAGCGATCAGTTCCCCGATCCGCAATCCCGTGTAAAGACACAGAAGAATACCGATATATTTTTCTTTTCCGCTGTCGCGGACCGCCGCTTCTATGCGTTTCTGCTCAGTCAGAGAAAAGCATTCGATCTGCCGTTCTCTCACCACGGGGCGGCATATCCGGTCAGCGGTAAAGACGGATATCTCATCGGCGGACAACGCCGCTTTCAGAGAACTTTGCAATACGTTGATGATTCCGTTTACGGTATTCGGTGCCAGCCCTTTCCCCGTTCTGACATTTCCCGCGGCGGATTGATCCGCGACGAATTGTTGCAATACTTTAGGCGTCAATTCTGTTAATTCCCGTTCTCCGAGGTGCGGCAAAATGTGCAACCGTATCAATAATTCGTATTGATCCGCCGTGCGGGGCTTAACGGTCGGCGCTGCGTAAGTGTTGAGCCAAATTTTGAGCCATTGTTCGTAAATCATGGTTGTTCTCCTTTATTAGTTGGTATCTTATTGTACCATCCGGCTTCTCCCGTGCGAGTATCTCGCAGACGTTCATTCTTTTTTACGGACGTTTCATTTTCGGCATTGATGAAAACCCCATCAAAATCCACACAAAAGGCGGCGAGATCCCATCATCTCACCGCCGATCTTTATTTTTTGAGTCTCGCTTTCCGCATCCGGCATGATCGCAAAAACGCTTTCTCTTTTTTGCGTCACCGGCATATCACAGAAGCACGATATTTGTTGATTTGTTTTTTTCAAATAATGTTCAAAACTGCAAAAAGTATGAAATTTCCTACTTGTGGTTTTTTCATACTTCGCATAATATACACATTTGGTTTTTTGCCCTTGGGCTTATGGGACTTCATAGGGATTGAACGCGGCTACAGGGATTGGGCGCGGTTGTAAGGATTGAACGCGGCTGTAAGGGTTGAGAACGGCTTTGAAAGATGAACTGATGGTTTGCGTTGGGTTTGGATTTTGCGTTTTGACTGATTGATCCCAACACACGAAGTTTATTATTTAGCGGCGTAAAAGTATATCGGAAGATTATTGTCCGGCAAATTGATGTATGCGTCCTGATACAGATGTATCTCTTAAAAGGCAATGAAGTGTACGAAAGCGGCGCGCTGTTCCCGCCGAACTTTGCGTTTCTCGGCTTTCTTCTCATCCTCTTCTCTTTGTTCTTTGCCGTCTTTCTCTGCGGCTTTTTCAAGACGGGATATAAGATCGGAAAACCGTTTCTCGTCTTTGCCGTCGCGGCGTTTCTTTTCATCACGGTCATCGAGATAATCTACCACGTCCCCGGACTTCAAGTCATCGGCACCGGTATCGGCGACGATTTGTTACCCTCTCTTCTCATTCTGATTTTCGGGATCGCGGAATACGTCACCGTCGTTTTTCTGTCGTATCGCAAGGCCTGCCGCGATTTTGAAAAATTGACTAAAAAAAGAATCCGCTTTTTCTGCCGTGTCGAAACGGCGGAAA
>JAZLLY010000039.1:0-54017 GCA_045598385.1 Eubacteriales bacterium | reverse complement strand
CAAGAACATTCACTACACGGCAACCGCGAAAGCCGACTGATACCGATGAAAGCGAGGCAGGCGCTATGAAAAAAGTGACGCTTTATACCGACGGCGCCTGCCGCGGCAATCCGGGACGGGGCGGCTACGGTGCCATCCTCGTTTACGGAAAACACGAAAAAGAACTCTCGGGAGGAGAACCCGTGACGACGAATAACCGCATGGAACTGATGGCGGCGATCGTCGGGCTCTCCGCTCTTCTGGAACCCTGCGAAGTGGATCTGTACTCCGATTCCCGGTACCTCGTCAACGCGTATCTTGAGGGATGGCTCGACGACTGGAAGCGGAACGGCTTTCGCCGCGGCAAGCGCGACGAAGTCAAAAACGCGGATCTGTGGGAAAAACTCGACGCTCTGACCTGTCGTCACACCGTTCACTTTTTTTGGGTGAAGGGACACAACGGTCACGATTACAACGAACGCTGCGACGCCCTCGCGACGTCGTTCGCCGACTCTTTCCCGGAAGATAATACCGAAATTACAAAAACGGAAGCACCACCATGAAAAGAAGAATTTGTGCGATATCGCTTTTACTCTGTCTTTTGTGCTGTTTTGTGACGGCTTGCAGCTGTCAGGGCGACAGAGATTTTGACTACTTTGCGGCAGACCTCACCGAATATATCGAAATCCCCGAATATCTGTACCGAAACCTTCACATTGACGTGGAACTGGATAAAGTGACCGACGCGGAGATCGAAGACGCTCTCGGAAACGTTCTCTGTGCCAACCGCACCGGGGACGGCACCACCAGCAAAACCGGCACCGTCGGCTACGGCGACACGGTTTACGTGTGGTACCGCGGATATCTCAAGGACGAGGCGACGGGAGAAGAGACGGATCTTTACGGTACGTCGAACTACGGCGATTCGGAGCCCGCAGAGATCACGGTGGGTGCCGGCGGTTACGTATCGGGCTTTGAGCGCGCCCTCGTCGGCGCGTCCTACGAGGGAAAAACGGGACTGGTCAAAAGATCTGCCGGCTCCGCGATCCAGGAGGGTGACACCGTCACCGTCGTCTGGTCCGGAACGAAGCAGTTGGAAGACAATACGTACAAGGGTTACAGCAGCCAGGTGATCCGTTTTGAATATACCGAGGATAACCGCGCCGCGATCGAGGCAGAGTTCGGTCTGCCCGCGGAATACCGGGACGGGACCATCTCGTTCTTTGATCTGATCGGGGACGTCAACGTCGGCGAGTATTACGACGGAGACGCCGAGTTCCGCTATCAGGTCTCGGACGAAGAGGAAAGAACCGTCTGGTATTACGCTCTTTACGTGCAGTCGGCGACGGTAAACGAGACAGAGGAAAACCGCCTCGCCGTCGCGGAGGCGTATTTCCCCATCAATTACGGTAACGAGACCTTCAACGGCAAAACCGTTTATTTCGATTTCTATATCGACAATTTCTACAGTTATTTTATGGATTACGACGCTCCCGCGCTGGATGAAACGCTCATCCGCGAGACGCTCGGCATCACCGACGAAGAACTCTCCGCCTACGAGGGAGACGACGTCGTTCTGCGCTATCGGAACATGGTGAAGGCACAGCTCGAAGCGGCGCAGGATCTGGAGACCGCGACCTTTAACAGTCTGTGGAAACTCTGGAACGCCGGCGTGAACGTCTTGAAATACCCCGACGGGGAGATTGATTCGTTCATCGCCGAATACCGCGATGACCTCGACGATGCCATCGCGAACGCGGCGGATCAGTACTCAATGACGACGGAACAGTTTCTGACGAACTACGGTTCCGAAGAAAAATTCGCCCGCGCGTATTATTCGTCCATGGGGGATGACGATACCGTGGAATCCTATATCGAAAAGCAGGCGACCGACGCGGCAAAAGAGAAACTGATCCTTTACGCGCTCGCGAAGCTGACGGACAACGTGCCGGACGATGAAGAATGGGATGCCGCGTATAACGGGATCGTGGAAAGTTATCTTACGTACTATCTTTCCGATACGAGCGAGGAAAACGACTACCGCCGGGAGAACTTCGACACCGAGGAAGAGTTCCTCGAAGCCAAGGAGGAACTGCGCGGAAAGATCGTGGACTATTACGGTGAAGCGTTCCTGCGCGAGTCGGGTTTCTATCAGTACGTGATGGAAGCCGTGGCGAAAAACGTAGTCGAGATCACCTATCTCGGCAGAAACGAGTGGATCCGGTAAAAACTTCCCGGAACCATATAAAAAGAGTGTCGCTTTTTCAGGCGGCACTCTTTTTTGCGTATAGTTGAAAATAAAGGTTTACAAACAAGATCAAAGGACGCGGAAGCCGCCGTCGAAATCGACTGTCAGCACGGCGTCCGGAGAGACGTCGTCCGAGACGATCTTCCGCGCGATCAGCGTTTCGATCTGCCCCGAGAGCATCCTTTTCAGGGGGCGGGCGCCGAACAGAGGATCGTAGGCGCGCTCGATGAGCGCCGTTTTGGCGCTTTCGGTGAGGACGACCGAGAGCCGTTTTTCGGCGAGGGTTTTACATAGATCGGACACGGCGAGATCCACGATGTGCGTGAGGTCCTCTTTCGTCAGCGGGGAGAAGAGAATGACGTCGTCCACGCGGTTGAGAAATTCGGGGCGGAACGAGCGCTTGAGCAGTTCTTCCACCTCCGCTTTCGCGGCATCCGTGATTTTCCCGTCCTCGATCCCGTTCATGATGGCGTCGGAACCGAGGTTGCCGGTCATGATGATGACGGTGTTTTTGAAATCCACCGTGCGTCCGCGGCTATCCGTGATACGCCCGTCGTCCAGGACCTGCAAAAGCAGATTGAAGACATCGGGATGGGCTTTTTCGACTTCGTCGAACAGGACGACGGCGTAGGGCTTACGGCGGACGGCCTCGGTGAGCTGGCCGCCCTCGTCGTAGCCGACATAACCGGGAGGGGCGCCGATCAGACGGGCGACGCTGTGCTTTTCCATATATTCCGACATATCGATGCGGATGATGTTTTTTTCATCGTCAAAGAGGGCTTCGGCGAGAGACTTCGCGAGTTCCGTCTTGCCGACGCCGGTCGGGCCTAAGAACAGAAACGAGCCGATCGGACGCTTCGGATCCCGGATCCCGGCGCGGGAACGCAGGACGGCGTCTGCCACTTTGGAGACGGCTTCGTTCTGCCCGATGACGCGACGGTGGAGGATCTCTTCGAGCCGCAGCAGGCGCTCCCGTTCCCCCGACAGGAGTTTGGAGACCGGGATCCCCGTCCATCGCGCGACGGTCTTGGCGATCTCTTCCTCCGTCACCGAGTCGCGCAGGAGAGAATACTCTTTGTTTTTGTCGGTGGCCTCGGCTTCTTCGAGCCGTTTTTTGAGTTCCGGCAGTTTGCCGTATTGCAGTTCGGCGGCGCGGTCGAGATCGTAGGCGTTTTTCGCTTTTTCGATCTCTCCGTTCACGTTTTCGATCTCTTCGCGGATCTTCTGCGTCCTGCCGATCGAGTTTTTCTCGTTTTCCCACCGCGCTTTCATGGCACCGTAACTTTCCCGCGCGGCGGAAAGTTCTTTCTGAATGGTGAGAAGACGTTCGGCGGAGAGCTTGTCGCTCTCTTTTTTCAGCGCCGCTTCCTCGATCTCAAGCTGCATGATCTTGCGGCGGATATCGTCAAGCTCGGTCGGCATCGCGTTCATTTCCGTTTTGATGAGGGCGCACGCCTCGTCCACGAGGTCGATCGCCTTGTCGGGCAGAAAACGATCGGAAATATAGCGGTTCGAGAGCGTCGCGGCGCTGATGAGCGCGGCATCGTGGATCTTCACGCCGTGGAAGACTTCGTAGCGTTCCTTGAGCCCCCGGAGAATGGAGATCGTGTCCTCCACCGTCGGTTCGGGGACCAGGACGGGCTGAAAACGGCGTTCCAGCGCCGCGTCTTTTTCAATATACTGACGGTACTCGTTGAGCGTGGTCGCGCCGATACAATGAAGTTCGCCCCGCGCCAGCATCGGCTTGAGAAGATTGCCGGCGTCCATCGCGCCTTCGGTCTTTCCGGCGCCGACGACGGTGTGAAGTTCGTCGATGAAGAGAATGATTTTTCCGTCGCTTTCGCGGACTTCATTCAGAACGGCTTTGAGCCGCTCTTCAAATTCGCCGCGGTATTTCGCCCCGGCGACGAGAGCGCCCATATCCAGCGAAAAGACCGCGCGGTCCTTGAGATGCTCCGGCACGTCGCCCCGGACGATCCGCTCGGCGAGACCTTCGACGATGGCGGTTTTGCCGACGCCCGGTTCGCCGATCAGACAGGGATTGTTTTTGGTTTTCCGCGAAAGGATGCGGATGACGTTTCGGATCTCTTCGTCGCGTCCGATGACGGGATCGAGTTTGTGCTCCCGCGCCTCGGCGACGAGGTCTCTGCCGTATTTTTTCAGCACGTCGTAGGTGTCCTCCGGCGATTCGCTGTCCGCGCGGCGGTTGCCGCGCACGTCTTTGAGCGCCGAAAGAAAGGCGCTTTTCGTGATCTTCTCGTCGGTGAGCAGTTTCTTCACCTTATCGGTGGCGGCGGTGAGAAGTCCGAGAAACAGGTGCTCGACGGACAGAAAACCGTCTTTCATTTCCCCGCGGGCTTTGTCTGCGGCGCGGAGCACGGCGTCGAGGGCGGCACAGACTCCGATCCTGTCGGCGCGGAACCCGGCACCGCCGAGCTTCGGCAGGGACGATACGATCGCTTCCGCTTTCTTTCGGAGCGTTTCGGGATCCTTTTGCATTTTCTTTATCATTTCGGGAAGAAGTCCCTCGCGGTCGGACAAAAGCGCCGCGAGCAGGTGAGCGTCGCCGATCTCGGCGTTGCCGTTCTCTTCCGCGAGTTCCTGCGCGCCCCTCAGGGCTTCGAGGGATTTCTTCGTCATTTTTTCAGCATCCATAAAAGTGTCCTCCTTTGGATCTTTTCCCTATTTTACCCCCGCTTTTTGAACAATATGAGGAAAAAATGTGAACGAATTGTAAACATTAGCACTCTGAACGCAAGAGTGCTAAAAACGGGAAGAAGCAAAGAAACGAGGGCTGTTCCGGTGCGGCGGGAGGCGCGGATCCGCCCCTTTTTTGGCGTTTCCATCCATAATTAAATAACGGGTGCGCGCGGGCGAGGGCGATTTTCTCCCCCGCCCCTTGCAAAACGCCGAAAACTGTGCTACAATGGCGGGGATAAAAATCAAAAAGGATAGCGTATGGAAGATATCAGAAAGCAAATCGAAAGACGCCGCACGTTCGCGATCATTTCTCACCCCGACGCCGGTAAGACGACGCTGACCGAGAAGTTTCTGCTCTACGGCGGTGCGATCCAGACGGCGGGCTCCGTCAAGGGAAAACAGACGGACAAGCACGCAGTCTCCGACTGGATGGATCTCGAAAAACAGAGAGGTATTTCGATCACGTCTTCCGTTCTGCAGTTCGAGTACGACGGCTATTGCATCAACATCCTCGACACCCCGGGGCATCAGGATTTCTCCGAGGACACGTACCGGACTCTGATGGCGGCGGACAGCGCCGTTATGGTCATCGACGCCGCCAAAGGTATCGAGCCGCAGACGAGAAAACTTTTCAAGGTCTGCGCGATGCGCGATATTCCGATCTTCACCTTTATCAATAAAATGGACCGCGAAGCCCGCGATCCTTTCGATCTTCTTGACGAGCTGGAGCACGAGTTCGGCATCGGCACCTACGCCATGAACTGGCCGATCGGCTGCGGCGCGAATTTCAAGGGCGTGTACGACAGAGAGGCGCGCGCCGTTTTGTCGTTCGGCGATTCCCACAGGGGCCGCGAGCGCATCCACGGGGTGGACTGCGACATTTCCGACACCGAGAAGCTCGACGCCATGATCGGCGAAAGACTCAGGCGGGAACTCACGGAGCAGGTGGAACTGCTCGACGGTGCGTCGTTCGATTTCGATCTCGACGCCGTCCGCCACGGCAAGCTCTCCCCCGTTTTCTTCGGTTCGGCGCTCAACAACTTCGGCGTGGAGCCGTTCCTTGCCGCGTTTCTGAAGATGACGACCTCGCCCCTGCCGCGGAAAGCCGCCGATCTGACGGTCGATCCTTTCGACGATAAGTTTTCGGCGTTCGTTTTCAAGATCCAGGCGAATATGAACAAGGCGCACCGCGACCGCATCGCTTTTTTGCGTATCGCGTCGGGCAAGTTTGAGCGCGGAAAAGAATACTATCACGTGCAGGAAGACAAGTCTTTCCGCCTCTCTCAACCTCAACAGATGATGGCGTCGGAGCGGGAAGTCATCGACGAGGCGTACGCCGGCGATATCATCGGCGTGTTCGACCCCGGCATTTTCTCGATCGGAGATACCGTTTGCGAAAAGGGCTGGAAGGTCCGTTATTCGGGCATTCCCGTGTTCGCGCCGGAACATTTTGCCATGGTCGAGCAGGTGGATTCCATGAAGCGCAAACAGTTCGCGAAAGGCATGAATCAGATCGCCCAGGAAGGCGCGATCCAGATCTTTTTCGAGCCGAACAGCGGTCTCGAACGCGTGATCGTCGGCGTCGTCGGCGTTCTTCAGTTCGAAGTCCTCGAATACCGTATCAAAAACGAATACGGCTGTGATTTGCGCCGCAGCGATCTGCCCTATTCGGAGATCCGCTTCATCGCCGATCCCGACCTGGATCCGAAAACGCTGAAGCTGTCCCACGACACCAAGTGGGTGCAGGACTACCGCGGCAGAAATCTTCTGATCTTTACGAGCGAATGGGCGATCCGCTGGGTTCTCGAAGACAACCCGGGGCTGAAGCTCGAGGAGTTCAACCGCGGCACGGAGAGTGAAGAATCATGAGAATGCGGAAAAAGAAAAACGGCGCGGCGCGGCTCGCCGCCTGTGCCGAAGTCCTGCTCGAAAAGCCGGAAAACCCGATTTCGGACGCCAAGGGGATCATCGGAAAAGACGCGAAGATCTATCTGGAGATCGGCGCCGGAAAAGGCGGTTTTGCCCGCGAAACGGCGAGAAGAAATCCCGACGTGCTTTATCTCGCGATGGAAAAGGTCAGCGACTGCGTCGTGCTGGCGGCGGAACGCGCCGTGGCGACGGCGGACGAAAGATGCGGCAATCTCCGCTTTCTCGTGGCGAACGCCGACGATCTGCTTTCGTGGTTCGCGCCCGACAGCGTGGATGCGATCTTTCTCAATTTCTCCGATCCGTGGCCGAAAGCCGGCTATTACAAACGCCGTCTGACCTACCGCAAATATCTCGAGACCTATTTTCTGCTCCTGAAAAAAGGCGGTACGCTCTCGGTCAAGACCGATAACGAAAATCTTTTCGCGTTCACGAAAGAGGAACTGGCGGCACTCGGCATCGAGCCGGATATCGCCACCGACGATCTTCACGCTTCGCCCTATGCCGCCGAAAACGTGATGACGGAGTACGAAAGCAATTTCGTGTCACAGGGGTTGAACATTCACTATCTGAAAACGCACAAAGAATAAACGGAAAACAAAACAGCACCCGGCCCGGGCAGAAAAATTCTCCCGAGCCGGGTGCTTTTGCTTTGCCGCCGCGCGGACGGCGAACGATGCGTTCACGCAGAAGCATCTCAAAACTTTGCGCATTGCGTAAATCAAAACCGTGCCGCAGGCACACCAAAACTTGCCCGCGGGGCAATCGAAACTTGGCGCTTCGGCAACCCGAAGCCGCCCGACGCGCAAGCGCCGTTTTTCAGAGTTTACAAAAAATTAACATTTTAATTGTAAACAATTTGTAAACATTTTGCGATTGTCGAAGAAACAAAAAACGGGGCAGAAAAGGCGGGAAACCCCGTTTTTTCAAAAAAATTAAGGAAAAATCCGTAATTTTTCAAAAAAACTCTTGACAACACGAAAAGATCTTATATAATATATTATTGCGTTAGAATGCGCGCACGATAAGGGGTATTTTGCCCTTTTTTCCGGGAAGACGAAAAAAAGCCCCCGAAAATCCCTTGCGTTTCGCGCTTTTTCTTCCGGTTGTTCGCCGGAATCCGAACGGTAATAAACAAAGAATGGAGTGATTCTTTTTATGATGTTGAAGCCCCAAAAACTTGGCACCAACGTGCGTATGAGTTTCGCGAAGATCGAAGCCGCGTCCGAGATGCCAAACTTGATTGAGGTGCAAAAGAAGTCTTACGAATGGTTCCTCCGAGAAGGCCTTACGGAAGTGCTTCACGACGTTTCTCCCATCGAGGATTATACGGGAACGCTCGCCATCGAGTTCACGGATTATCACATGGATCCCGTGCCCCGTTATTCGATCGAAGAATGTAAATCCCGCGCGGTCACTTACGACGCCAACATGAAAGTCGGCGTCCGTCTGATCAACCGTCTGACGGGAGAGATCAAGGAATCCCAGGTCTATATGGGCGATTTCCCGCTCATGACGGACAACGGTACTTTTGTCATCAACGGTGCCGAGCGCGTCATCGTTTCCCAGCTCGTCCGTTCTCCCGGCGCTTACTACGGTTCTTCCGTGGACAAACAGGGAAAACATCTTTACACCGCGACGGTCATCCCTTACCGCGGTGCGTGGCTGGAATATGAGACCGATGCCTCGGGTGTCTTCTACGTCAAGATCGATAAGACGAGAAAGATCCCGATCACCGTTCTGATCCGTGCGCTTTCCGCCGAGGGACAGGATACCGATAAGGCGATCACCGACGTCTTCGGCGACGAGGATTTCCTTGCCGTCACGATGGAAAAGGACGAGAGCAGCAAGCTTGCGCTGGAGAACGGCACATCCTGCCGCGACGAAGCGCTCAAGGAAGTCTATAAAAAACTCCGTCCCGGCGAGCCGCCTCTTGTCGAGAGTGCCGAAGCGCTGGTCCGCGATCTGTTCTTCAACGCGAAGCGCTACGATCTGCAGGCCGTCGGCCGTTACAAATACAACAAGAAACTGTCCGTCGCGAGCCGTGTTCTCGGCATGACTCTGGCGGAAGAAGCGGTCAACCCCGTGACCGGCGAAGTCCTCGGTGAAGCCGGCACCGTCGTGACGCGTGAAATGGCGGAAGCCATCGATATGGCACCCGTGAACGTCCTCTTCGTGAAAGCGGAGGACGGAAAGACCGTCAAAGTCTTCGGAAACAACACCGTCCGTCCCGAGGGCGTCCTCGGTTTCGGTCTGGAAGACTGCGGCATCAAAGCGGGTGAAAAAGTCAGATACAGCGTGCTTCTCGACATTCTGGCGTCGGCAGACGAGCAGAAGCTCAAGAAAGACGCCCGCGTCTCGTTCATCAAAGAGAGCGTCAGAACCCGCATGGCGGAGATCGCGCCCAAACATATCACGAAAGAAGATATCTTCGCTTCCGTCAACTATCTTCTTGCCCTTTCGCACGGCATCGGAACGACGGACGATATCGACCATCTCGGCAACCGCCGTCTGCGCTGCGTAGGTGAACTTCTGCAGAACCAGTTCCGTATCGGTATGGCGAGAATGGACAAGAATATCAAGGAGAGAATGTCCGTCAACGACAGCGAGGAGCTGCGTCCCGAAACGTTCATCAACACCCGTCCCGTGGCGACCGCGATCCGCGAGTTCTTCGGTTCTTCTCCGCTTTCTCAGTTCATGGATCAGAACAACCCGTTGGCGGAACTGACGCACAAGCGCCGTCTGTCGGCTCTCGGTCCCGGCGGTATTTCCCGTGACCGCGCTTCGTTCGAGGTTCGTGATGTTCACTATACGCACTACGGACGTATCTGCCCCGTCGAGACCCCCGAAGGACCGAACATCGGTCTTATCTCCTACCTCGCGTCTTACGCGAAGATCAGCGATTACGGCTTCCTCAAGGCGCCGTACCGTATCGTCGATAAGGCGACCGGCCGTGTCACCGACGAAGTCGTCTATCTCACCGCGGACGAAGAGGATAACAATATCGTCGCTCAGGCGAACGAGCGCGTGGATGAGAACGGATTTTTTGTCAACAAGCGCGTTATCGCCAGATACAAGACGGAGTTCATCGAGGTGGAACCCACGTCGGTCGATCTCATGGACGCCTGCCCGCAGATGGCGATTTCCGTCGCCGCCGGGTGTATTCCTTTCCTGGAGAACGACGATAACACCCGTGCCCTCATGGGCTCGAACATGCAGAAGCAGGCCGTGCCGCTGATGATGACGGATTCCCCGATCGTCGCCACCGGTATGGAATATAAGGCAGCCGTGGATTCCGGCGCCGTCGTCGTGGCGAAGAACGCCGGTGTCGTCGAGCGCGTGACGAGCGACGAGATCGCCATTCTCACGCCCGAGGGACGCAAGGACGTTTACCACCTTATCAAGTTTACGAGATCCAACCAGAGCACCTGCGTCAACCAGAGACCCATCGTCTCGGTCGGCGACGCGATCGAAGAAGGGCAGGTCATTGCCGACGGTCCCGCGACCAGCGGCGGTGAGATCTCTCTCGGTAAGAACGCTCTGATCGGTTTCATGACCTGGGAGGGCTACAACTACGAGGACGCCGTTCTTCTGAACGAACGTCTGGTACGCGACGACGTTTACACCTCGATCCACATCGAGGAATATTCGATCGAAGCCCGCGACACCAAACTCGGTGTGCAGGAGATCACCCGCGAAGTGCCGAACGTCGGTGAAGACGCGCTCAAGGATCTGGACGCCGACGGTATCATCCGTATCGGTACCGAAGTCCGCGCCGGCGATATCCTCGTCGGAAAAGTCACGCCGAAGGGCGAGACCGAGCTGACGCCCGAAGAGCGCCTGCTCCGTGCCATTTTCGGTGAAAAAGCAAGAGAAGTCAAAGATTCTTCCCTCCGTATGCGCCACGGCGAATACGGTATCGTCGTGGACGTCAAGATCTACGACCATAACAACTCCAAAGACCTCGGCCCCGGTGTCAACAAGGTCGTCCGCGTTTATATCGCCCAGAAGAGAAAGATCTCCGTCGGCGATAAAATGGCAGGCCGTCACGGTAACAAGGGTGTCGTTTCCCGTATTCTTCCGCCGGAAGATATGCCTTTCCTGGCAGACGGAACGCCGCTCGATATCGTGCTGAACCCTCTGGGCGTGCCTTCCCGTATGAATATCGGTCAGGTGCTCGAGGTTCACCTCGGTATCGCCTGCCGTAAACTCGGCATGAAGATCATGACGCCGGTGTTCGACGGCGCGAAAGAGACGGATATCCTTGAACTTCTCCGCCAGGCGAAGTATTGCCGCGACATCCGTCCCGACGAGAGCGTGCGCGGAAAAGCCGTGTTCATGGAAGTGATCCGCGAAGACGGAAAACCCGATCTGCAGAGAGTCGATCAGGCGATCGTGGACGACGACGAAAAACTGCGCCGTCTGATGAAGAAAGAGTCTCTCAAGGTCATCGACGGTAAAGTCACGCTTTACGACGGCCGTACGGGCGAGCCCTTCGACAACCCCGTCACCGTCGGTATCATGTACTACCTGAAACTCCACCATCTGGTTGACGATAAGATCCACGCCCGTTCCATCGGTCCGTATTCTCTCGTCACGCAGCAGCCCCTGGGCGGCAAAGCGCAGTTCGGAGGTCAGCGTTTCGGAGAAATGGAAGTCTGGGCACTCGAGGCGTACGGCGCCGCTTACACGTTGCAGGAGATCCTGACCGTGAAATCGGACGACGTCACGGGACGTACCAAGACTTACGAAGCGATCGTCAAAGGTCAGAATATCCCGACGCCCGGCGTGCCCGAGTCGTTCCGCGTGCTCGTCAGAGAGTTGCAGGCACTTTGTCTGGATATTCAGGTTCTCAACGACAAGGGTGAGAGGATCGAAATGACCGGCATCGCCGAAGAAGACGCCGCGCCCGCGTTCGCCTCCATCGAGGAAGTGGACCGCGCCGTGGACAACGGTGAAAAAGATGCCGAGCCCGAGGGCGACGATTTCGACGACGAACCCCTCGACGACGAGGGTTTTGACGACGAGTTTGATGACGAGATCGCCGATCCCGTTGAAGAGTTCGACGACGAAAAAGATGAATTTTGAGAGGGAGAACGGATAAATGGAAAAAGAAATATTTGATTCGATTCAAATCGGACTTGCGTCTCCCGAGATGATTCGTTCCTGGTCGCACGGTGAAGTGACCAAAGCCGAGACCATCAATTACCGCACGCTCAAAGCCGAGCGTGACGGTCTGTTCTGCGAAAAGATTTTTGGCCCGACGAAGGACTGGGAATGTCTTTGCGGAAAATATAAGCGCGTGCGTTTCAAGGGCAAGATCTGCGAGAAATGCGGCGTCGAAGTCACCACGAAAAAGGTTCGCCGCGAGCGCATGGGTCATATCGAACTTGCTGCTCCCGTATCTCATATCTGGTACTTCCGTGCCATTCCTTCCCGTATGGGACTGCTCCTTGACATCTCTCCGAGACTTCTCGAGCGTGTTCTCTACTTCGCACGTTATATCGTTACCGATCCCGGTAACACCCCCTTGGAAAAGCAGCAGCTTCTGACTGACGCCGAGTATAAGAGCGCGAGAGAAAAGTATGAGGACGATTTCCGCGCCGGAATGGGTGCGGAGGCCGTTAAGGAGCTTCTCGCCGATATCGACCTCGACGCTCTCACCGCCGACCTCAAGGCGAAACTCGCCGAAAGCAGCGGACAGAAAAAAGTCAAGATTATCAAGAGACTGGAAGTCGTTGAAGCGTTCCGCAAATCCGGAAACCGTCCGGAGTGGATGATCCTCGATTGCATCCCCGTGCTTCCGCCCGACATCCGTCCCATGGTTCAGCTCGACGGCGGCCGCTTTGCGACCTCCGACCTCAACGAGCTTTACCGCCGCGTCATCAACCGCAATAACCGTCTGAAGCACTTCCTCGAGATGAAAGCGCCCGATATCATGATCCGCAACGAGAAGCGTATGCTTCAGGAGTTCGTTGACGCCCTCATTGATAACGGAAGACGCGGAAAAGCCGTCACCGGCGCTTCCAACCGCGCGCTCAAATCCCTCTCGGAAATGCTCCGCGGTAAACAGGGACGTTTCCGTCAGAACCTGCTCGGTAAACGTGTTGACTATTCCGGACGTTCGGTTATTGTCGTCGGCCCCGATCTGAAGATCTATCAGTGCGGTCTGCCGAAAGAGATGGCGCTCGAACTGTTCCGTCCGTTCGTCATGAAGCGTCTGATTGAGACGCAGAAAGCGAACTCCATCAAGGACGCCAAGAAGAAAGTCGATAAAGTCGCGCCCGAGGTCTGGGACGCTCTCGAATATGTTATCAAAGAGCATCCCGTGCTTCTGAACCGTGCGCCCACGCTTCACCGCCTTTCCATTCAGGCGTTCGAGCCGATCCTCGTCGAGGGTCGTGCCATCAAACTGCACCCGCTCGTATGTCCCGCGTTCAACGCCGATTTCGACGGCGACCAGATGCCGGTACACGTGCCGCTTTCCAGCGAGGCACAGGCGGAATCCCGCTTCCTGATGCTTTCCGCGAACAACCTGCTCAAGCCCGTTTCCGGTAAAGCCGTCACCGTTCCCTCGCAGGATATGGTCCTCGGTTCTTACTATCTGACGATCGACCATCCCGGCGAAGCCGGAGAAGGCGGTATTTTCCGCGACTTCAACGAAGTGGAAATGGCGTACGAGAACAAGCGTCTCGGTATGCACGCCGCCATCAAAGTCCGCGTGACCAAGGTCATCGACGGCAAGGAAGAGTCGAAATTGGTTGACGCGACCTACGGTCGGATGATCTTCAACCGCCGTATCCCGCAGGACCTCGGCTATATCGACCGCAGCGTCGATCCGTTCAGTCTTGAGATCAATTTTGCCGCTACCAGCAAGAAGCTGAAAGAGATCGTGGACCGCACGATCAAATATCACGGTTTCGCGGAAGCCGCCGCCGTTCTTGACAACATCAAGGCGATGGGCTATAAGTATTCCACGAAGTCTTCCCTTTCCATTGCGGTTTACGATATGACGATCCCGCCCAAGAAGCAGGAACTTCTGGACGAGGCGACGCGCAAGGTCGAAAAGATCACCGAACTCTACGAGTGGGGCGAACTTTCCGACGACGAGCGCTACAAGCAGGTCATCGACGTCTGGGACAAAACGACCGACGCCGTCACCAACGCGCTTGTGGAAAACCTGGATAAATACAACTCCCTGAACATGATCTGTACCTCCGGTGCCCGTGCTTCCATGAAGCAGATGAGACAGCTTGCCGGTATGCGCGGACTGATGTTCGCCACCAACGGTAAGACCATCGAAATCCCGATCAAGTCGAACTTCCGTGAAGGTCTGACGATGCTCGAGTATTTCATGGGTGCGAAAGGTTCCCGTAAATCCCTGTCGGATACGGCACTCCGTACCGCCGACTCGGGTTATCTGACCCGTCGTCTGGTTGACGTTTCGCAGGAGATCATCATCCGCGAAGAAGACTGCGGCGCCAAGAGCGGTATCGTCGTTTCGGATATCATGTCGGGCCCCAACGTCGTCGAGAAACTCTTCGACCGTCTGGTCGGCAGATACACCGTGAACGACGTCGTCAACACCGAGACCGGTGAACTCATCGTTCCTGCCAACACCATGATCACCGAGGCAGACGCCGAGACGATCGTGAGTGCAGGTATCAAGGAAGTCGAAGTCCGTACGATCCTCAGATGCCTTTCCAAACAGGGCGTCTGCGTGCATTGCTACGGTGCCGATATGGCACACGGCACGCCCGTCAACATCGGTGAGGCGGTCGGCGTTATCGCCGCACAGTCCATCGGTGAACCCGGTACGCAGCTGACGATGAGAACGTTCCACACCGGCGGTGTCGCCGGCTCCGATATCACGCAGGGTCTTCCCCGTGTCGAGGAACTGTTCGAAGCCCGCCGCCCGAAGAAGACGGCGATTGTGTCCGAATTCACGGGCAGCGCTCGTATCGAGTCGGACAAAAAACTCTCCAAAGTCATCATCAAGAATCCCGTGGAGCCGACCGACGAAGAGCCGGTTTACGAGATCCCGTTCGGTATGCGTCTCATCATCGAGGACGGACAGCCGATCAAGCGCGGTCAGCCCCTGACCGAGGGCTTCCTCAACCCTGCCGACGTTCTCCACATGAACGGTATCGACGCCGTTTACGATTATATTATCCGCGAAGTCCAGAAAGTGTACCGCGGTGAAGACGTTGAGATCAACGACAAGCACGTCGAGTGCATCACCCGTCAGATGACGAGAAAGGTCCGCATTGAAGACGCCGGCGACACCGACCTTCTTTCCGGTACCACCGTTGACGTTCTGGAACTCCGCGAAAAGAACGAAGAGATCGACCGCCGCATCGCCGCCGGTGAGATCACCCTCCGCCACGCAGAGGGCGCACCGATGTTGCTCGGTATCACCAAAGCATCCCTGATGACGGAATCCTTCCTTTCCGCCGCTTCCTTCCAGGAAACGACGAAAGTCCTGACGGAAGCCGCCATCCACGGAAAAGTTGACCATCTGCTCGGTCTGAAAGAAAACGTCCTGATCGGAAAACTGATTCCCGCCGGAACCGGTTTGCCTCAGTACAACGACATCCGCGTCGTTGATCACGAGGAAAACGACAACCCTTACGCTTACGTCACGGAATATGCCCGTGAAGAAGCGAACGAGGACGAAGAAGTCTTTGCCGCACCCGAAGTCACAGAAGAATGATCCTGTCTGCCGCCGTTTTCCGGCGGCAGAATACGAATCCGCCGATGATCCGTTTTCGGGATCTCAACCGTGAAGGAGAATTGTATGATCAATCAAGAGAACATCAAAGTATCGGTCATCGTACCTATCTATAACGCTGCGGAATATCTCAAAACGGCGCTTGACGCCATTCTGGCGCAGACGCTCCGCGAGATCGAAATCATCTGTGTCAACGACGCTTCCACGGACGCTTCACGCGATATCGTGCTCGCCGCGCAGAAAAACGACGACCGTGTCGTGCTTCTTGAGACCGACACCAACGCCGGACCTTGCGTCGCGAGAAACACGGGGCTTGCCGTCGCACGCGGAAAGTACGTGTCTTTCCTGGATGCGGACGATCTGTTTGAGCCGCAGATGCTGGAAGCGCTGTACGATCTGGCAGAACGCGACAACCTCGAAATGGCGGTCGGCGGTTACGATCTTTATCGCAACCGCAGCGGCAGTTACAGCCCCGCGGTGCCGAGCGACGAGGAAGAACAGTTCACGCCCGGCGTCGTCACGTCCAAGAGCCAGAAGCCGCACGTGATCTTCCAGCTGACCGACGGTTATGTCTGGAACAAACTGTTTTTGCGGGATTTTCTGACGGAAAAAGAGATCCGCTTCGATGAGAACACCCGTCTTTTCGAGGACGTCGTTTTCACGTACAGCGTTATGTCTCTGGCGGAGCGCATCGAGAGGACCGACAGGATCCTGATGCACCACCGCGTTTATTCCGAGCAGTCGAGAGACCGTATGTTCAAGAAATATTACGAGCAGATCCCCGACGTGTATCTGACGATCAAGCGTTTCCTGACGCACAAGGGGCTTTATCTCCCGCTCTCCGATTCCTTCTCCCGCCTCTCGGCGACGAGATGCTACCGCGTTTACAATCTTTTGTGGATCGACGCGAAGATCGCTTTCTGGAATCGGCTTCACAATCTGGCGGAAGCCCTCGGCTGGGATGATACCACCCCGACCGTCATCGAAGACGAGAAAGTCAAGAATTTCGTCGTCCAGGTGGAGACTTACACCTATGGCCAGCATATCCGCCGCGATTCTCTCGGATTGAAACTCCGTTTCAAAGAATTCGTCCGTAAGCAAAGAACGGAGAAAAAGCGCAAGGACTTCGCCGCTTCTTTCAAAGACTTTTTCCGGCATCTTTTCAAAAAAGACGACGAAGAAGATCCGAAGTTCTGATTTTTAACGAAAAAGAGCGAAAGACCTTTCTTCCGCGCATTCCGTGCGGATGAGGGCTTCGTATCCCCGAAAGCCGCCGAAAAGGCGGTAAGCGCAGCCACGCAGAGCGTCGGCTGCGCTTTTCTTTTTTGAAAAAAGTTTTTCTTTCGGCGTTTGCCGGGAGGATTTGTCGGAATAAGAGAAAAAGCGGCGGATTTTTCCTTTGTTTTCAAGAGAAAACGGGATTTTCGGAAAATTAAAAAAATACTTGACAAAAGACTTCCTTTATGATAAAATGTCCTTATCATCCGTAAGTAGGGCTATTTATGCCCAAACGACGGTTTGATGCTTTTCCCACGCGACTTTGTCGTAGGGTAAACCTATATCTGAAGGAAGGAGGAAAATTATGCCAACCTTTAATCAGCTCGTTAAGCAGGGCCGTTCTACCAAAGCGCAGAAATCGAAGACGCCCGTTCTTCAGAAGGGCTTCAACGCTCTTAAAAATGCGCAGACCGACCTTAGCGCACCGCAGAAAAGAGGCGTTTGCACCAAAGTTACCACCGTTACCCCGAAAAAGCCGAACTCCGCGCTTCGTAAGATCGCCAGAGTCAGACTGACCAACGGCATGGAGGCCACCACCTACATCCCCGGTATCGGTCATAACCTGCAGGAGCACTCGGTCGTTCTGATCCGCGGCGGACGTGTTCGTGACCTGCCCGGTGTCCGTTACCACGTAATTCGCGGTACGCTCGATACCCAGGGTGTCGCAAACCGTATGCAGGGCCGCTCCAAGTACGGAGCTAAACGTCCTAAGAAATAAGGTACAAGGACGCGATTATGTGCTCACGTATGCTGATGGATATAGTGGTTTACCTATTATAGATATTGCAAATGAGCACTTACGGGATAAGAATCCCGAGTACCGATGAATTCATAATTTCATGAAGGAGGGAAGTACAGTGCCTAGAAGAGGTCAAATTTCCAAAAGAGAAGTATTGCCGGATCCGCTCTACAATTCGCAGCTTGTCACCAAGCTCGTGAACAACATCATGTACGACGGTAAAAAAGGCGTAGCTCAGAAAATCGTTTACGACGCTTTTGCGGCTATTGAAGCCAAAAGCGGAGAGAACGCGCTGGATGTGTTTACAGCCGCTCTCGAAAACGTAATGCCTACCCTTGAGGTCAAGGCGCGCCGTGTCGGCGGTTCCAACTATCAGGTTCCCATGGAAGTCCGCGCAGAGCGCAGACAGACGCTCGGTCTCCGTTGGATCACCGCTTACGCAAGATCCCGCAGTGAGAAAACCATGGCGGAGAGACTGGCGAACGAGATCATGGACGCCAAGGCAGGCATGGGTGGCGCTTTCAAAAAGAAAGAAGACACCCACAAGATGGCAGAAGCCAACAAGGCTTTTGCACACAACAGATTCTAATCGTGATAAAAAAGGAGTTTACAGTTCATGCCCAGAGAATACTCGCTTGAACATACGCGAAATATCGGTATCATGGCGCATATTGATGCCGGTAAGACGACTACTACGGAACGTATCCTTTTTTATACCGGTAAGACACACCGTATGGGAGAGACGCACGACGGCGGCGCGACCATGGACTGGATGGCACAGGAACAGGAGCGTGGTATCACGATCACTTCCGCTGCTACCACCTGCTACTGGGTCCCCACGCAGTATCACGACGATCCCGAAAAAGCGAAAGAGAATAAGTACCGTATCAATATCATCGATACCCCGGGCCACGTTGACTTCACCGTTGAGGTGCAGAGATCTCTTCGTGTCCTCGACGGCTCCGTCACCGTCCTTTGCGCAAAAGGCGGCGTAGAGCCCCAGACCGAGACGGTTTGGAACCAGGCGAACGATTACCATGTACCCAGAATGGCTTACGTCAACAAAATGGATATCATGGGCGCCGATTTCTTCCGTGTCGTCAAGATGATCAAAGACAGACTTCACGCTCACGCCGTTCCGATTCAGCTGCCTATCGGCAAGGAGAGTTCCTTCCGCGGCATCATTGATCTGATGGCGATGAAAGCCGACGTCTATTACGACGACCTCGGAAAAGATATGCGCGAGGAGGACATCCCCGCGGATATGAAAGAACTGGCGGAAGAATACCGCGCGAAGATGGTGGAAGACATCTGCGAGACCGACGACGACCTGATGGAGAAGTTCCTCGCGGAAGAAGAGATCACCATCCCCGAACTCAAAGCGGCACTTCGTAAAGCCACGATCGCAAACCAGCTCGTTCCCGTAACCTGCGGAACTTCCTACAAGAACAAGGGCGTTCAGAAAATGCTTGACGCCGTGATCGATTACATGCCCGCACCTACCGACATCGAGGCCATCAAGGGTATCAACCCCGAGACCGAAGAAGAAGACGTGCGTCATGCGAGCGACGACGAGCCCTTCTCTGCTCTTGCATTCAAGATCATGACCGACCCGTTCGTCGGAAAACTCTGTTTCTTCCGCGTTTACTCCGGTCACGTTGACAAGGGAACCGCCGTTTACAACTCTGTCAAGGATCAGGACGAAAGATTCGGCCGTATCCTTCAGATGCACGCGAACGACAGAACCGATATCGATACCTGCTACGCCGGCGATATTGCCGCGGTAGTCGGTGTCAGATATACCACGACCGGTGATACCTTCTGCGACGAGAAACATCCCATCATCCTGGAGAGCATGGTCTTCCCCGAGCCCGTTATCCGTCAGGCCATCGAGCCCAAGACCAAGGCAGGACAGGAAAAGATGTCGATCGCTCTTGCCAAACTGGCAGAAGAGGATCCCACGTTCCGTACCTACACGGACGACGAGACCGGTCAGACCATCATCGCCGGCATGGGCGAACTTCACCTTGAGATCATCGTGGACAGACTTCTGCGTGAGTTCAAAGTGGAAGCCAACATCGGTGCGCCTCAGGTCGCCTACAAAGAGACCATCCGCAAGAAGGTCGATCAGGATACCAAGTACGCGCGTCAGTCCGGTGGTAAAGGCCAGTACGGTCATTGTAAGATCATCATCGAACCCAACGAAACCGGTAAAGGTTACGAGTTTATCAACTCCGTCACCGGCGGTGCTATTCCGAAGGAATACATCCCCGCCGTCGACGCCGGTATCCAGGGCGCTATGCAGGCAGGCGTGCTTGCCGGCTACAACGTCGTTGACGTCAAGGTCACCCTTTACGACGGTTCTTACCACGAAGTCGACTCCTCCGAAATGGCGTTCAAGATCGCCGGTTCCATGGCGTTCAAGGAAGCTATGCGGAAAGCCGATCCCGTGCTCATCGAGCCGATCATGAAGGTTTCCGTCACCACGCCCGACGACTACACCGGTGATATCATCGGTGACCTCAACTCCCGCCGCGGTCAGATTGATTCCATGGAACAGATCACCCCCGGCGTACAGCGTATCTACGCGCTCGTTCCTCTGGCACAGATGTTCGGTTACGCCACGACGCTTCGTTCCCGTTCTCAGGGACGTGCCGTGTACGTCATGGAGCCCGCCGGCTTCCAGGAAGTGCCGAAATCCATCCAGGAAGAGATCGTCAAGAACCGCGCTAAATAATCCGTTTCCAAACGCGGAGCGTTCCGCAAAACAAATCATATCAATTAAAAAATTTTTAGGAGGATATTTAAAATGGCAAAGGCAAAATTCGAAAGAACCAAACCCCATGTTAATATCGGTACCATCGGTCACGTTGACCACGGTAAGACCACCCTTACGGCAGCTATCACCAAGACGCTTTCTCTGAAAAACAGCTCCATCGACTTCCTGGCTTATGACCAGATCGATAACTGCCCCGAAGAAAAAGCTCGTGGCATCACAATCAACTCCCGTCACGTTGAGTACGAAACCGACAACCGTCACTACGCTCACGTTGACTGCCCGGGCCACGCTGACTACGTTAAAAACATGATCACCGGTGCCGCTCAGATGGACGGCGCGATCCTCGTCGTTGCAGGTACCGACGGCCCTCTTGCACAGACCAGAGAGCACGTTCTTCTTGCCCGTCAGGTCGGCGTTCCCGCTATCGTCGTGTTCATGAACAAAGTCGATATCGTTGACGACCCTGAACTTCTTGACCTCGTCGAGATGGAAATCAGAGACCTTCTGAACGAGTACGACTTCCCCGGCGACGACATTCCGATCACCCGCGGTTCTGCCCGCGTTGCTCTGGAATCCCAGAACAAAGATCCGAACGCTGATGAGTACAAACCCATCTGGGAACTCATGGCAGCCGTTGACAGCTATATCCCCACGCCCGACAGAAAAGCAGACCTTCCCTTCCTTATGCCTGTGGAAGACGTCTTCTCCATCTCCGGCCGTGGTACCGTTGCTACCGGCCGTGTAGAGCGTGGTACCGTTAAAATGGCTGATACCGTCGAGATCGTCGGTCTTTCCGAAGAAAAGAAACAGACCGTCGTTACCGGTATCGAAATGTTCCACAAGATGATGGACTTCGCAGAAGCCGGCGATAACATCGGTGTGCTTCTTCGTGGTGTCCAGAAGAACGAGATCGAAAGAGGCCAGGTTCTTGCTAAACCCGGATCCATTCAGCCGCACACCAAATTTGTCGGTCAGGTTTACGTCCTTACCGAAAAAGAGGGTGGCCGTGCGAAACCCTTCTTCTCCGGCTACAGACCTCAGTTCTATTTCAGAACGACTGACGTTACCGGCGTTATCAACCTTCCCGACGGCGTTGAAATGTGCCGCCCCGGCGATAACGTCAACATGAACGTTGAACTGATCTCTCCCGTCGCTTGCGAAAAGCAGCTTCGTTTTGCTATTCGTGAAGGCGGCAGAACCGTTGGTTCCGGCGTCGTTGCTGAAATCCTCGGCTAATTTGCCAAACCCGGAAGGACCGCAAGATCATTCCGAAACCAAAGAGACCCGGTTTTTTCCGGGTCTCTTTTTATATTCGTTTTTTCATGGATGAAAACCGAGCGGAGCGTAAAACGGCGAAGCCGAGTTCCTCGCGGATACGGGAAAACGAAAAGCGGGAGAAAAGATTGCGGGACAACCAAGCGAGGGCGCGAAGAAAGAGTCAGCAAAAAAGGCAGGAAGCGGATGCTTTCTGCCTTTTTCGGGTATTAAGGACGGCGGCTGAATAAGAAGCGGACATTCACACAAATGCACGCCGCACGGGACGTTCAGGAATACATATTATTGAGTGCGAGATACTGATAAAGCTGCTCGCCGTGATTCTGCTCTTCCTTTTCAATGTGTCCGAGGACGTCGCGGAGCGCGGGCTGCGCAAACTCGAAAATGCCCGTGTTGTAGGAGGCGGCAACGTGTTTTTCGGTGGAAAGCGCGTCTTTGCAGAGATAAGCGTCGTTTGCTTTTTCCGCGGCTTTGCAGGAGGAAGGCGGGCAGGAGAACGCCTGACTGACGGCAGAGGGGGCGGGCGTCGCTTTCACGTTCTCACCCGACATGATGCGTTCAATCGTCTGTTTGTGTCCCATTTCGTTCTGGCGGAGCGTGCAGAACAGACTTTTCAGTCCCTCGTCGTGCGCCGCCTCCTCATATTTCTGATACTTGTCGATACAGAGCTGTTCTTCGTTTGCAAAGTCGGTGAGAAAGTTCTTTTCCTTGGTCGTGAGTTTCATGTTTTTTCTCCTTTTCTTTTTTTGAAAAGGATAACCGAAAAGGGTGCGTTCTATACGAACACACCCGATTTTTTGTTTATTTCTGTGCCACCGTGATGACGGTCATCTCGCCGTTCAGCGTGACTTCTTTGGCGTTTGCCGGGAACAAGAGAGAGTCTCCTTTTTTGACATTTTGTCCGTTGACGGTGCCGCATCCGTCCACGACGGTCAAGGCAAGATAGGACTCATCATCCACGAAAAACACGTGGTTTGTAAATAATTGTTTGTAAAAACGCGTTGTAAAGTAGGAACATTTGCCGATGATCGCCGGATCCGGATCGTTCGGAACGGTTCTCTGATACACGTCGAGATCGGCGACTTTCATGGCTTTTTCCACGTGAAGCGGACGCAGATTCCCGTCCTTATCGCGGCGGTGGTAATCGTACACGCGGTAGGTCAGATCGCTGTTCTGCTGGACTTCGTAGAGAAGCACGCCGCCGCCGATGGCGTGGAGCGTACCCGCTGGGATGAAGAACACGTCGTAGGGCTTGACGGGCACGAACGAAAGCAGTTCTTCGACCGTTCCGTCTTCGATATGTTTTTTGAACGTATCGGGATCGGTCGGCTTTTTCAGTCCCATATAGAGACCGGCGCCCGGTTCCGCTTCGAGGATGATCCACATTTCGGTCTTGCCGTAGGAGTTTTCGTTTTTCAACGCGTATTCGTCCGACGGATGCACCTGTACCGAAAGATTTTCTTTGGCGTCGATGAACTTCGTGAGGACGGGGAATCTTTCAAAATCGCGGCAGAGCGTGCCCCATTTTTCCTTTTCAAACACCTCGGTCAGGGGTTTTCCGTCCGTTTTTGCGACGCCGCCGTCGGTGAGGGAGATTTCCCAGGATTCGGCGATACGCTCGTCTTTTTCCGTCTTGCCGTAGTTTTTGAGTTTATAGCCGCCCCACAGACGGTCGGAGAGAGCGGGTGAGATGCGATAGGGTTTCATATGGACCTCGTTTTTTTGTTTAGTATAGCACGCGCACCCGTTTTTGTCAACGCGTGCCCGCGCTTTCTAAAAAAATCTGCGCCACGGGTTTCTTTTTTTTATCTTTTATGCTATACTATAGGAGTATTGTATGCTGGGGTGGTATAACTGCTCCGTGGAGGTATAGCGAGAATGAAAAACAAGAAGGAAAAATGCCCGGTCTGTGAGTCCCGGCTCAACAAAGTCGGCGGGCAGGCGGTCATGGAGGGCGTCATGATGAAAGCGGGTGACAGGACGGTCACCACCTGTCGCAAGGAAGACGGCTCTCTCGTCGTTTTCGACGACGTTTTCACCTCCGTCCGTAAAAAACACAAGATATTGAATTTTCCCCTGATCCGGGGCGTCGTCAATTTCGTGGAAATGATGAAACTGTCGCTGAAAACGATGGAATCTTCCGCCGTGGCGCTCGGTATCGAGGATGAAGAGAGCAAATTCGAGAAGTGGATGAAAAAGCATCTCGGGCTGAAACTGACCGATCTCATCCTCGTGATCGGCACGGTTCTCGGCGTGGCGCTCTCGGTCGTCCTGTTTCTGCTGCTTCCGCGTCTGATCGCGACGCCGGTCTCCGATCCCGCGCTCAAATCGTTGGCGGAGGGCGGGAGCAAAGTCGTGCTCTTCCTGTTGTATCTCTATCTGATCTCGCTGATTCCCGACATCCGCCGCGTTTTTATGTATCACGGCGCGGAGCATAAATCCATCGCCTGCTATGAGGCGGGCGCCGATCTCACGCCCGAAAACGCGAAGAATTATACCCGTTTTCATCCGCGTTGCGGCACGAGCTTCATGTTTTTCATGATTCTGATCGGCGTTATTCTCGGCATTTTCATCAACACGCTTTTCCCCGGGCTGAAAACCGTCGTGTACGTCGGCATCCGTCTTCTGCTTTTGCCGCTCGTCGTGGGCGTCGGCTATGAGTTCATCCTGTACGCGGGAAAACATACCAATCTCTTTACCCGTGCGCTTTCCGCGCCGGGACTTTGGGTACAGCGGCTGACGACGAAGGAACCGACGCCGGATATGCTGGAAGTCGCCATCACGTCCATCAAGGTTGCCCTGCGCGACACCGATCCCGCGTTTATGGCGTTTTACGAGGTCAAGGCGTGGGAAAAGGCGGCGGATATATCCGCAGAGGAAGCGCCGAACGAAAACGGGCGGAAAAACGCCGATGAAACGTAAAGAAGCCGCCGCCATCCTGCGGGAGGCGGGGATCGAGGACGCCGCGCACGATGTGCTCGCACTCTTCCGTGCCTTCGGATACGCCGACGCCCGCGTTTACGCGGAGGATCCCGACGTTTCGGATCCCGCGTTTGCGGAAGCCCTGAAAAGACGCGCGGCGCACGTCCCTCTCGCGTATATCCTCGGGCAGGCGGATTTTTACCGTGAGACCTACGAGATCGACGAACATTGTCTGATCCCGCGGTCGGACACGGAAGTTCTTGTCGATACCGCGGTTTCCCGTCTGAAAAGCGGCGCCCGCTTCGCCGATTTATGTACCGGGAGCGGCTGTATCGCCGTTTCGGTGCTGCTGCATACCGAAAACACGACGGCATACGCCGCCGACATATCGCGGGGCGCCCTGGCGATCGCCCGCAGAAACGCCGGAAAATACGGCGTCACGGATAGAGTGACGTTTTCGGAAGAGGACGTCCTGACGGCGAGCCCGAACGGAAAGTTCGACGCTGTCCTGTCCAATCCCCCGTACGTCAGAAACGGGGTGTACGATACGCTTTCTCCCGAGGTAAAAAGCGAGCCCGTCGCCGCTTTTCTCGGCGGGGAGGACGGCATGGATTTTTACCGCGCCATCCTCCGTCAATATAAAAACGCGCTCGAGCCCGACGGTTTTTTTGCCTTTGAGATCGGGTACGACCAAAAAGAAGATATCGAAAGACTGGCAGACGAAAACGGATATGAGGCAGAGGTGAAAAACGACCTCGGCGGACATCCCCGCGTCGCCGTTCTGAAAAAAGCGCGGTAACGCGCACCGTTCTTCTCCATATACTTCGACTGAACGAAGGAGGGAGAAGACGAATGTTGAAAATCGCAGTTCTTTTCGGGGGACGCGGCGCGGAACGCGCCGTTTCCTGCCGATCCTGTGCCACGGTCCTGTCGCATATTTCCGACCGGTATTATCACGTCGTGCCGATCGGCATCGACGCCGTCGGGAACTTCTGGCTTTACGGCGGTGAGATTTCAAGGATCGCCGACGGCAGTTGGGAGACCGACGAAAACAGGGAATGGACTTTTCCCGTCCGTCAGGACGGAAGAGGCGTTTTCCGGACGCGAAACGAAGATATCACGGTGGACGCCGTGTTGCCGATCCTGCACGGCGACGACGGTGAAGACGGAAAGATACAGGGACTTCTGGATACCGTCGGTATCCCTTACGCGGGTGCCGGCGTGCTCGGCGGTGCGTTGTGCTTTGACAAAGCGGCGACGAAACGCATTGCCGAATCGCTCCACATTCCCGTCGTCCCCTGGATATCGGTCGTATCTTCAATGCCGACCGAGACGGTCAAACGAAAAGTCCGGCAGAAGTTCGGTGCCCGTCCCTTTCCCCTGTTCGTCAAGCCGTCGTCGCTCGGCAGTTCGATCGGGACCGCGAAAGTATGTTCTTTCCGGGGGCTGTTCGAGGCGATCGCCCTCGCCGCTCCGTACGGCGAAGTGTTGATCGAAAAATACGTCGGACACAAACGGGAGATCGAGATCGCGTATCTCGACGGTGATCTGCCGCTGTTTTCGGAAGCCGGCGAGATCCGCGTCGGAAAAGGGTATTACGATTATCGGGAAAAATACGAAAAGCACGATGCCAAAATCGGCAAGGCATCGCTCGATACGGAAACGCAAGAGCGTCTTTACCGTTACGCGAAAACCCTGCTTGCCCCGCTCCATATCCGCGATCTGTGCCGTTTTGATTTCTTTCTGACCGGGGACGGGATCGTTTATTTCAACGAAGTCAATACGATGCCGGGACTGACGGACATCAGTCTGTATCCGAGACTGATGACCGACGCCGGTATTTCCCCCGAGGCGCTCATCGAAAGATGGGTGGCGCTGGCTCTTGATCGGCGTATTTGACAGCGGCAGGGGCGGTGCGCTCGCCGTCCGATGCCTGCACGAGAAGATCCCCCGCGCGGACGTTGCGTTTTTCGGCGATTCGGCAAACGCGCCTTACGGCACCAAGACCGAGGAACAGCTGCTTCCGTTGATCGAAAAAGATATCGACAGACTCAAAGCCGTCGGCAGTGAGAGGATCCTTTCCGCTTGCTGTACGGCGAGCAGTCTTTACGGAAAACTGCCTGACGGCTATCGGGAAATATGTTTTCCCATCATAAGTCCGACGGCGGATCTCGCTCTGCGGAAAACGCGGAATCAAAAAATCGGCGTCCTCGCGACGCTTGCGACGGTGCGCTCCCACGTTTTCCGGGACGCGATCCTGTCCCGGGCGCCCGATGCCGAAGTCACGGAGATCCCGGCGCAAAGACTCGTTACGCTCGCCGAGGCGGGCAGAACGGACAAAGACGACGAGACCGTAAAACTGACCTGCCGCCTCGCCGCCATGGCGTTTTCCCGATCCGGGATCGACACGCTGATCCTCGGCTGTACGCATTTTCCGTGGTTTGCCGACAGTTTTTCCGCGCACTTCCCCGGCGTTTGTATCGTATCCTCGGTCGAAGCGGGTGTCGGCGCGTTTATCGAGTCGCTGCCCGAACACGAGAAAAACGGCAGAGGACGGATCTTTTACTTAACCTGATTTCAAAAAAGAGGAATATAAAAATGTCAAAGTATCGCAGAGGCAGAATCAACGATGCCGTTGCCGAAGAACTTGCCGTTGCGCTCCGCGAAGTCCGCGATCCGCGCATCGTCATGAACTTCGTCAGCATCACGAGGGCGGAGGTCGCGGGCGATCTTCGCGACGCCACGGTTTACTACTCCTGCATGGAAAACGACGCCGAAGTCGCCGAGGGCCTGAAAAAAGTCACGGGACTTCTGCGCCATCATCTGGCGACGGAACTGAATCTCCGCATCACCCCCGAACTGCATTTCGTCAAGGACGGTTCCATGGCGCACGGCGCGAGGATCGCCGAGATCCTCAAGGAACTCGGGACGAAAGACGAAAAAGAAACGGAGAGTGAATCCTGATGCGCACGTATTCGATCGAGGGCATGGGAGACGCGCTGCTCTCGGTACAGCGCCCTCTCATCGTCACTCACGTCAGACCGGACGGCGATACGGTGGCGGCTTGTTCCGCACTCTGTTATTTTTACCGTGACAGGGGCGCAGACGTCGCCTACGCCTCCGAAGAAGAGATCCCGAAGCGTTTGCAGTTTCTGGTAAACGGGTTCCGGCGGGAGACGGATTTTACGGGATATACCCCGATCACCGTGGACGTTGCCTCGCCGGGGCAGCTCGGCGCGCTCGCCGAACCTCTTAAGAACGGGCGCGGCGTGCGCTATATGATCGACCACCACGCGTCGGGACGTCCCTTTGCGCCGGGGCTGATCATGCCCGACGCTTCCAGCGCCGCCGAAGTCATTTTCCTGATTTTCGAGAGTCTGGAAGCCAAGAAAAAAATGAAGATCACAAAAGAGATCGCCACCGCGCTTTACGCCGGGATGAGTTCGGATACCGGGTGTTTCCGGTATTCCAACGCCACCCCGCGGACGCATAAAGCCGCGGCGCGCCTGCTTGCCGGGCAGATCGACGGCGCCGAGATCAACCGTCTTCTGTTCGACGCCAAGACGGACGAGCAGATCCGCGCGGAGGGCGTGATCTCGGAAAAACTGATCTCCGCCGGCGACGGCATTACATACGCCACGCTCACGAAAGCGGAAAGAGACGGTTACGGTCTGACGTTCGCCGATTTTGAGACCGCGATCGACATCGTGCGCTCCCTCGAGGGCACCGAGATCGCCATGGTCGCCAAGGAGACCGAAACGCCGGGCGAATACAGGATCTCCATGCGAAGCACGGGCTTCGACGTTTCGGAGGTCGCCGCCACCTTTGACGGAGGCGGACACGTCCGTGCCGCCGGTTGCTCCGTCACGGCAAACTCCCCGGAGGAGGCCGCCGCACGCGTGCTTTCCGTTATCCGGGACAAGCTGAAAAACAAGAGGTAAAAAGATGGGAGAGATCCGCGTTCTGACGAGGGAGGACACCGGCGCCGTCCGTGCGCTGGAAAACGCCGTTTTTACCGACGCGTACCGGGAAGACGCCGTGCGTGACTCGATCCTTGCTTCCTATGCGCTTTGCTTCGGTTATTTTGAGGGCGGAGTCCTTTCGGGATACCTGCTCGGCACCGCCGTACCGCCGGAGGCGGAGATCCTTCGCGTCGGCGTGGCACCTGCCGAACGCAGACGGGGCGTCGCGGACGCGCTGGTCTCGGCGTTTTTGTCCGATGCCGGAAAAAGCGGCGTGACGCGGGTGTACCTCGAGGTGCGCACAGACAACGATCCCGCCGTCCGCCTGTACCGCAAGAACGGCTTTCGCGACCTTTCCCGAAGAAAAAATTATTACCGCGATCCCGTCGCTGACGCTCTCGTCATGTGCCGGATCCTCGGAGAAAATGAGAATGATAATACTGGCTTTTGAGAGTTCCTGCGACGAGACGGCCGCCGCCGTCGTGGCAAGAGAGGGCGCGTCATTCCGCGTGCTTTCCAACGTCGTCGCCTCTCAGATCGACGTTCATAAACTGTACGGCGGCGTCGTCCCCGAGATCGCGGGGCGGGCGCATATCGAGGCGATCTCCCGTATCACATACGAGGCGCTGGAAACGGCGAAGATCTCTCTTTCCGAAGTGGATCTGATTGCCGTCACGGCACAGCCGGGACTGATCGGCGCTCTTCTCGTCGCTGTCAATTTTGCCAAATCCCTGGCGTCGGCGAACGGCATTCCGCTCGTCGCCGTCGACCATATCAAAGGGCATATCGCCGCGTCGTATCTTTTGCCGGAGCCGCCCGCCCCGCCGTTTCTGGGGCTTGCCGTTTCGGGCGGGCATACGGCGATCTACCGCGTCGGCTCTTACACCGATTATACCGTCGTCGGCACGACGCGTGACGACGCCGTCGGCGAGTCGTTCGACAAGATCGGACGGCTGCTCGGGATCCCCTATCCCGCCGGCGCCGGATTCGACGCGCTCGCCGAAGAGGGCTTCATCGAAGCCACGGGCGACAAAGAATGTTTTTACCGCCTTTACAAAAAGAGCGCGGCGTACAAGAATCCCGAGATGCGGCTTCCCTCCCCCGCCCTGCGGGACGGATCGCTTGACTTCTCCTTTTCGGGACTGAAGACCGCCGCCATCAATTATCTTCACCGCAAGGAAGAGAAAAAAGAAGAAGTCCCCCGCGCGCTTTTCGCCGCGCGGTATACATACGAGGCCGTGGAAGCCGTCACCGCACAGGCGGAAGCGGCTCTCGCCGCCGAACCCGGATGCCCTCTCGTCGTCGCGGGCGGTGTCGCCGCGAACTCGCATCTGCGGCGCCGTCTTCTCGAAGTCGCAAAAAAGCGCGGCGTCGGGCTCTATATTCCCGAGATCCGCTATTGCGGCGACAACGCCGCCATGATCGCGGCACAGGGTTATTACGAATATGAAGCGGGGCAAAGGGCGGACTCGTCCCTCAACGCCAGCGCTCTCGACAGTATCGTCTGAAAGGATACGAAATGGAAAGTCTCGATAAAATACCCGGAATACAGGACAGAAAAGGCGTCATGACGGCGCCGACCGACGTACCCGCCGTCGTGATCAAACGTCTGCCACGGTACCATCGCTACCTCGGCGATCTTCTGCGCGCGGGCAAACTTCGTATTTCCTCTGTGGAACTCGCACACCTCATGAACGTGACGGCGTCGCAGATCCGCCACGATCTGAACTGCTTCGGCGGGTTCGGTCAGCAGGGGTACGGCTATAACGTCAAGCATCTGCACGCCAAGATCGGCGAACTGCTCGGTACCGAGGAGCATTACACCGCCGTGATCGTCGGCGCGGGCAATCTCGGACGCGCTCTGGCGTCAACCCATATGTTTGAACGCCGCGGCGTGGACCGCGTGGCGCTTTTTGACGTTGATCCCGACGTCGTCGGCACGGAGATCTGCGGACTCCCCGTTTATCACGCCGATAAGATCGAGTCGTTCTGCAAGGAAAACGACGTCGCCATCGGTGTCCTGACGGTGCCGAAGGAAGCCGCTTACAGCGTGACGGCGGCGCTGATCGCCGGCGGTGTGCGCGGGATCTGGAATTTTGCCAATATGGAACTGAAACTCGAAGACTCCGACGTGCAGGTGGAAAATATCCACCTCGGCGATTCGCTGATGAAACTCTGTTACGATATCAAAGTCGAAAAAGATCACAAAAAGGGCAACGGAAAATGAAACCGATCGAATGGGACGTCAAACAATTGCATATATCCGCGTCGGACGCCTTTTCCGAAGCGTCGGCGGAGGAACTCCGCGCCCTCATCTGCCTTCTGGAGACCGACGGGAAAGCCGGTGTCGAAGCGATCGCCAAGACCGCGAAGATCAGTAAGGCACGCGCGGGGAGCGCTTTGGCTTTCTGGCAGGCGGCGCTGGAGGCAGGGACACAAGGACAGACCGTCGTCGATGAATTCGATTACCGCCTGCGTCCGTCGGTGCTGGACGACATGACGGGAACGGAAACGGCAAATGTGATCCGCGACAACGCGCTTTCCGCGCTCTACGAAGAATGTGCCGCCGTCCTCGGGAAGCCGGTGCTGAACGATACCGAGGTCCGCGACATCGCCGCTCTCTATTCGCAGTACGCGCTCGGGGAAGAGTTCATCCTGACGCTTCTGACCGACATGGCGAAGCGCTCCCGCGTGACGGTGCGGACGTTCGTCAACAAGGCGATTGATCTGCACGGCAAGGGCATTACCACCATAGAGGAACTTTCGGATTATTTCACGGATCGCGACAATCAGGGAGAGTGGGAGAGACGGACGCGAAAGGCACTCGGTATTTTCAGCCGTGCGCTGACGTCCGAAGAAAAGACCTGCTTCCGCAAATGGGTGGAACTTTACGGTTACAACGAGGACGTTCTGACGTTGGCTTACGACAAGACCGTCGCGGGCAGCGGCAAATATTCGTTGGCGTATATGGACAAGATCCTCACGGACTGGTATCAGAACCGTTGTCTGACGAAAGAAGAATGTGAGGCGCGGGCGGCGGCTTCCCGTCCCGTCCCTGCCGGCAAAAAAGATAAAAAAGAAAAACCGCGCTACGGGAACTTCGATCCCGACGAAGCGTTCCGGAACGCACTCGCCCGCAGTATGGGCGAGAGTCCGGAAAAGAAATAAGAGGTGCTGTTATGATCAACGTCAATACATACGCGAAAGTCAGGGATATGATCGAATCCCGCCGCCTTGCCGCCGTCGCGGAAGCGGACCGCAGAAACGCGGAAGTCCGCCTCGCTTCGCCGGAGATCGCACGCATCGACGACGAACTGACGAAGACGGGACTCCGCCTTTTCCGTGCGGCGCTCGGCGGGGAAGACATCATACCTATCCGCGACCGAAACCGCGAACTCTGCTGCGAGAGGGAGGCCGCGCTCGTCGCGATCGGTTACCCGAAGGACTACACCGAGATCCGCTACACCTGCCCTGTATGCAGCGACACGGGCTTTACCGAGACTGCGATGTGCTCTTGTATGCGGAAAGCCATTATTACCGAGAATATCAAGGCGTCGGGCATCGGCGAACTGATCGAAAAGCAGAACTTTGACAATTTTAATCTCGAATCGTACCGCAAGGACGGTGAAGAGACGTACCGCCGGATGCACTCGGTATTTCTGAAAGCCAAAACGTTCGCCGAGAACTTCGGAAAAACGCACGGCAATCTTCTGTTCGTTGGTCCGACCGGCACCGGAAAAACGCACCTTTCGACGGCGGTCGCCAAATGCGTGATCGACGCGGGGTACAGCGTCATTTACGATTCGACTCAGAATATCATCTCGACTTTTGAAGACGAGAAGTTTCACTCGGGATACGGCGAAGCCACGAACGAGAGCCGCAAGTATCTGGAGTGCGACCTTCTGATCCTCGACGATCTCGGCACGGAATACGCGACGCCGTTCGCCGTTTCCTGCCTCTATAATCTTTTGAACTCGCGCCATAACAAGGGACTTTCGACGGTCATTTCGACGAATCTGTCCCCGAACGAGTTGACGAAGAGGTACGAGGACCGCATTTACTCCCGTATCGTGGGCTCCGACTACGTTCTTCTGCCGTTTTCGGGGCACGACCACCGTCTTTCACTTTCATGAAAATAGGAGAGACGAATCTTCCTTTCGGCTTGCTTCTGGCACCGATGGCGGGCTTCTCCGACCGTGCGATGCGGCGGATCTGCCGTGATTTCGGTGCGGAATACGCCGTGACGGAAATGATCAGCGCAAAAGCGCTGACGCTCGGGGACAGAAAAACCGGGGCGCTGGCGTTTATCGGAGAAGACGAGGGCCCTACGGCGCTTCAGCTGTTCGGCTCGGATCCCGACACGATGGCAAAAGCCGCCATGCTCGCGCAACGGGGTGAGCCGGGGGGCAAAGCGCCGTCGGCGATCGATCTCAATATGGGTTGCCCCGTCCGGAAGATTTTTGAAAACGGCGAGGGATCGGCGCTGATGCGGGACCCCGAAAAGATATACGGAATCGTCAGAGCGGTGACGGCGGCAGTCTCTCTGCCCGTGACGGTCAAACTGCGCGCCGGTGTCACGGCAGAGTCCGCGAACGCGGTCGAATGTGCGGAGGCAGCCGCTTTGGGCGGTGCCGCCATGATCGCCGTGCACGGCAGGACGAGAGAGCAACAATATAGCGGAATTGCTAACTTACAGTATGCAAAAAGCGTTAAAAACGCGGTATCCGTCCCCGTCGTCGTCAGCGGCGACATCGTCGGTGCCGAAAGCGCTTTGTGCGCTTTTGCCGAAACCGGCGCGGACGGGATCATGATCGGACGCGGCGCGCTCGGCAATCCGTTTGTCTTTGAAGAGATCCGTGCCGCACTTTCGGGCGGCGAATATACCCCGCCGGACACGGCAAAGCGGATGGAGACGGCGAAACGTCATTTTCTGCTGGCGATCGCCGACAAGGGTGAAGAACGCGCCACCAGAGAGGCGCGCGGGCAGATCGCGCTTTATGTGAAAAATATGCGGGGCGCGGCGGGCTTCCGCGCCGCGATCCAGTCGGCGGTTGACGCAGAAGAGATCCTGCGCGCTCTCGACGGGATTGCGAGTTTACAAAAGGAGAATACGATATGATCGGCATCATCGGTGCGATGGACGTGGAGGTCAGGACCCTCTGCGAAATAATGGAAAACGAAAAGACCGAGACCGTGAGCGGAATGACATTCCACGTCGGCACGCTTTGCGGTGTTCCGTGCGTGATCGTTAAATGCGGTATAGGCAAGGTCGCTGCGTCCGTGATGACGGAGGCGATGATCCTGCGCTACGCGCCGTCCCTGATCGTCAACACGGGCGTCGGCGGCGCGCTTGCGCCGGACTTGCGTATCGGAGATATCGTGATCGCGGACCGGGCGTTCCAGCACGATATGGACACGTCGCCGATCGGCGATCCCGTCGGACTGATTTCGGGCATCAACAAGATCTATTTTGACGCGGACCAAGACGCTTCGGCGCGCTTGCTTGCCGCCGGACGAGTGCTCGGCTTTTCGGTCAAGCGCGGTACCGTCGCCACCGGCGACCGTTTTATCAGCGGAAACGCGGAAAAAGCAAAGATCGTCGGGATGTTCCCCGATGCGGCGGTGTGTGAAATGGAGGGCGGCGCGATCGCGCATACCGCGTACCTGAACGGGACGCCTTTTGCGATTGTCAGAGCGGTTTCTGATGTCGCGGACGATTCTTCCCACATGGATTATCCCGTTTTTGCCGCAATGGCGGCAGAACGCGGCGCGGATCTGATCCTTTCGTTTTTGGCGGGGCTCGGGGCGTGATCCCAACATAAAAAAGAAAAAGAACGCATAGAATGTTCCGGAGGAAAAAATGGAACTTTCTGTGCGTTCTTTTCATAAAGAGGTCAAGGAGGGGGAAACCCCGGTCGCTTTTATCGCTTGTGCCGTGATCGGGACGTGCGACGTTCACCGCGTCCTTTCTTTTTACCGTGTCGTCGAAAAGAAAAACGCAGAGACGGCGGCGGTGATCGCGGAAGCGGAACGGTCCGCGTTTCGGGCGGCGACACCGAAAGAAAAATACGCGTTTCGCCCCGTTCGCTTTTGCTTCGGCTATGAAATCGAAAAGCGTGAGGGCGCAACGCTCGTGAAACGAAAGACCGAGATCCTGCGAAACGGGCGCGTTCTCGCCTGTTACGAAGACAGCGACGTTTGGGATGAAAACGGATTTCTTGTCCGTAAAAAAGAGCGAAAAAGACAAATAAAGTTGTCATTTCCGCTCATATTCGAAAAAATTAAGCGTTTTCCGACCAGAACTTTTCGAAAATCATCTTGACGGCGGCGGGATCGTTTACGAATTTCAGACCGTGCCAGAGCTCCGGCATGGCTTTTTTATAAACGGGATCGGAGAAACGGTCGTCGATGAGGACGACGACGCCCCGGTCGGTCTCTTCGCGGATGACACGACCTGCCGCCTGCATGACTTTGTTCATACCGGGATAAATGTAGGCGAACGCTTTTCCTGCGTCGTATTTTTCGTCATAGTACGCCGACGCCGCTTCTCTCTCGTAGGAGATCTCCGGCAGTCCGACGCCGACGACGATACTTCCGATCAGCGCTTTCCCCGCGAGGTCCACGCCCTCGGAGAACAACCCGCCCATGACGGAAAACCCGATCAGATACGCGTCCTCTTCCTGCGTAAACGCGGAAAGATACGCCGCTCTTTCCCCTTCCGACATCCGCCGCTTCTGCAAAACCGCGCGGATCTTCGGATATTTCGCGGTGAAAACTTTATACAGCATTTCGGCGTAATCAAAAGACGGGGTAAATACCATATAATGCCCGCGTTTGGCGGATAGCGTTGCCGCGATCACCCGCAGGACGGCGCCGAGGGTTTTTCCTCTTTCCGAGAGCCGCGTTCCGATATTGTCCGTCACGACTACGGAAAGCTGTTCTTTGACGAACGGGGACGGCAGAGTGAGGGTTTCGTCGGTTCTGCCGCCGCCGAGGATGGTTTTATAGTAAGAGATCGGGGAGAGCGTGCCCGAGAAAAAGACGGCGGCACGACCGGCTTCAAGACGGCGGGCGATATTTTCGGACGGATCGACGCAGTAGAGCTTGAAGCGAAACGCGTCGCCCTCGCGGAACATAAACCACTCGTAACGGCGATCGAAATCAAGCGCGGTCCTGCGAAACGCCGAAAAACGGTAAAAAGCGTTCTTCGCGGCAAGGACGCGGGCGGATTTTGCGTCGGTTTTGTCGGCAAAAGCGGCATACAGTTCCTTTTCCGCCGCCCCGGCGATCTCGTCGAGCAGAGGATAAAAAGAGGACGGAAAGACTTTCCCGTGGGATGCTCCGATGACGGTGCCGTCTTCGGTCGTTTTGGTGTCGTTTTTCAGATAGGAAAACACCGTGTCTTTCATTCTCCCGCCGGCGTCGGACAACGCCATGCGCAAGGGGGAGAGTTCCGGCGTAGCGCCGTCGGGAATAAAATCGGCGCTCGACAATTCGTCGGAATACGCGGCGGCGGCACGTTCCGCGAGAACGTGTGCCTCGTCGATCAGAAAAATATAATCGCCTCCGGCGTCAAAGAAACGGTGAAAATATACGAAAGGATCGAAAAGATAATTGTAGTCGCAGATCACGATGTCCGCGAGCCGGGCGTAGCAGAGCGAAAACTCGTAGGGACAGACGGAAAAGCGCTTTGCCGTGGCTTGTATTTCCGGCGTGCCGACGACGGGCAAGTGCTCATTAAATAAGGACAAAACGGCGTCCGCCATGTGATTTCCGACTGAAAATGCACACAATTCTTTGCTTTTTTTGCAGGAAAGACCGCATTCGCAAGTTTTTTCTTTGGCGATGACGATGACGGACAAGAGATCGGCGCCCGCCCGTTTCATTTGCAGAACGGTATTCGCCACGGTGGCGGAAACGGTCGTTTTCGGCGTGAGGTAGAAGATCTTTTCGCCCTTTCCCTCCCCCATCGCGCGGACGGCGGGGTAAAGCGCGCAGACCGTCTTTCCGGTGCCCGTGGGTGCTTCGGCGTAGAGTTTCCCCGATCTTACGACGGTGCGGTAAACCGCGCTCATGAAAGCGTCCTGCCCCTCCCGCATTTTCGGGAACGGGAACTTTTGCGTGCGGAATGACGGGATCCGGTTTTTCGCGCGATCCAGCGCGGGCGCGGCGTAGCGGGAGATCACCGAAAGACATTTGTCGAGAAACGCCGACAGGTTGGCGGCGGTCGGAACTTCCGTCCGCGTCGCCGCTTCGTCGGTCGCTTCACGGTAGAAAAGGTACGTGAGCTTCGGGATCGTTCCGTCAGTTCGGTAAACCGCAAGAGCACAGAGATACGCTTCCCCGCGCACCTGCGCCAGTTCATCTTTCGTCGGCTTCCCGGGATCTTTCCCGGTCTTTCTTCCGAACACGAAAGAATCCGTTGCCGTGAGCGCCGAAAGGGAGATCTCAAAGTGCAGATCGTCCACGGCGGCGTTCAGAAGCAGGGTTTTCTCTTCGGTCTGTCCGCATTCGCGCGAGATGACCGATGCCGGTATGCCGCGGCAACCCGGCTCTTCCCCGTCGGGGGAAAGACTTTCGCCGATGCCCGTGCGGGCACAGAAAATAAACTCCCTGCCGCCGAGCATATAGACGTCGCGGTTTTCGTCGTAGCGCACGGTTCCTCCCCCTTTCGTTTTTTTCATTATACCAAAAACGGGATTTTGCGTCAACGGGAAGCAAAGAATTCGTTGACAATTCTTTTTATTTATGATAAAATAAGCGCGGAGGACGGGACCATGCTGAACGAAGAAGAAAAAAAGACGGTTCTATCGTATCTTTCTCCGTATCTGGAGAATACGGACGTCCTGCGGATGAAAAACTACATCCAGCACGGGAACGTCACTACATACGATCATTGTCTGTCCGTCGCATTTCTGTCCTACGGGATCGCGAAGAAGTTTCACAGCCGCGTGAACATGGAAGAACTGATGGCGGCGGCGTTTTTGCACGATTTTTATCTTTACGACTGGCACGAGCCCGACAAGAGCCACAAATGGCACGGGTTCCATCACGCCAAGCGCGCCGCGGACAACGCGAGACGCGTTTTCGGAGTTTCCGACACGGTGTACCGGGCGATATACGGGCATATGTGGCCGCTCAATCCCGAGAGGATCCCGACGTCCGGGATCGCGCGGATCCTGTTTCTCGCAGACAAGTGCGTTTCGACGCGCGAGACGCTGCGGGGCAAAAAAGCGAAAATGAAAGAATTGGAACCGGCGGCGAAATAACCGCGCGCAGGAAAATGACGGCGCCAAAGAACGCGGCACGGCAGCCGCCGAGAAAAAATAAAAGCGAGGATACTATGACCTTCGGACGATTTTTACTTGCCGTTTTTGAGAATCACGCCCTGATCGTGGCGATCTCCGCGTTTCTCATCGCGCAATTCTGCAAATTTCTCATCACGGGGATCACCCAGCATAATTTCACGCCGGAGCGCTTGAAAGGCGACGGCGGGATGCCGAGCGCGCACTCCGCGACGGTGATGGCGCTTTCGACGGTGATCGGTTATCTTGAGGGGTTGGATTCCGTGGCTTTCGGTATTTCCATGATCCTCGCGAGTGTCGTGATGCACGACGCCCTCGGCATTCGCCGCGAGGCGGGAAAACACGCCTCGTCCATCAACGAGCTCGTGGATACCGTCAACGGGCTTCTGCCGGAAAAAAAGAAATTATCGCAGGGCGATAAACTCAAAGAACTTCTCGGTCACAGTCTGATCCAGGTCGTGTGCGGAGGCATTCTCGGCTTTCTGATCGGACTTGGCTATATTCTCATCCGTCTGGTCCTGATCGAGGGCTACACCGGGTTCCCGGGACAATTGATTTGATTATTTTAGCAGCGTACATACGCAGAAAGAGGATCCTATGAAAATCTTAATCGTCAACGCCGGCAGTTCGTCGCTGAAGTTCCAGCTCATCGACATGGACAATGAGCAGGTCATCGCCAAAGGTATCTGCGAGGACGTCGGACGTGACAACGCGTCTTTCACCTATAAGGTGCCGGGCAAGGAAAATTATGTGCTTACGACGCCGATGCCCAACCACGCCGTGGCGCTTCAGCTCGTTCTTGACACGCTCGTCGGAAAAGAACACGGCGTCATCGCCTCCGTCGAGGAGATCGGAGCCGTCGGCCACCGCGTGCTTCACGGCGGCGAAAAACTTTCGGGTTCCGTCCTCGTCACCGAGGAAGTCAAGAAGATCATCGACGAGTGCAAGGACCTCGGCCCGCTTCACAACCCCGCCAATCTCAAAGGGATCGTGGAGTGTGAAAAACTGATGAAGGTCCCGCAGGTCGCGGTCTTCGACACCGGATTCCATCAGACGATGCCCGACTACGCGTATATGTACGCGCTTCCCTACGAGTACTATGAAAAATATAAACTTCGCCGCTACGGCTTCCACGGCACGAGCCACCGTTACGTCAGCGCCAGAGCCGCCGCCATGCTCGGCAAGAAGCCGGAAGAGATCAACGTCGTGACCTGCCATCTCGGCAACGGCGCATCCCTCGCCGCCGTCAAAGGCGGAAAATGCTACGACACCACGATGGGTGTCACCCCGCTCGAAGGTATCATGATGGGTACCCGCTGCGGCAATATCGACCCCGCCATCATCCCGTACCTGATGAGAAAAGGCGAACTCAAGACGGCGGACGATATCGACAATATGATGAACAAGAAGTCCGGTATGTTCGGCGTGACCGGCGGTATCAGCAACAACAGACAGATCGAGCAGGGCGCGCGCGACGGCGATGAGAGATGCCGACTCGTGGAAAAAATGTACTGCCATCAGTTGACGAAACTGATCGGCGGTTATATCGCCGCTATGGGCGGCGCCGACGCCATCGTCTTCACCGGCGGTATCGGCGAGAACAACCCGCAGTACAGAACTGCCGTCGCCGAAAAACTCGCGTTTCTCGGTGTCGCGATCGACGAGGAAAAGAATCACGTGCGCGGTCAGGAGATCGACATCTCCACGCCCGATTCCAAGATCCGTATGCTCGTGATCCCCACCGACGAGGAAATGGTCATCGCGCGGGACACGCTCGAGATCGTCACCGCGTTGCAGAAGTAATTTTCATGAAAGTCACGCGACGTCCTCGCGTGACTTTTTGCCCGGAGGACAAAATGTACGACGAACTGACTGCCGTTGATATACGGAAAATGGAAGAGGAGATCCGGTACCGCCAGTGTGAACTCGGACCGAAACTCTCCGCCGAACTGAAAAGAACGCGGGAATTCGGCGATCTGTCGGAAAACGCCGAATACAAGGAAGCCAAGCGCGAAAAACGCCGCAACGAGGGACGCATCCGCTACCTCGAAAATATGATAAGAACGGCGAAGGTCATCGAAGTTGAAACGAAAACGGACGCCGTCGGACTCTTTGACTGGGTGACGGTCTATAACGAGATGCGCGGCGAAGAAAAGAAAATCCAGATCGTGACGACGCTGCGGCAGGATGCCCTGAACGGCTACGTGAGCAAGGAATCGCCGCTCGGCTCGGCGCTTCTCGGTAAAAAAGTCGGGGACAGAGTCAAAGTCACCCTGTCGGAGACGAAGTTTTACTTCGTTGAGATCCGCGCCGTCGAAAAAGGACAGGATAACGAAAATCTACCTATCAGCGGTTACTGATCCCGGAGGTTTTTATGCCCGATATCTGTGTGCAAACCATCAACGAAGCCGTCCGCAACGAGAGGGACGCTTTCGTTTTACGGTCGGAAAAAGAATATAAGGAGCGGCTTTCCGCGCTCGCCGGGAAGGTCGTGGGCGAACGCGTGCGCGCCGTGCTGCTTGCCGGTCCGTCCGCGGCGGGGAAGACCACGACCGCGAATCTTCTGGCGGACGCGATCCGTTCGCTCGGACACCGGGCGGAGGTCGTTTCCCTCGACAATTTTTACCGCGATTCGACCGATCCCGCTTATCCGCGGTTTGAAAACGGCGAACGCAACATGGAATGTGCCGAGGCGCTCCGCCTCGATAAGATCCGCGAATGCCTCGGAAAAATCGAAAACGACGAGGGCTTTACCGTTCCGGTTTACGATTTCAAATATGCGAGGGCGGTCGGAGAGGAAACCTATTCTCCGCTTCACGACGGTTGCGTCATTCTCGAGGGGTTGCACGCTCTCAACCCCCTCATCACCGCCGATCTGCCGGCGGACGCCCACGTTCTGCGGCTGTTCGTCAGTCTTTCGACCAATCTCGTCGATACGAACGGCGACCGTCTGATGTCGGGACGAAAAATGCGGTTCGTCCGCCGTCTCGTCCGCGATCATCTTTACCGTGCGGCGTCCGGCGAGCGGACGCTCTCGCTCTGGAAGCACGTGCTCGACGGCGAGCAGTTATACCTGTATCCCTACAAAGCGCTTGCCGACGTGGCTTTTGACACGTTTCACGGTTTCGAGCCCTCGGTCCTGCGCCCGTTTGCCGAGGATCTTCTCGAAGAGATCCGGGATGACGAATACGCCGCCGTAATCCTTTCCGCGATAAGAAAAGTCGCGCCGATGGATATCGCCGCCGTTCCCGACGATTCTCTGATACGGGAATTTATCCCGGGCGGGATCTACGAAGACAAATATTGATGAACGGAGAAAATTTATGGCAGCCAAGTGGATCACCGACGCGGGAATGGCGAAGCTTTCGCCGATCGCCGTTTTTCACAAAGCATACGACGGATACCGTCCGCCCGTGAGTGAGGTGCAGGCGGCGCATATCCTGTTCCGCCGCCGCTTTTCGATCGGAAATACGGACGGCTGTCTGTTGACGGTCAGCGCGGACGATTACTATAAACTGTACGTGAACGGAAGGTTCGTCGCCTGCGGGCCTTCGCCGTCCTATCCGCAGTATTACGCCTATAACGTCATCGACGTTTCGCCGTTCCTCGAGCCCGGCGAAAACACCGTGGCGGTACATACCTATTACAACGGGCAGATCAACCGCGTTTGGGTCAGCGGTGACAATCTCCACGGACTGTATCTGTCCCTTTGCCAAAACGGCAGGGAGATCCTCGTGTCCGACGAATCGTTCAAGGTCGCCCGGCATACCGCTTTTTCTCCCGTAGGGGAGTACGGATACCGGACGGGCTATCTGGAGCAATATGACAGCAATGCCCCCGAATGTGGGTTTGAAAATCCGGATTTTGACGACAAAAGTTGGCAAAATGCCGTCGAAAACAAGAATATCCGCCACATTTTCGCCGATGAAGCCCCCGTCCTGGCGTTTGAAGAGATCAAGCCCGTGAAGATCGAATGGGACGGCAACAGTATAAGGATCGACCTCGGCCGCGAGATCTGCGGATACGTTTCGGTCTCTGCCAAGGGGGAAAAAGGGACGGTCGTTCTTTTCCGCCAGGCGGAAGAACTGAATGAGGACGGCAGTCTGCGCTTTGCGCTCCGCTGCAACTGCGTTTACGAGGAACCGTGGGTGCTTTCCGGCGGTTACGACACGTATCTGCCTTTCGATTACCGCGGATTCCGTTATCTTGAGTTTTCGCTTCCCGACGGGTGCGAATGGTACCCCGACACGCTGAAGATCGTCGCCCGTCACGCCGATTATCAGGAGTTGCCTTTCGTTTCCGATCTTGAAAAACGCGATCCCGTCCTCGGCTCCGTCGTTCGCCTCTGCGCCGATACCGTGAAGTACGGTATCCAGGAGGTCGCCGTCGATTGTCCGACGCGGGAAAAGGGGCAGTATCTCGGCGATGCCGGATTTATCGGCATGAGTTACGCCGCGCTGACGGGGAGCGCCGTACCGCTGAAACGCTCTTTGCGGGATTTCGCCCGTTCCGCGTTCATCTGCCCCGGGCTTATGGCGGTTTCGACGTCGTCGTTCATGCAGGAGATCGCCGATTATTCGATGAATTTTCCGTATTTTGTCCTCTCGGCTTACAGGACGGACGGAGATACGGCGTTTTTGCGGGAAATGTACCCCGCCGTTCTCGGCGTTTACCGGTATTTCAAGAAATTTGAAAACGCAGACGGCGTACTCGCCGACGTGACCGAAAAGTGGAATCTCGTGGACTGGCCCGCGAATCTGCGCGACGGCTACGATTTCCCGTTGACCGACCCGGTGACGCCCGGCATCCACAACGTACCGACCGCGTATTTCATCGGGATGGGAAAATGCGTCAACGAGATCGCAGAAATCCTCGGCGAGGAACCGCCGTGTGACGTGCGCCGCAATATCGAGGGTTTCCTTTCGTATTTTTACGATGCCGGAAGCGGGCTTTTCAAGGACACGAGGGAGTCGGAGCATCACAGTCTGCACGCCAACGTCCTGCCGCTGCTTTTTGACATCGGTATCACCGAAGAAAACAAAGACAACATTTTGCGAATGATCCGGGAAAAACAACTGACGAGCGTCAATTACTTCGCTTTCTATATACTTCTCGCGCTCGAGCGCATCGGCGAATACGGGCTTTTGTACGATCTGCTCGTCAGTCCCGACGCCTGGCGCAATATGCTGAAAGAGGGTGCGACCACCTGCTTCGAGGCGTGGGGCAAGGACAAGAAAAAGAACTGTTCCCTCTTCCATCCGTGGATGAGCTACGCGGCGATTTTTGCCAAAAACCATTACGACAGAACCTACCGCTGAAGACAACGAGATTTTCTGACAGGAGGATTACGGGCAACCGTAAAACCGTATTATGCTATCTAAAGTTTACAGTTCCGGGCTTTTCGGCATCGACGGCTTTGAAGTGACCGTCGAGTGCAGCGCCTGGGACCGCATCCCGCATTTTGAACTTGTCGGGCTTCCCGATACGGCGGTGAAAGAGGCGAAGAATCGCGTGCAGTCCGCCTGCGAAAACGCGGGTTTTACCTTCCCGCCCATGGATATTATGGTCAATCTGGCGCCCGCCAACCGCAAAAAGGAAGGGACGGCGCTCGATCTTCCGATTTTGATCTCCATTTTGCAGAGTGACAGGATCATTCCGGCGGACTACGATTTTTCGCAGTGCTGTATTCTCGGAGAACTGTCTCTGTCGGGCGAGATCCGCCCCGTTGACGGCGTGCTTTCCATGTGCGTCTGCGCGCGTGACTGCGGGAAACGGGAGATCTACGTCCCCGCCGCCAACGCCGGGGAAGCCGCCGTCGTGGAGGGGATCACGGTATATGGCGTCCGCCACGTGCGGGAGCTCGTCGCGCATTTCAAAGGCGAAAAGCTGTTGACGCCTACGCAGAACACGGGGCATACTTTTTCCCTGTCCGAAAGAAAAGATACCGGCGATTTTTCCGAAGTGCGCGGGCAGCTGAAAGCCAAGCGCGCCCTCGAGGTCGCGGCGGCAGGCGGGCACAACGTGCTGATGATCGGACCTCCCGGCTCGGGGAAATCCATGCTTGCCAAGCGGCTTCCCTCCATTTTGCCCGATATGACCTTTGACGAAGCCGTCGAGACGACGAAGATCCATTCCGTGACGGGAATGCTCAAATCGGATCTCGTGACGGAGCGCCCGTTCCGCTCTCCGCATCACACCGTCACCCCTGCCGGCATGGTGGGCGGCGGCTCGAATCCGCGTCCCGGAGAGATCTCGTTGGCGCACAACGGAGTGCTGTTCCTTGACGAACTCCCCGAGATCCCGAAGAGCGTGACGGAATCTCTCCGTCAGCCGCTCGAAGACGGCGAAGTGACGGTGACGAGAGCCGCGGCGAAGATCACCTATCCCGCGTCGTTTATGCTCGTTTGCGCGATGAACCCCTGCCGCTGCGGCTATTACGGGGATCAGAATCATCATTGTACCTGTTCCCCCAAGGCGGTGGAGAATTATCTCGAAAAGGTGAGCGGTCCTCTGCTCGACCGTATTGATATCGAGATCGAACTGCCGTCGGTTTCCTACGATGAGATTTCCGGGAAAGGAAAACCGGGCGAGCCCTCCGAAAAAATTCGCGACCGCGTCAACAAAGCCCGCGCCTTTGCCTCCGAAAGACTGAAAAAAGACGGTGAAAACGAGAGCATTCTCAACGCGAATCTCACCCCGGCGCTTCTGCGCAGATACTGCGTCCCCGACGAGGGCGCGCAGGAACTTTTGCGCACGGCGTTCGATTCCCTCGGGCTTTCGGCGAGAGGTCACGACAGAGTGTTGCGCGTCGCCCGCACGATCGCCGATCTCGACGGAAAAGAGACGATCGGCGAAGACTGTATCGCCGAGGCGATACAGTACAGGACTCTGGATCGCAAGTACTGGCGCCGCAATTGAGCGCGAGCGCGCTTGCGCGCTGTGCGCGTTTATGAGTTTGGTGAGAGCGCACCCCCGCGCTCTCACAATTATGAGTTGACGAGTTTCGGAAAACAAACCGAAAAACGATCGGAAATGCTAAAAAAGCAAGCCATACAAAAAAAGAGCGCGATTTTCGCGCTCTTTTCGTTTTTCTTTGTATTTTCGTTCGGATTTTTGCAGGAGCATCCCGCACTTACGCCGAAATCCCTGCGGATTACCGTTTTTGTCAATTATCGGGGGTACATTTTTGATTTTTTGCAAAAAATACCCCCGATAACGGCAAATTCGGAAGAAAAAGCGACGGTTTTATGCGCTCCTATCAGCGCAAATCATAACTGTGCCACGCCGCCTCGCGGCGAACGATGCTTTTCGCACACGAAACGCATCTCATAACTTTGCGGCAGAGCCGCAAATCATAACTGTGCCGTAGGTACAGCATAACTTGCCCAAAAGGCAATCATAACTGTTATTCGGTCTGCGCAAAAAGCGCACGTTTTACAAAAGCATTTCCTGCAACACAGGCGCAACCCTCTTCGCCATCCTGTAAAACCCGAGATCGTTCGGATGGATGCGATCGACCGTACAGAGTTCGCGGTCTTCGTCGCCGAAAAGCGTTTCGCCGTCGATGAACCACACGTTTTTGTCACCTCGCGCGAGCGCGTTTTCGTAAGTTTTTCTTACGACGTTCCGACGGGCGGCGTTGTTTGCTTTGTCATAATCGAAGTCCGGCTTCGTCATGAACAGGACGGGGAGATCGGGCTTTGCCTCCCGTATCCGCAGAAAGAAACGCTCGTGCGTTTCTTCAAGAAACGCGGCGTCCTTCGCGTTGTAGTCGTAGTCGAAAACGAAAGCTTGCATCGGCAGAGTGAGAATATAGTCCGCGAGGGGCAATTCCGCCCTCGCGTTACCCGAAAAGCCGAGGTTGTAGTAGTCGCAGTCGAGAAATCTCGAAACCATCTGCACGTAGGAATTATAGCCCGACGCCGGGCAGGAGCATTCGACGATCGAGGAACCGTAAAACACCACGGGCCCGTAGGTATAGGGGGTGGGCGGCTCAATTTTTGCGCCGTCCTCAAGAAGGATCTCCACCGAACGGAGAAATGTGCCGCGAGGCAGGAGAATGAGGATGTCTTCCATCCCGTCCGCGCCTTTGTTGACGGTTTTTTCAAATTCGGTCAAACCGTATTTCGGCGGATTGAACGCACCCGCGTATCTTGCCGTTTTGTGATCGCCGACGAAGAGAAAGGCGGCGTTGTCCGCGTGAAGACTGATATTGGGATTGACGGTGAGCGGCTCGAAGGTCATCCGCACTCCGATCTGCCGCGAATCGGTACGGAATCCGATGCGTCCCCCGCAGGAACGCTTTCCGATCTCGGCGAGAGTCGGTACTTTCTCGCGCAGGTCGTCCGGCAGACGGAAAAAACTCCGGCGCGTTTCAAAATGCGGGATCCCGAATACCCGAAACGGCTTTTCCGTAACACAATAAGATCTCATGGCTTGTTCCTTTCCCGATTCATTCATAAACCGTACCGCCGGAAGCATTGACGGTATCAACATGAGTCATTATAGCACGAATCGGGGCGGTATGCAAGAAAGAGCGCGGATTCCGCTATGGATCCGCGAAAAAACAAAAAAACCGCCGCGCGGTTTTGACAAACACAAAGGCAGAGAGCGTTTGGCTCTCTGCCTTTGCGTTATTTTGGGTTTGATCAATACATATCGCCCATGCCGCCCTGGGGCATCGGAGCGGGTTTGTCTTCCTTTTTGTCGGAGACGACGGCTTCGGTGGTCAGCACGGTGGAAGCGATGGAAGCGGCGTTCTGCAGAGCGGAACGGGTGACTTTCGCGGGATCGACGATCCCGGCTTCCATCATATCGCAATATTCTTCGCGGTAGGCGTCAAAGCCGAAGCCGCGCTTTCCGCTCTCGCGGACTTTCGCGATGATGACGGCGCCGTCGAGACCGGCGTTGTCGGCGATCTGCTTCATGGGATAGGTGAGGGCTTTCGCGACGATGGCGGCACCCGTCTTTTCATCGCCGTCGAGAGCGGCGACTTCTTTTTCCACGGCGTCGATGACGTTGATGAACGCCGTTCCGCCGCCGGGCACGATACCCTCTTCCACGGCGGCTTTCGTCGCGTTCAGAGCGTCTTCGATACGGAGTTTCTTTTCTTTCATCTCGACTTCGGTCGCGGCACCGACTTTGATGACGGCGACGCCGCCCGCGAGTTTCGCGAGGCGTTCAAGCAGTTTTTCTTTGTCGAAATCGGAAGTCGTGACTTCGAGAGCGGCGCGGATCTGCGCGACTCTGTCGGCGATCTGCGCTTTGTCGCCGGCACCGCCGACGATGATGGTATTTTCCTTGGAAATCTTGACCTGGCGGGCACGGCCGAGCTGTGCGACCGTCGCGTCTTTGAGTTCCAGACCGAGTTCCGAGGTGATGACTTCGCCGCCCGTCAGGATGGCGATATCGCGGAGCATTTCCTTGCGTCTGTCACCGAAACCGGGGGCTTTGACGGCGACGACGGTAAAGGTGCCGCGCAGTTTGTTGAGCACGAGCGTGGTGAGCGCTTCGCCCTCCACGTCCTCGGCGACGATCAGAAGTTTTTTGCCGGACTGAACGATCTGTTCGAGCAGCGGCAGGATCTCCTGGATGTTCGAGATCTTCTTGTCGGTGATGAGGATCAGAGCGTCGTCCAGCGTGGCTTCCATTTTATCGGTGTCGGTCGCCATGTAGGGGGAAAGATAACCGCGGTCGAACTGCATACCTTCGACGACTTCGCTGTAGGTCTCGGCGCTTTTGGACTCCTCGACGGTGATGACGCCGTCGGCGGTGACTTTATCCATCGCGTCGGCGATTAGATTGCCGATCGCGTCGTCGCCGGCGGAAATGGCGCCGACTCTCGCGATGTCCTCACGGCCTTTGACTTTTTTCGACTGATTCTTAAGTTCCGCGATCGCGGCGTCGGTGGCTTTGAAAATACCTTTTCTGAGTACCATCGGATTGGCACCCGCCGCCACGTTTTTCATGCCCTCGTGGATGAGTGCCTGCGCGAGCAGCGTCGCGGTCGTGGTACCGTCGCCGGCGGCGTCGTTGGTCTTGGTCGCGACTTCACGCACGAGGCCTGCGCCCATATTTTCGGCGGCGTCTTCCAGCTCGATCTCTTTCGCGATCGTCACGCCGTCGTTGGTGATGAGGGGCGCGCCGAATTTTTTGTCGAGCACGACGTTTCTGCCCTTGGGGCCGAGGGTGATCTTCACCGTATCGGCGAGTTTATCCACACCGGCGAGCAGAGCGGCTCTCGCTTCGGTGCCGTAAAGAATGTCTTTTGCCATGTTTTTCTCCTTATTCTACAACGGCGAGAACGTCGGACTGCGCGACGATGGTATATTCCACGCCGTCGATCTTGACTTCCGTGCCGGTATATTTGCCGGTGATGACTTTTTCACCGACTTTGAGTGTCATTTTGATTTCTTTTCCGTCCACGATTCCGCCGGGACCGACGGCGACGATTTCGGAAATTTCGGGCTTTTCCTGTGCGGATCCGGGCAGGAGAATGCCGGCTTTGGTCGTTTCGGCTGCCTCCACGCGCTTGAGTACCACACGGTCAAGCAAAGGTCTTAACGTCATTTTGATATCCTCCTTATTCTGATGTCACGCCGGTTGACGCCCGGCGGAATGAAAAAACTCAGGAATTAGCACTTCACGCCTTTGAGTGCTAACCACTACGATTATTTTATACGGCGCACCCCGAAAAATCAACAGTTTTGCAAAGAGTTCACAAATTGTTAACATTTGTTTTTTACGCCAGTTTTTCCCGCAGAAAAGAGAGGATCTTTTTTTCTTCTCTCGAGACCTTGACCTGCGAAAGTCCGAGAATCTCTGCGGTTTTGCTCTGGGAACAGTCGTGATAAAAACGCAGCCCGACGATCCTCTGCCAAAGGTCGGGCAAAGATTCGACGGCGACTTTGAGCGCCAGTTTTTCGGTCGCCCCCGTCTCGCTGCTGCCGTCGGAGACGAAAGACGAAAGCGGGGCGGATTCTTCCTCCGATACGATCGGTTCGTCGAGGGAACGGACGGCGCCGGCGGAAAAAATGGCGGCAGCGGCGTCGGTGGGCGAAACGCCGCAGGCGGCAGCCACGGCGGCGATCGAGGTATCCTCCCCTTTGGCGTTCCGCCTTTCGGTCTCGGCGGTGAGGAGCATCGACAGTTTTTTCTCTTCCCTGGAAACCTTGATCAGACCGTCGTCGCGAAGAAACCGCCGCATTTCTCCATAGATCAGCGGTACGGCGTAGGTGGAAAAGGAAAGCCCGCGGGACAGATCGAACGTGTTGATGGCTTTCATCAGCCCGATTTCCCCGCATTCGAGAAGATCGGAAAGGTCGGCGCGGCCCGAAAAACGGCGCGCTAAAGCGTAGATCAGCGGACGGTTCTTTTCGACCAGACGGTCTCCGGCGGCTTGGTCCCCGGCGCGGAACGCGGCGATCAGATCGGCGTTGTCGGCGTAGTCCTTGCGTCTTTCTTTTTTCTCATTCACGGTTGAAACGCTTTTTCAGCGTGACAGTCGTGCCGACGCCGACTCGGGAACGGACGCGGCATTCGTCGGTGAAGCTTTCCATGACGAGAAAGCCCATGCCGCAGCGTTCCCCCGGCTTACCGGTGGTAAAGAACGGCTGTCTCGCTTTCTCGACGTCTTCGATGCCGCAGCCGCGGTCGGTGATTGCGACTCTGACGGCGCCGTCGGAGAACAGGCGGACGTCGAGAAAGAAATAGCAGGTCTCTTCTTTCTTCTTATGTACGTAGGCGTGGACGATGGCGTTCGTGACGGCTTCGCTCACGGCGCAGCGAAGATCGGCAAGTTCCTCCACCGTCGGATTGAGAACGGCGCAGAACGCCGAGACGAGGGATCTTGCCACGCTCTCGTTTTCGCTGACGGCGGGCAGTCTGACTTTCATTTCATTGATGACTTGTGCTTTCATAAAATCTCCTCACGGCATTAGTGTGATGTTTTGGACTTTTTCGATACCGGAAAGGCGGACGACGCGCGAGAGTTCTCCCGAAAGTCCGCATACGGCGACGCCACCGGAAAGACGGCGCATCGTCTCGGCTCTGCCGAGGATCAGTCCGATGCCGGAAGAATCCATGAGAGGGACGTCCTCGAAAGACAGAACGAGCACGTTCGGTTTTTCGCTCACGGCGCGGCGGTCGATGGCGTCGCGCATGGGACGGGCGGTGTGGTGGTCGATCTCTCCGTGCAGAGCGACGAAGAGCGATCCCGTTTTTTTGTCGAATGGCTGAAACGTTACGATTTCCATAGCAAATCTCCTTACGCCCCGATTATAGCGGTATCCCCGTGCGAAAAAGGTCGGTTTTTCTGCCGGCGCAAAAAATCTTCCGAAAGCCGCCCTGCCGTCCGGGAAGAACCCGCCATCGGCGCGCGGTATTTTCCTTTTTTTGACAGGTTTCCCCGCGCGAAATTCTTGACAAACGGCAAAATGGGGGTATAATAATAGCGTGTATTTTTTATGACGTTGCGGAAAAGGCCAAAAAACGCGAATCCCGCACGGAAAGGATAAAAAATATGGAACAAACAGAAAGAAAGGTGGGCACCGTTTCGAGAGGAATCCGCTGCCCCATCATCCGTGAGGGAGACGATCTCGCACAGATCGTGACGACTTCCGTCCTGGAAGCCGCAGAGTCCGAGGGCTTTGCGCTCCGCGACCGCGACGTCATTTCCATCACCGAGTCCATCGTTGCCCGTTCTCAGGGAAACTACGCTTCCGTTGACGATATCGCGGCGGACGTGAAAAACAAACTCGGAGGCGGCACCGTCGGCGTCATTTTCCCGATTCTTTCCCGTAACCGTTTTGCCATCTGCCTGCGCGGCATTGCCAAAGGCGCAAAGAAGATCGTCCTGATGCTCAGCTACCCCTCCGACGAAGTCGGAAACAAGCTCGTGGATATTGATCTCGTGGACGCCGCCGGCATCAATCCTTATTCCGACGTCCTTACGCTTGAAAAATACCGCGAGGTGTTCGGCTATATCAAGCACGAGTTCACCGGTGTGGACTACGTCGATTATTACGCCGATCTGATCCGCGAATCCGGCGCTGAAGTCGAGATCATCTTTGCCAATCAGGCAAAAGCGATCCTCCCCTACGCCGATCATATCCTGACCTGCGATATCCACACCCGTGCCCGCACCAAGAGGATCCTGAAAGCGGCGGGCGCCAAGGTCGTCCTCGGTCTCGACGACATCATGAACGCTCCCGTGAACGGCTCCGGCTGCAACGCAAAATACGGTCTTCTCGGTTCCAACAAATCCACCGAAGACAAGATCAAACTCTTCCCGAGAGAATGTAAGGATCTCGTGCTCGACATCCAGTCGCGCATCCTGAAAGCCACCGGAAAACACGTTGAAGTCATGGTTTACGGCGACGGCGCGTTCAAAGATCCGCAGGGAAAGATCTGGGAACTCGCGGATCCCGTCGTTTCTCCCGCGTTCACCGACGGACTCGTCGGCACGCCCAACGAACTGAAACTGAAATATCTCGCCGACAACGACTACAAGGATCTCTCCGGCGAAGCGCTGAAAGAGGCAATCTCCGCCAGCATTCGTGCCAAGACCGGCGATTCTCTCGTCGGCAATATGGCGTCGCAGGGCACCACGCCCCGCCAGCTCACCGATCTGATCGGTTCGCTCTGCGATCTGACCTCCGGCTCCGGCGATAAGGGTACCCCTGTGGTTCTCGTTCAGGGCTATTTTGACAACTACACCAACAATTGATCGGAGAATGAATATGGATAGTAACGTACGTCCCGAGAGCATGGCGCGTATCACGACGCCCGCCCTCGCAGAGGCATTCATCGCGGAGCAGGTCGATGCGCTCCGCAAACAGATCGGCGAAAGAAAAGTGCTTCTCGCCCTTTCCGGCGGCGTGGATTCGTCCGTCGTTGCCGCGCTTCTCATCAAAGCGATCGGAAAACAGCTCACCTGCGTGCACGTCAACCACGGTCTTCTCCGTAAAGGCGAGCCCGAACAGGTTGTCAGAGTGTTCCGCGACGAACTCGGCGCGAACCTCGTTTACGTGGACGCGACCGACAGATTTCTCGATCAGCTCGCCGGCGTCGCAGATCCCGAATCCAAGAGAAAAATCATCGGAAAAGTGTTCATCGACGTCTTTGCGGAAGAAGCAAAGAAACTCGACGGCATCGAATTTCTCGCACAGGGTACGATCTACCCCGACATTCTCGAATCCAAGGGCGTCAAGGCGCATCACAACGTCGGCGGTTTGCCCGAGGATCTGAAATTTGAACTTGTCGAGCCCGTGAAACTTCTCTATAAAGATGAAGTCCGTATGGTCGGCAAGACGCTCGGTCTTCCCGACAGTATGGTGTACCGTCAGCCGTTCCCCGGCCCCGGTCTCGGCGTCCGTTGCATCGGCGCCATCACCCGCGACCGTCTTTTCGCTCTCCGCGAAGCGGACGCCATCGTCCGTGAGGAGATCGGCAAGATGAAAGACACTCCCTGGCAGTACTTCTGCGCGATCCCCGACCTGAAGTCCACGGGTATCAAATACGACGAAAACGGGAAAGGCGAGCGATATATGGGCTGGGCGTGCATCATCCGTGCCGTCAACACCGTTGACGCCGTGAAAGCCACCGTTCCGGAGATCCCCTTTGAAACGCTCTGCAAAATGCGCGACGAGATCGTGAAGATCCCGGGTATCAACCGTGTACTGTGGGATATTTCGGAGAAGCCTGTCGCCACCATCGAATGGGAATGATTTCGCTTAGATAAATCGCGCATCTCTCGCCGTTTGTCACCGTTCGGCGTATGAGAATACGCCGTCAGGCTCCAAGCGACGATTCTGCACAATTTCTCGTCGCGAAATTGAACGATAAAACAACGAATAATCAAAAATCAAAAATCCCCCGATCAACGGCAAGATGCCGATGTTCGGGGGTTTTTCGATACGGTGCATCTCTCGCCGTTTGTCACCGTTCGGCGTAGAGAGATCGCCGTCAGGTTCCAAGCGACGATTCTGCACAATTTCTCGTCGCGAAATTGAACTAAAAACAACGAATAATCAAAAATCAAAAATCCCCGATCAACGGCAAGATGCCGATGTTCGGGGGATTTCTTTTTTCGAAAAAACGGTTAAAATGTAAATAAACACTTACAAAATATCGCTATAAACGCTTTTGACGGTGGTGATGAACGCGAGAGCGCGGGAGCGCTTTCGCGCCGTTCCGTTTTCGGGAAAGTAGGGGTGTGTGGTTAGTTTTCGGAAAAAAGACATAAAAAACGCTCGCCGTTTTTCGGCGGGCGTTTTTTATGGAGATCAAGGATCGGTCAACGTTTTTTCTTTCGCGCGGCGCGAGCCGTGATCGAAACGGTTTTCTTGTTTTTATTTGATTTCCTGCGACAAGCATTGAAATTCTTCTCCGCGAAAAAACTCTTCGAGCGTGATGCCGAGCCCGTCGCATAACATCTTCAGAGTGACGACACCGGGATTTTGACTTTTGCCGTACAGGATATTTTTGATGGAGGAGGGAGAAACGGCGGACTCCATCGCGAGCCGGTAGATCGAATACTGTTTTTCTTCCAGAAGCCGCAGCAGCCGCAGCTTCACGGCATCGTAAACACCCATAGTATCACCCCCTGTGACTATTTTACCAAATAGCATTGACAAATAGGGCTATATATGATACTATTAGTCTATAAATAGACTTGTTTTTATTTTACACATTTGCGCGAAAAGGGAGAGGGCGTTCTTATGAAAAAAACATTTCGGCTATTATTCGCACTGCTTTTTGTGGTGATTTTGATCTTCACGCTTGCCTCGTGTGGCGATGGCGAAGTTACGGAAGAAAATGATAATAAATATAGCATTACTACGTTTACGGTAATTTGGAAGAATTACGACGGCACGACGCTGAAGACGGATACCGTTGCTTACGGAACCGTGCCGTCTTATACCGGAAGCACGCCGACGAAACCCGCCGGCGCGCAGTATACCTATGCCTTCAGCGGTTGGTCGCCGAAAATCAGCGCGGTTACCGGAAATGTTACCTATACCGCGCAGTTCTCGGAAACGACGAATAAGTACACCGTTACTTGGAAGAATTATGACGGCTCGATTTTGAAAACCGATTCTGTCGAATACGGCACAATGTCGAACTATTCCGGTTCCGCACCGACGAAACCTGCCGACGCGCAATATACCTATA
>JAZLLY010000038.1:0-11802 GCA_045598385.1 Eubacteriales bacterium | reverse complement strand
GCGAGCGTTTCACGGACGTTCTTCATCATGCCGTACTGTTGCGATCCGGTCAGCCAGAACAGTCCCTTTTCTTCGCTTCCGTCGCAAATGATCTTGATCTGCTCGAAAAGCTCCGGTGCTTTCTGCACTTCGTCAATGAGGATCGGCGGCTTATAGGTCTGGAAGAACAGGACGGGATCGCTCTTGGCAAGTTCTCTCGCCAAAGAGTTATCAAGAGAAACGTAGGTGCGATCCGTCCCTTCCGCCAAATGTTTCAGCATGGTCGTTTTACCGACCTGCCGCGCGCCCGTAACCAAAACAGCTTTGAAAAAACCGTTCATCTTCAGAAATTTGCGCTCGAGTTCCCGCACACGATAATCCATCGCGATCCTCCAAAAATTATGACAAAATAATTCTGACTTTATTATATCCTAAAAATTCGGCTTTGTCAACATATTTCATCAAAGAATATTTTGCCATCCTGTTCATCCGTTTTCACGCATCTTTGATAATTCTGCTTCTTTTGCTTTTGACAGATAACAGATAAAAGGAACAGAGAGCAAAACGCTCTCAAAAACATTCACCGTTGTTCGCAAATTGCGCACAACGGTGAAACCATCATTTTTATTCTTCATATCACCCGTTTTGCAGAAACGGTATATTCCGAGACTTTATTCCTGCTCGCGTATCCACGCGAGAATATCCTCATATTTCATATGACCGGCAGCAGTTTCCAAACCAACCCTGACCACCTCTTCTTCGCTCGGTCGGAGTTTTATGCCGTTTGTTTCGAGAAATGAAAGAAGAACGTACATTCCGATACGTTTATTTCCGTCTACGAATGCGTGATTGGAAATGAGGGCATAACCGATACGAGCGGCTTTTTCCTCCTTGGTCGGGTACAGTTCCCGACCGTCAAAGGTCTGAAAAGCCGATTCGAGGGCGCTGTCCAAAAGATCAGCGTCACGAAGATCAGGATCGCCGCCCGTGGCTTCCGCGAGAATACGGTGAAGAAGCAATACTTTTTCCCGACTGAATTTTATCATTTTGCCAACTCCTCGAACGCTTTGCGGTACAGTTTGAGGATTCTTGCCGCCACAAAGTCGATCTTCTCGTCGTCGGTCATCTCGATTTCATTCAGACCGATCTCGGTCAAACGATACTTCGGCTTATTGTTTTTGAAAATCACGACTTCCCCGAGTTCGTCAACCGTGCGGGCAACACGGGAAAAGTTCTGATTGGCTTCGGAAATGGAAACGATCTTCCGGGTGTCCATCATCATCTGACAATACCTCCATGGTATTCTTTGCGTCTGTTTCCTATATTATACACATATTTTAGGATATTGTCAACCTAATTTTCGTATTATATCGGTTTTTCATCCGCGCAAAACTTCGGAATAAAGCTTTCCTTTGCCGTGCCGCCCTCCTGAACGAAGGCGTTTTTTACGCCGATCCTGTCGGCGTAATCGCAAAGTTCGCGATATTCCGCGCGGGTGACGGTGCGGTCAAGCGGGCGCGGCAGGTTTTCCCCGTGCGGGGTGTACTGATTCATCAGACTGATTATCACGCGGTCGCCGTAGGTGCGGAAAATATAGGAAACGGCGAGTTTTGCCTCGGCGACGTGCCCCGGCAAAAGCAGAACGCGGACGATCACCCCGCGAAGGAGCATCCCGTCCTCTCCGTACACGGGCGACGGGCATTGTCTGACCATTTCGGCGATCGCCCCTTTCGCGACTTCCGGGTAATCGGACGCGCCCGAAAAGGCGGCGGCGACACGCGGCGTCACGTATTTGAAATCCGCGAGATATACGTCCACGGTCCCCGAAAGCGCCCTTACCGTTTCCTCGGTGTCGTAAGACGACGTATTATAGACGATCGGGACTTTCAGCCCCTTTTCCCGCGCTTTTGCGACTTCTTTCACGACGGTCGGGGCAAAATGCGTCGGCGTCACGAAATTGATGTTGTGTGCGCCCGCCGCTTGCAGTTCCAGCATGATGCGGCAAAGGTCGTCGTCCTCCGTCTCCCTCCCGATCCCGCCGTGGGAGATCTCCCCGTTCTGACAGAAAAGGCAGGAAAGCGAGCATCCCGAAAAAAAGACCGTGCCGGAGCCGTTTTTCCCCGACAGGGGCGGCTCTTCCCAAAAATGGAGGGCGGCGCGGGCGATTTTCAGCTTCGCGGTCTGTCCGCAAAAACCGCGCTCGCCTGCTTCGCGGTCAACGCCGCAGCGGCGTCCGCAGAGTTCACAGGAAACGTAATCCATCGTCTTCTCCTTTCTCTTGACAGGCGGGGCAAAATGTGGTAAGATGAGATATCACCTTTCGGGAGGCAGTTATGACACAAAAACGCGTCGGATATTTATCGTGGGAAGAATACTTTATGGGCGTGGCGCTGCTCGCCGCGCAGAGATCGAAAGATCCGAATACGCAGGTCGGTGCCTGCGTCGTTGACGAACAGAACCGCATACTCTCGACGGGTTACAACGGGTTTCCGCAGGGTTGTTCCGACGACGAATACCCCTGGAACCGCGACGAGGCGCAGGGCGAGACGAAATATCCCTTCGTCGTCCACGCGGAATTGAACGCGATCCTCAACGCGCGGGGAAAATCCCTCGCGGGCTCGCGGCTTTACGTTTCTCTGTTCCCCTGCCACGAATGTGCCAAGGCGATCATCCAGTCCGGCGTGCGCGAAGTGTATTATCTCTCCGATAAATACGCGAACACCGCCTCCACGCTGGCGTCCAAGCGTATGCTCGCTTCTGCCGGCGTCAAGACGGTGCAGATCCACCCGACACACGCGGATATCGTATTACATCTCTCGGAGTGATCTTTCGCTCTCTTCTTTCAGAAGCGCGATCACGCGGTCTTTCTCTGCCGCGGGTTGCGCTTCCTTTTTTTCGAGGAAAAGGGAAAACAGAGAAAGCACCTCCCCGGCGGTCTCTTTCGGCGTTTTATCGTTTTTGACGAACGCGTCGATGACGCTTTCGTAATCGGCGAGTGCCCCGTAATCACGGACATTGGCACCCGTCCTTTTTTTTACGGTTTTTTCCGCCTCGGCGGGATCCCCGCCCTTCCCGTATTCCCGCTCGCGCAGGCGTTTTTCCGTAACGGAAAGACGGTCGAAAAGATAAACCGTGAAGACCGAATCGCCGTACTCCCCCGTTTTGAGGGACCTTGCCCCGGCAAGGTCGAGGATGAGAAGCGGGGTTTTCCCCTCTTTTCCGATCCTCTCGATTTCGGAGACGGGCGTCGCGTAGGCAAAATCGGCGTACTCGGTGTATTCGAGCAGCCGCCCCGCCCGCTTCGCCTCATCAAAGGCGGTTTTCGTCACGTAAAGATACTCGGTATCACCGGGAAAACGCGGAGGCCTCGTCGTGAGGGAGCGGACGAACGAAAAGCCGCCCGCGCCCGTCAGAAGTTCCCCCATCACCGTCGTTTTTCCGACCGCGGAGGGACCGGCGAGGATCAAAAGCGCTCTTTTTCTCATTTCTTCGGGATGAGTTTTTCAGCACCGCCCATGTAGGGACGGAGCACCTCGGGAATCGTGACGGAGCCGTCCGCCTGCAGATGGTTCTCGAGGAACGCGATCAGCATTCTCGGAGGCGCCACGACGGTATTGTTCAGCGTATGGGCGAGATAGGTCTTTCCGTCCTGCCCTTTGACGCGGATCTTCAGTCTTCTCGCCTGCGCGTCGCCGAGGTTCGAGCAGGAGCCGACTTCGAAATACTTCTTCTGACGGGGAGACCACGCCTCGACGTCGAGGGATTTCACTTTCAGATCCGCGAGGTCGCCGGAGCAGCACTCGAGCGTGCGGACGGGAATATCCATGGAGCGGAAGAGATCGACTGTGTTCTGCCAGAGTTTGTCGAACCACATGGGCGACTCCTCGGGACGGCAGACGACGATCATCTCCTGTTTTTCAAACTGGTGAATACGGTAAACGCCGCGCTCCTCGATGCCGTGCGCGCCCTTTTCCTTGCGGAAGCAGGGAGAATACGACGTGAGAGTGTAAGGCAACTCACTCTCCGGTACGATCTGGTCAATGAACTTTCCGATCATGGAATGTTCCGACGTGCCGATCAGATACAGATCCTCGCCCTCGATCTTATACATCATGGCGTCCATTTCGGCAAAGGACATGACACCGGTCACGACGCCGGAGCGGATCATAAAGGGCGGCACGCAGTAGGTAAAGCCGCGGCCGATCATAAAGTCACGGGCATAGGCGATGACGGCGGAGTGCAGTCTCGCGATATCGCCCATCAGGTAGTAAAAGCCGTTTCCGGCGACGCGGCGGGCGGAATCAAGGTCGATGCCGCAGAAGCGCTCCATGATATCGGTGTGATACGGGATCTCAAAATCGGGGACGAGCGGCTCACCGAAGCGCTCGACCTCCACGTTCTCGGAATCGTCTTTTCCGATCGGCACGGAGGGGTCGATGATGTTCGGAATCGTCATCATGGTCTTCGTGACCTTTTCGCCGAGCTCGGCTTCTTTGGCTTCGCAGGCGGCGAGTTCTTCCGCCTGTTCGGCGACGAGTTTCTTTGCCGCCTCGGCTTCCTCGAATTTCTTCTGCCCCATGAGGGCGCCGATGGACTTCGAGACCTTGTTGCGGTTCGCACGCAGGTCGTCCGCCTTTTTCTTGTTCTCGCGGAGTTCTTCGTCAAGCGCGATGACTTCGTCCACGAGCGGAAGTTTCTGCTCCTGGAACTTGTTTCTGATGTTCTGTCTGACGACCTCCGGATTTTCTCTTAAAAACTTGATGTCGATCATGTTTCTGCTCCTTTTGCGATTGTTTTTGAAAATAAAAAAAGTTTATCCGTCTTTTGGGACGAATAAACCGTGTTGCCACCCAAATTGCAGGTCACCCTGCCGCTCGTACCGTCTGTAAGGGGACGTCCCCTCGGCTCATCGCCGAACGCTCGGGAGCCGGAAAGACGATCAGGCGCCGCACCTCTCACCGACCGGTGCTTCTCTTTGCCGCCGCTTCGTCATTTTTCTCCGTCGTAGCATCCTTATTATAAACCAAATCAAAGAAAAATGCAAGGGGAAAGACACATTTTTCCGCTATATTTTTGCGGCATTGCCGCAAAATCCGCGCTCTGCGCGGTATATCACCAATCCCAAAGGATTGTATATCATCCAAACGAAGTTTCGTATATCATCCACGCGCAGCGTGGTATTTTTGCGCTTGCGCAAATCATAACTGTGCCTCGCCGCCACAAGCGGCGAACGAAGCGTTTCTGCGAAACGCATCTCATAACTTTGCGGCAAAGCCGCAAATCATAACTGTGCTTTGTCACATCATAACTTTGCGGCAAAGCCGCAAATCATAACTTAACAAAAAGCCACCCTTGCGGGTGGCCCTTTGTCGCCTTTCGGCAGATATTTTGCTGTTGGATTATTCTTCGATAGCCGTCCAGAGTGCGGTGTAGGTCGTGGTCTTTGCTCCGGTGTCAACAACACCTTCCGACCATCCGGCGAAGACAAATCCGTCTTTCACGGGAGCGACCTCGGCAAGAGGAGCGGTACCTGCGATCTGGAAGCAAGCGGGAGCCGGTACTTCGTAATCGTAGTCAAGCGTTTCGTCACCGCTTCTCTGCGTTGCGTGGAACGTGGTCATCGGGAAGGAACCGCCGTCAAGATCAAAGACAGCCCTAGCGCTCCACGGGGTCGCGTCATACTCGGCAAACAGAGGCGTAACGTCTACTTCGAACATTTCGGCGTAGGTAGCCTCGTCGTTACGGACTTTGGAGCTGAGAATAAAGTTGTCGAAAGCGGCAAGGACCGTCTTGCTCTTGGAGTTGTACATCTGGCTGAAGCGGAAACGGATCTTTGCGTCATTTGCGGTGCAAACGAGCTCATCTTCTACGATCTCAGCGTCAAAGAATTTGTTGGCAGATGCGTAAGAATCTTTGAAGACCACCCAGGTGTCTTCGGGCATTGCAAGTTCACCGTCGACGTAGAGTCTGAGTTTCATCGAGTAAGCGACTGCACCGTCTTGGTTTTCAGCCTCGCAGCGAAGCTGGAGTCCGACTCTGTGCCAACCGACGGAAAGAACGATGTCGGGCTCGAAGATACCGTCCGCAGGATCGGTACCGAGGACATCCTTGAAGTAAAGGTTTCGGGTTTCGATATCGTACATTATGAACACATGGCCGTTGAGCTGGATCTGTGCGCAAACGTCGGAGAGTCCGGCGGCTTTATCATCAACAGCGGTATCGTTTGCAAGGATCGAGAACTCGAAGAACAGATCTCTGTTCTCATAGTTTACGGGAGTTTCGAGATTGTTGTTGTAACCGGTTTCGGTAGCGTTCTTGATGAGATGTTCAGAATAGAAGTCCTGAACGGTGCCGTCGCTCATTTTGGAAGAGTAAACGTCGGAGGGCTCAAGCTTAGCAATGGGTTCTTCTACGGGCGTGGAGCAGAAATCGCAGATATAGGTCTGTTTACCTTCCGCGAAGATCGAAGGCGCGTAATCGACCGTCTTTTCACCCTCGGTGAAGTGCTCGGTGTGGCTCGGGTCAAGTTCCCAGATCGCCGTATAGTTTTCGTCATATTCCTTTAAGATATAACCCTGTTTGGACACGGCGGGAGCGGGGTTCGGGTCAGCGCCTACCAGCTGGTAGTAGGAAACGTCGGTGAACTCTTTGTCAACGCCGTCAACGATGGCAGCTTTTCCGAACTTACCGCCGTTTGCGTTGTAAGCGGTCGGGACGACTTCCTGAACGAAGTCTTTTCCGCAGGTGATATACGGATCGACGAGAACGGTGACTTCATCACAGTCTTTCTTGAAGCCGTTTTCCCAACGGAAGTGCATATTGGAATCGGAATCGCCGTCAGCGTAAATGATGGTATGACCGTCTTCGGCAACGGTAGCGGTGTACAGCAGGTTGGTGCTGTCGTAGATGCCCTTGCCGTTGTTCTTAGCGGCAAAACCGGTTATGGTGCTCTTAACGACGGAAACGCCGTCAAGGAACATTTCACACTGCCACTCGTAGGTGATCTTTCCGATCGTCGCGGTGGGATCCTCGAGCTGACCGGCAACGAGCGTAAGCGGGTTTTCGTCTGCGTCTTCTACAAGGATGACCTGTTTTACAATAAGGCCGAATCTGTGCCAACCTTCAGGCAGTTTCACCGCCCCGATCTTCGTGCCGGTATACACGCCGGTTTGCGCAAGCGCGCAAGCGTCGTCAAAATCGTCGTGGATCTCGTCGACGAAAACGACGTCGGTCTTATTGTTGTTCACGCCGTTCTGGATTCTGAAGATGAAGTAGGGATTAGCCGCATTATTGTAATCGAGAGTATCGTTGATGAGAAGCGACACTTCGGTGATCAGGGCGTTACCGTCGGGATCTTCAGCCGTCGGATAGTACTTCAAGGTGTCGGTGGTGAGAGAAGCAATGGATTTTCTGTAAGTCCAGTGACCGTTGTTTCCTTCAAGAGAACCGATCGTGATGAGATCTCTGTTATCGTTCTGAACGGCGGGGTTCAGGATCTGCGTCGCAGGTTTCAGCGCTTCTTCGATAGCTTCGCCGCAGACTGCGCAGGTGCCTGCCTTGTGACCGTCAGCGTAAACGGTAGCGAGTTTATCGATCACGGCGTCGTCACCGAAGGTGTGGTGAGCGGCGATGACTTCTTTGTTCTCTTCGTCATAATCTCCGCACACGTCGCACTTACGTGCTTTGTAACCGTCGGTCGTACAGGTCTCGGCAACTGCGACTTCCCATTCGCCCCATTCGTGAGACGCGGGGATCTCTTTGCCGCCCTCGGTATAATCGCATTTCGTGCAGTGCATGGATTCCCAACCTGCGGTCGAACAGGTCTTCTCAAGGTCTACCGTGTAGATGAGGTCCATGTTATGACCCGGTGCTGCGATAGGATCAAGGCGGGATTCATCAATGGCGCCGCACACTTCGCAGTGGTAAGAACGCTGACCGTTTTCGGTACAGGTTGCTTCCTTGTCAACCGTGTAGGTTTCTTCCCAGGTGTGACCAAGTGCCGCGATGGCTTTTACGCTGTCTTTCGCGTCACAACGGGAACAATGATAGGATTTGGAACCTTCCGCTGCGCAGGTCGCGGGAACGTCGGTTACGTATTTCGTACCGAAGTCGTGACCGAGCGCGGGGATCGCTTCTTCTTGGACTTCGCCGCAAAGAGAGCAAGTCAAGGTCTTGATTCCTTCCTCCGTACAGGTAGCCGCTTTCGTGACTTCCTCTACGAATTGATGTTCGCATTCCTTGTTCAGGAAAGGCAGATCAAACGGGAGATCGATCTTGTTCTCGGGGATCTGGATTCCGGCAATTTCGGAAGGCATATCACAGGATGCCATCGTCATTGCGCAAAGAATCAAAGAAGCGACAACGAGTAAAACGAGTGCCAGTTTCTTCATGGTGTTTCCTCCGTTTTTTTATTTGGGGTTTTGCGCTGGTATCATAATAGCATACATAAGGGCGTACACGCTGAAAAAAGTAACAATATTTTTTTGTTTTTTTCAAAAAACATGGCAATTTGCACAAAAACAAAATCGGTTTTTCACTTTTTGCACAAATGAAAAATATGATGTTTTGAAAACATTACCAATATTGCTGTTTTTTATTGCAAAAAGTAAAAAAGAAAATATGAAAAAATCGCACACTTTTTCTTCCTATTTTAATTGAAAGTTGTCATAATATCAAATCTTTTTATAATAAGAAAACAACCGCCGGGCGCGCCCCGGAGTCTTCCGAGCCCGTCCTTTTCCCCGAAAAGAAAGATCCGGCACGGATGCCGGATCTTTCGGGTATCATTATATAATAGGAAGTTTTCTTACGCTTTCTTGAAGTTCTTTTCGAGGTAACGGATACCGAAAACGGTGCCGACCATGAGCGCCAAGGAGAGCGGCAGCATGATCCACGCGTTCGGAACGAAGCCCGCGATGATGAAGCAGACGAAGGAGACCGCCGCGACGGTCAGCGCGTACGGGAGCTGCGTCTCCACATGATCCACGTGATTGCAGTTTGCGCCGGCGGACGCCATGATCGTGGTATCGGAGATCGGCGAGCAATGGTCACCGCAGACCGCACCGGCGAGGCAGGCGGAAATGCCGACGAAGAGGACGGGATCGTCCACGCCGAAGATCGCCGTCACGATCGGGATCAGGATACCGAAAGTGCCCCACGACGTTCCCGTCGAGAAAGAAAGCACGCAGGCGACGAGGAAGATGACGGCGGGGAGAATCTTCACGACACCCTGTGCCGCGCCCTCCATCAGGCCGGCGACAAAGTATTTCGCACCGAGCACGCCCGTGATGTTTTTCAGCGAGGTGGCAAAGGTCAGAATGAGGATCGCGGGAACCATGGCGATAAAGCCGTTCGGGATGCAATCCATGGCTTCCTTGAAGCTGAACGATTTGCGGCAAAGGAAATAAACGACCGAGAACAGAAGCGCCACGACGCCGCCCCACGGCAGAGCGACGAAAGCGTCGGTATTGCCGAAAGAACCGATAAAATCAAGGTAATAATCGCCTTCGGCGTCAAAGAAGCCGCCGACGTAAACGAGGGCGAAGACGCACGCGACGATCAGCACGACGATCGGGAGGACAAGGTCGATCACTCTGCCCTTTTCACATACTTTGACTTCTTCCGTGCGATTGCCGTCGAGGGCGGAAAAGTCGCCGCCTTGCGCCTTGATCTCGAAATCGGACATTTTGCCGTAATCGAAACCGAGCAGCGTCAGGGTGATGATGAACGCGAAAGTCAGAATCGAATAGAAGTTGAAGGGGATCGCGCGGACGAAGAGTTCAAAGGAACTCATACCCGCGTCGGCAACGGCGGAACCCTCGACCGCACCGGCAACGGCGGCAGCCCAGGAGGAGATCGGCGCGATCATACAGACGGGCGCGGCGGTCGCGTCGATGAGATATGCGAGTTTGACACGGGAGATCTTCTGCGAATCCGTGACGGGCGCCATGACGGAACCGACGGTCAGACAGTTGAAATAGTCGTCGATGAAGATGAGAACGCCGAGGATGAACGTGGCGATCGCCGCGCCCACCTTGGTACGGATGTGCTCCTGCGCCCATCTGCCGAACGCCTGCGAGCCGCCGGCGCGGTTGACGAGGCAGACGAGAATACCGAGGATCACGAGAAAAGCGAAGATACCGGCGTTGTCCGAGACGGCGGCGATGATACCGTCGTTCACGAGGACGTCGAGCGTGCCGCTCAACTTATAGTTGGCGGCGAGAAGCGAGCCGATCAGCATACCGATGAACAGCGAGGAATACGCCTCTTTCGTGATCAGCGCCAGCGCAATGGCGATGATGGGAGGCAGAAGCGCCATAAAGGTCTCTTCATAACGGGAGGTTTGCGCATCCGGGTTGTTGACCACGAGACTGCAGACGACGAGCGCCACGAGCAGCACTGCGATCGCGATCAGTTTTGTCAGAAACGTTTTGTTTTTTAGCATAATATCCTCCGCCCTGCGGGCAGTAAAATAAACAAAAAAGGACAGCCGTGAAGCTGTCCCGAAAAAACGAATACCGCCATATATATAATATGGAAGAAGTTTTCCGATAGCGCTCCACGAAACGTGACAGTACACGGGATCTTCTCCCGTATCCCAGCGAAAGAAAAGCGGAAACTCCCCTTTCACTTCGGCGTCTTTTCCTTTCCCGTCCGGCGGATTTCCGTCCTTGCCGCGCGGTACTGATAAAAAACGCGCCTCTATCTATGTAACTCATTATAGCGAGGCGATACCGCGTTGTCAACGGTTTTGCGGAAATTTCCGTGAAAATGACCCGAAAATCCGCGTTTTTCCGCTTTCCTTTCCGAAAGCGCCAGAAATCTTCCGCAAAAATGTTGCGGAATTTGAGCGACGGGGTTGATTTTCCGCAGAAAATGGGCTATAATGGCAGAAGAAAAAAGAAAAGGAGCGCTCCTATGTTAGTTTCGGCAAAAGAAATGCTGCAAAAAGCAAAGGCCGGCCACTACGCCGTCGGTCAGTTCAACATCAACAATCTCGAATGGGTGAAAGCCATTCTCCTCACCGCGGAAGAAATGAAAGCCCCCGTCATCCTCGGCGTCTCCGAGGGCGCGGGCAAATATATGTGCGGGTTCAAGACCGTCGCCGCCATGGTCGATTCCATGGTCGATTGCCTCGGCATCACCGTTCCCGTCGCTCTTCACCTCGATCACGGAACCTACGAGGGCGCGTATAAATGTATCGAAGCCGGTTTCTCTTCCATCATGTTCGACGGCTCGAAATATCCGATCGACGAGAATATCGCGAAAACGAAAGAACTCGTCGCCGTCTGCGAGGCGAAAGGCCTTTCCCTCGAAGCCGAGGTCGGTGCCATCGGCGGTGAGGAAGACGGTGTCCTCGGCGGCGGTGAAGTCGCCGATCCCGACGAGTGCAAGATGATCGCCGACCTCGGCGTCACCATGCTGGCCGCCGGCATCGGCAACATTCACGGCAAATATCCCGCCAACTGGCCGGGCCTGTCCTTCGAGACGCTGGCCGCCGTTTCCGAGAAGGTCGGCAAAATGCCGCTCGTTCTGCACGGCGGTACCGGTATTCCGGCGGACATGATTAAAAAGGCTATCAGCCTCGGCGTGTCCAAAATCAATGTGAACACCGAGTGCCAGCTCAGCTTCGCTGCTGCCACCCGCAAATACATTGAAGAGGGCAAAGATCAGCAGGGCAAGGGCTATGACCCCCGCAAACTGCTTGCTCCGGGCTTTGAGGCCATCAAAGCCACTGTGAAAGAGAAGATGGAGCTGTTCGGTTCCGTCGGCAAAGCTTAATTTTTGCTTAAAGGAATCCGCCCATCGCAAGATGGGCGGTTT
>JAZLLY010000037.1:0-6823 GCA_045598385.1 Eubacteriales bacterium | reverse complement strand
CCGCACCGAAGGTGCTGATGGCGGCCTATCCCGTGCGCGGACTTGACATCAACTCTTCTTATATGATCTACAATCTTCTCAACGAGCAGAAGAAAAACGGAACCGCCGTCATCTTCGTCGGAGAAGATCTCGACGTTTTGCTTGCCCTTTGCGACCGTATCGTCGTCATGAACTCCGGCTGCGTATCCGAGATCGTTGACGCACGGTCGGTGACCAAAGAGCAGGTCGGTTTCCTGATGACCAAAAATACGAAGGAGGCAGAGGCAGATGCAGAATCCGACAAAAAATAAAGAGCCGTTCATTCACATCACCAAAAGAGCGTCGATGCCTCTTTGGGAACAGTTCGCCATCCGCGCCGGCGCCATTCTCGCCGCGATGATCCTTTGCGGTGTCCTGGCATTCGCGCTGATCCCGAAACTCGCTGCCGATCCTTCGCGTATCGGTCAGTTTTACGCCTGCTTTATCCAGGGCAATTTCAAGACTTCTTTCATCACCTGGACGTTTCTGAAAGACGTCGCGATCCTGCTTGCCATTTCTCTCGCCATCACCCCGGCGTTCCGTATGAAGTTCTGGAACATCGGTGCCGAGGGACAGGTCCTCGTCGGCGTTCTTGCCGCGGAGGGCATCGCGTATCTCTACGGTGAAAAATTCGAAAGCAATTTTCTGCTTCTTCTCGTGATGCTGATCGCCGCCGTCGCCGCCGGCACGGTATGGGGCGTCATCCCCGCGGTCTTCAAAGCCAAATGGGGCACGAACGAGACGCTTTTCACCCTGATGATGAATTACGTCGCGACCTATCTCGTCTCTTTTTGTCTGACAAAATGGATCACGAGCGGTTCGATGGTTATGCCGAAACTGAAGGTCGGCGTGCTTCCGTCCTTTATCAATCAGTATTTCACGACGATCCTTCTCGTGCTTCTGATGACGGTCTTCCTTTATTTCTATCTCAATTACAGTAAGCACGGATACGAGATCTCGGTCGTCGGCGAAAGCGAAAACACCGCGAAATATATCGGTATCGACGTGAAGAAAGTCATCATCCGCACGATGATCCTTTCGGGCGCCCTCTGCGGCTTTGCCGGATTTCTGATCGGCGCGGGCGTGAACAACAGCGTTTCCGATACGTCCGTCGGCGGAAAAGGATTTACCGCGATCATGGTTTCGTGGCTCGCGAAGTTCTCGCCTCTCTTTATGCTTCTGACGGCGGGGCTCATCGTGTTTCTCGACCGCGGCGCGGCGGAGATCGCCTCCGTCTTTGACGTCACGGGCGCGCTGACCGACATTTTCGTCGGACTGACGCTTTTCTTCGTCATCGGTTGTGAGTTCTTCATCAACTACCGTCTTCATATCCGCAACATCTTCAAAAAGGAGGAGAAGACAGCATGAACGCCTGGTTGAATTTCTTTGTTGACGCTCTGGCTTTCGGTGCCGTGTTCATCTACGGTTCCACCGGTGAGATCATCACCGAAAAAGTCGGGCATCTGAACCTCGGTATCCCCGGTATCATGTGCATGGGCGGTGCCGGCGGTTGTCTGTTTTTGCAGTTTTTTGCCAAAACGCTCCCCGGTTTTCTTCTCGTTCCGTTTGCGACGATCGCCTCTTTTCTGATGGCGGCGCTGATGGGTCTGATCTACAGTTTTATGACCGTTACCCTCCGCGCGAATCAGAACGTGACGGGCCTTGCCATGACCACCTTCGGCTCCGGTCTGATGATGACGATCATGTCGAGACTGAAAGCGACGGTCTATCTCAATAAACCCAAGAAAATGTTCCGTTTTCCCTTCGCGGCGAGAACGGATTCGCTCCAGAGAATCGGCGTCCTTTTTTTCCTCGCCATTGCCGTGGCGATCGCCGCTTCCTACGTGCTTTATAAAACGAAGCTCGGTCTGCATCTGCGTTCCGTCGGTGAAAACCCCGCGACCGCGGACGCCGTCGGTATCAACGTCACGAAATACAAGTATCTCGCGACCTGCATCGGCTCCGGTATTGCCGGTCTCGGCGGTTTCTATTACATCATCGACTATATGGGTTCTCAGGAAGCATATAAGAGCATCGAAGCGTTCGGCTGGCTTGCCATCGCCCTCGTCATCTTCGCGCTCTGGAGACCGCACGTGACGATCGCCGGATCGTTCGTCTTCGGCGTCCTCTTCTGTTGCTCGTCCTCGATCTCCGTGATCGCGTCCAAGGTCTCGTGGCTGAAAGTCACGATGTCCACGACGCCGTTGCTCAAGATGCTGCCCTACATCGTGACGATCGTCGTCCTCGTGCTTTCGTCGATCCGTAACAAGCGCGAGAATCAGCCCCCCGCAGCCCTCGGCGTATCCTATTTCCGAGAGGACAGATAACCCCTTTTCCGTTTTTCGTATAAATAACAATCCCCCGTTAGACGGGGGGATTGTTATTTGTCAGCGCGCTATACTTGACAGGATTTCATTTCATGCAAAGAGGGAACGGAGAAATCCGTTCCCTTTTTATCACAGCAGGATACAGATGAGGCCGTTGGCGCCCTCGTTGAGGATGCGCTCGAGGGTGTCGGCGAGTTTCTCGCGCGAGTCGTCGGGGATGTTCGAGAGTTTCGCGACGAGCGAGTCGTTCATCAGATCGTAGAGCGATTTGCCGAGCATATTCGTGTCCCAGATCTTGCTTTGATCCTCTTCGTAGGTCTCCGATAGGTAGCGCAGAACTTCTTCCGCCTGGTCCTTGCTGCCGAGGACGGGCGCGACGTCGGCGCGGATGCCGGCTTTGATCATGTGGATGCTCTCGGCGTGTGCCGAGACCTTCACGCCGTAGCCGCCGGCGGTCTTGACCGTTTTCGGTTCGTCGAGGACGAGATCTTCCGGCTTCGGCATAACGATGCCGTAGCCCTTTTCTTTCACGTCGTCGAGCGCCCTTTTGACCTTTTCATATTCCGATCTTGCCTCGGTCAGTTCCTTGACGGTGAGGAGCAGTTCGTGCTTGTCGCGCAGATCCTTGCCGCTTACCTCGCAGAGGGTTTCGGTGAAGGCGTCCTCGCCGAGTTCGACGTCAAAATCCGCCGTGCCGTCCTCGGATCTCAAAGACGTCAGGCGCAGGGTGGGATACTCTTCTGCAAAGCGGCGGACGTCCCCGAGTTTTTCCACTTTTTCGGAAAACGCGGATACCGTATCGAAAACCCCGCGCGAAAGCGGATGATCGGACGGCAGAACGTCGAGCCACGAGGGCACCGAAAACGTCAGCGATTTGACGGGAAATTCGCCGAGGATCAGGGTGAGGATCCCGCGGATATCCTCCTCGCGGAGCCCATCGGCATTGATGAGAGCGACGGGGATGCCGTATTTTTTCTCGAGAGATTCGCCGAGCGCTTTCGTGTCTTTGCGCTCGGGGTGTGAGGAATTGAGCAGGATCGCGAACGGCTTGCCGATGGATTTCAGTTCACCGACGAGTTTTTCTTCCGCCGCGACGTAGTTTTCGCGGGGAATGTCGGAAAAAGAGCCGTCCGTCGTCATGAGAAGTCCGATCGTCGCGTGTTCCTCGATGACTTTATCCGTCCCGATCGCCGCCGCTTTCGCAAAGGGCATGGGCTTTTCGCTCCAGGGCGTCCTGACGAGCCGTTCCGCGCCGTCTTCCTCGCCGCCGAGCGCGCCGTCCACGAGATAGCCGACGCAGTCGATGAGACGCACGCGGCAGTCGTGGTTTTCACCGAGGGTGATCTTTGCCCCCTCTTCGGGGATGAACTTCGGCTCCGTCGTCATGACGGTCTTGCCTGCCGCGCTTTGCGGCATCTGATCCTCCGTCCTCGCTTTCTCGTATTCGTCGGTCATGCGGGGAAGCACCGCCGTCTCGAGAAAACGGTGGATAAAGGTGGATTTTCCCGTCCTGACGGGGCCGACGACACCGATATAGATGTCCCCGCCCGTCCTTTTTGCGATGTCCTGATAAATGGCGTTGTCCGTCATAGCTGCCTCCGTTTTTTGTGTTCAATCCATCGTATGAGGACAACACCCGCAATATGCCAAAAGGACGGTTTTCGGGAAAACAAACAGCCGGGTGCATGGAAAACACCCGGCTGTTTTTGCAAAGGTTATTGAAAATAATCAAGGAACGGCATTTGCATGACGCCGCGCAGAAACGCCGAAAACTCTTCGATCGGACGGTCGCTGACGAGGAACACGAGCGTAAACGGCAGGACAACGATCAGCACGGCAGAGACGAAGTATAAAAACATCGTGGAGCCGAACGTGAAACCGCCGAAGAGCAGGGCTTTCAGCGAGGAAAGCAAAAAGAGCGCGGCGGGAACGAGACAGGCGGCGAGTAAGTACATAGGATTGACGTGCGGGAAGTAAAACGCCATCATGGTTTTCAGCACGTAGCCGGCAAAGCCCCAGAGGATCGCGGAAATGAATGGGAACAAAAAGCAGGAGAGGGAAAAGCGGCGGCGGATCTTCTTGGCACGGACGCGCGCCATCGTCTGCCGCGTGATCTCCTTGCGCGTTTTTTTCGCGACGCGCTTTTGCGCGCGGGCTTCGCGGTGGGACTGCTTACGAAGAAAACTCATCTTTTTGAGACGCTTTTTGCGCATCCGGTCGAGGATCTCGTCGTTGACGGCGCCTCTCGCGTCTTCGTAGCGGTCATCTTTCGTCGGATGCTCGTTGGCATACTCGATGAGCGAAAGATCGTCCCAGTACTCTTTGCGCTTTTTCTTCGATTTGGGAGGATAATTATCGGTTGCCATAAGACCTCCTGTCAGAATTCAAGAATAAATATCAGGACCGAAAGGGCGAAGTAAAGCAAAAATCCGACGTTGAGAAATGCGGGCTTTGCCATATTGGTTCCCGGCAGAGCCGAGGGCTCCGCGGCAAAACGCCTGACAGTCCGGAAATACATGAGAAAGAGAACGAGTCCGATCAGCGCGACGCCGTAACGAACCGTGAAAAACGAGTAGAGCGCGAACAATTTCAGCAATCCGAAGCCCGCCATCGCGGCGAGGGCGCCGGCAGTCTCTTCGATACCGGAGAGAAGCCCCGCATATTCCGTAAGCAATCTTTCAAACGGCAGAACGGCGACGGAACCGAGAAAGTTCGTCAGCGCGTGAAACGCGATCGTATAAGTGATTTTACCCGTCTTGGCGTAAAGATAGCCGAAAAGCAGTCCCACGAGGAATGTGTAGAAAAACTGATAGAAGTTCCCGTGTGCGAGAGCAAAGATCAGAGCCGAGAAGAGGACGGCGAACGGACGCCCGTAGCCCGAGAGACGGTCGATCACGGCGCGGCGGAACAAAAACTCTTCCGCGATCGGCGCGGCGACCACGACGAGCAGAAATGTCAGCCAGACGGGCATCCCCATCACGAGTTCCGTCGCGGCGTCGGTCGAAATCTGCCCGGAGACGTTTTCCAGCGCCGTGATAACGTAACTGCTGATCGTCGAGCCGAGAAGCACGAGAAACCGCGAGATCAGAAACAAAACGAGAAGCTCGGCAAAGCCCATATTCCGCGCGGGGAGTGGTTCGGATTTTTTGCCGCGCAGCACGAGGAAAAAGGCGGGAATGCCGAAGAGATACATAGGAAAAATCGAGAGCACGGCCGTGACCGACGAATCGTTCGCGGCGTAAAACGCCGAATCAAAGAAACCCGTCAAAGACAAAAGAAGAGAAATGCCGAACACGGCGGCGTTGCTGACGGCAACGTAAACGAAGAAAGCCAGAGCGATCCTTGCGTAATCGCGCTTGACGCATTCGCAGACGGCGCCGCTTTCCGGCGTCGTATTTCCGTTGGAAAAGGAAATCATCCGGCAAAACCTCACAAAAGGGGATAGTACATCTTATTGTAACATAAAAAGAAAAAAAAAACAATCTTTTTTTATCACGGGGCGCGGATTTTGTCAAGTAGCACAAAAAACGCGACCATTTTTCTTCAAATATGAGGACGCCAAACGGTCGGAAAAACTTGAAAAACGGATCATCTTGTGTTAGAATAGAAAAGTAATTTTGTTTGGGAGAAAGAAAAAATGTTCCGACAGGGCTTTGATAACGAAACCTATTGCAAGTTGCAGTCCGAGAAGATCAAAGAGCGCATCTCACAATTCGGCGGGAAACTCTACCTCGAATTCGGCGGGAAACTCTTTGACGATTTTCACGCCTCCCGCGTTCTGCCGGGTTTTGCTCCCGACAGCAAGATACGGATGCTCATGGAACTCCGTGACGACGCGGAGATCATCATCGCCATCAATACCGCCGATATCGAAAAGAACAAAGTCCGCGGCGACTACGGGATCACCTACGATCTCGACGTTCTGCGTCTGATCGACGCTTTCCGCGCGGCAGGGCTTTATATCGGCTCGGTCGTCATGACGCGCTTCCGCCCCTCGCCCGTCGCCGACGCTTTCAAAAACAAGCTCGAAAACCTCGGGATCAAGGTCTATAAACATTATACGATCGAGGGTTACCCCTCGAATATTCCGCTCATCGTCTCCGATGAGGGCTTCGGCAAGAACGAGTACGCGCAGACCACCCGTTCTCTTGTCGTCGTGACCGCGCCGGGCCCGGGTTCGGGAAAAATGGCGACCTGCCTTTCGCAGATCTATCACGAGAACAAAAAGGGCATCAAGTCCGGTTACGCGAAATTCGAGACGTTCCCCGTCTGGAATCTGCCCCTCAATCATCCGGTCAACCTCGCCTACGAGGCGGCAACCGCCGATCTCGCGGACGTGAATATGATCGACCCGTTCCACCTTGAGGCGTACGGCACCACCGCCGTCAACTATAACCGCGACGTCGAGGTTTTCCCCGTCGTCCGCGCCATCCTCGCCGGGATCCTCGGCGAAAGTCCCTATAAGTCCCCGACCGATA
>JAZLLY010000036.1:0-2970 GCA_045598385.1 Eubacteriales bacterium | reverse complement strand
CGTTATGTCCATCATCCTCGGCTCCGGCGGTTCCCCCGTTTTCCGCGGGGTATTCTACGCCGGTCATCTCGTCGAATTCATCGGCTATTTCGATACCGTCATCTGGCCCGTCATGGCAGTCTCCGAGATCATCGAGATGGTCTCGCAGGGACGCGCCTCTCTGAACCGGATCGACGAGGTACTGTACGCCGTGCCCGCCGTGCGCGACCGCGAGGGCGTGACTCCCGTCGATGCTATCCGGGGCGAGATCGAGTTCTGCCACTGCACGTTCCGTTACCCCGCCGCCGATCACGACAACCTGCACGATATCAACTTCAAGATAAACGCCGGGGAGAATATCGGTATCATCGGCAAGACCGGCTCCGGAAAAACGACGGTCGCGGATCTGATTTTGCGTACCTACAACGTCGGGGACGGCATGCTGAAAATCGACGGCAAAGACGTCAACGATATCCCGATCCGACAGGTGCGCGGCGCCTGCGCATACGTGCCGCAGGACAACTTTCTCTTCTCCGATACCATTGAAAACAATATCGCCTTTTTCACCGATAAGATCAACCGCGAAAAGGTGATCGAGGCGGCAAAGGACGCCGACGTCCACGACAATATCACGGAGTTTGAGAACGGCTACGACACCAAACTCGGTGAGCGCGGCGTCACCGTCTCCGGCGGACAAAAACAAAGAATCGCGATCGCCCGCGCTCTGATGAAGGACGCCCCGATCCTCATTCTCGACGACGCCGTCAGCGCCGTCGATACCGCCACCGAAAAGCATATTCTCGAATCCCTCAAAGAAAAAAGAAAAGGCAAAACCACCTTGCTCGTCGCCCACCGCGTCTCGAGCGTCCAGTATATGGACCGCATCATTTATATGGATCGCGGCAGGATCGTCGGCATGGGAACGCACGAAGAACTGCTCGCCTCCTGTGAGCCGTATCGGAACACAGTCGCCCTGCAAAAACTCGAAGAAAGGGCGGATATGTAAAGTTATGTACGCATTTTACCCTATTATCGTCATCGGCGGCATCATCGGATTCTTTTCTATCGCTTTTTCCGTCGCGTTCTTTCTGATGAAAGATAAGAAAGAGGCGATCGGTTTTGACCGGCACATGAAAGACGGCGTCCTCATCCGGCGGATGCTCCCTTTCGCCAAGCCGCACACCGCCGCGCTCGTCATTATTTTTCTTTTGCTTCTCTTCTCGGTCGCTCACGATATCGTCTCGCCGATCCTCGTCGGCGCGGCGGAGGAACTCATCAAGACGGATTTTGAACTGAAGAAACTTTACGTCATCGTCGCGCTTTACGCTTTGTCCGCGGTACTGTCGGTCGGTTGTACTTACTTCTCGCGCATTCTTTTGCAAAAGACGGGACAGCGCATCATCTCCGACGTGCGCGAAAAACTCTTCACGCATATCGAGTCGCTCTCGCACGACCAACTCCACCACATTCCCGTCGGGACTCTCGTCACGAGAGTGATGAACGATACGGGGGCAATCTCGCGGATGTTCACGAACATTCTGACGGAACTGCTCCGCGACGTCTTCATCCTTGTCGGCGTCCTTTGCGCCATGTTCGCTGTCAACGCCGAACTGACGCTCATCTGTCTGTGCTTCGTGCCTTTCATCGTCCTCTTCACGGTGATCTTCCGGAAGTTCACAAGAAGGGCGCACCGCCGCGTCAAGGACGGGACGACGAACATCAACATTTTCCTTTCGGAAAATCTCTCGGGCATGAAGATCACCCAGATCTTCAATCGCGAAGCCCGTAAAATGAAAGAGTTTGAAGATCGCAACGACGCCCTTGCCAAAGCGAAGCGCGAGGAAATACTGGTCTTCGGTATCTTCCGTCCGATCGTCTATATGCTGTATCTGGCGTCCGTACTCTGCCTCTTTTATTTCGCGGGACGCGGCGCGATCGCGCCTTTCACGATTTTGCATACCACCGTCACGGCGGGCACCGTCGTCACGTTCTACCTCTACATCAAAAAGTTTTTCACGCCCGTGCAGAGTCTTGCCGAGCAATTCCACCGTCTGCAGGCGTCCTTTGCCTCGGCGGAAAAGATTTTCTCGATCCTCGACATACAACCCGACGTCGTGGATGAAGACGACGCGATCGAGATCGACAAGATCGAGGGCGACATCGAGTTTTCCCACGTGACCTTCGGTTACGTGCCGGGACACGATATTCTCAAGGACGTTTCTTTCCATATCAAAGCGGGGGAGACCGCGGCTTTCGTCGGCGCGACCGGTGCCGGAAAAACCACGATCCTTTCGCTTCTCTGCCGCCACTACGATATTCAGTCCGGCGAGATCTATATCGACGGCATTCCCATCAAGCATATCAAGATCGCGTCGTTGCGCCGCCGTATGGGGCAGATGCTCCAGGACGTTTTCCTTTTCGCGGGAACGATCCGTTCCAATATCACCCTCGGCGAGGATTTTGACGACGAAACGGTGATGGAGGCGTGCCGCTACGTCAACGCCGACCGCATGATCGAGAAACTCGACCGCGGGCTCGACGAAGAAGTCCGCGAGCGCGGCAACAACTTCTCTGCCGGAGAGCGGCAGCTGCTCTCGTTCGCGCGCACCGTCATCCACAAACCCGACGTGATGATCCTCGACGAGGCGACGGCGAACATCGACACCGAGACCGAAAAACTGATTCAGGATTCGCTGTCGCGCATGATGAACGTCGGCACGATGCTGATCGTCGCGCACCGTCTTTCGACGATCAAAAGCTGCGACAAGATCTTCGTGCTTTCGCACGGCGAGATCATCGAAGAGGGCTCGCACGAAGAATTGCTCAAGCGTCACGGCAAATATTACGACCTCTACCGCCTGCAAGCGCGCCGCGAGGCGTAAGCGCCGCCGCGCCGCCGCAAGCGGCGAACAATGCGTTTCCCGCCGCCTGCGGCGAACGATGCGTTTCACTGCGCGAAACGTGATGTGCACTTCGTGCGTGATGTACGCC
>JAZLLY010000035.1:0-4185 GCA_045598385.1 Eubacteriales bacterium | reverse complement strand
TTCGGCGGCATTCCCTATGGAATGCCGCCTGACCGGGAGGTCTTTTTCGTATATACGGCTCTTTGCAAGGAATCCCCGGGAGATACCTCTCGGGATGCCGAAGCAGGGAGCGCTTTTTATTTTTCATCGAAATATCCGTGATACCGGATCTTGATATCGCTCTTCGGGAACAGATATTCGTAAAGTTCCGAGCAGTAATCGTCCGTCATGGAAGCGATATAATCCACGACGATCTGGTTGGGTTCCGTCTCGAGATACGGCACGGGAGAATCGTAGTAATGATGATTTGCCACGAAATCAATGTGATGCGTGAAGATGGGAGAGGATTTGTTTCCTTCCTTCAGATCACGGAGGAGTTTCCCGTAAAGTTTCTGCATCACCGGTCTGACCGTTCCGTCGAGGACCGTCGTCAGCGATTCGGAAAGATAGATTGATTCGTAGTTCTCTTTTTTCGTTTCGGAAAGGGCGCGAAAATGGTTTTCGTCCAAGCGGATATACGGGTGCCCGTAACTGTTTTCGATAATGTTGACTTCGAGATTGTTGATGATCTCGGCATTGATCGTCCCGAGTCCCGGACTGTCGGAAAACGTATTTTGCGTGATGACGTGCGCCCGTGCCGCGTCCTGTCTGTCGCGTCCGAGATAAGCGATGATGTCGGAAACGCGGACGACGCATCCCTCAAGCGTGGAGGGCGCGATCTTATAATTGTTCGTTTCGTCGGTGTAACACCCTTCGACGACCTCGTCGAACTCCCGGAACGTCTTCATCGGCGCCGGATAGTATTCGCTCATCTCGAACTCGCCGTTATGGGCGAGGATGCCGTTCAACGTGTCGAGCGTGATATTGTGCGAAAAAATCCCGTCGAGGACTCTGACGCTGTGTACGTTATGATTGAAAAAGCGCCCCGTCTCGCCGTGATAGACTTCCGAAAGATACCGTTCTCCCGCGTGACCGAAAGGTGTATGCCCGATGTCGTGACCGAGCGCGATCGCCTCGATCAGATCGAGATTCAGATGCAGGGCGGAACCGATGGTGCGCGCGATCCTCGAAACGAGCTGAACGTGCAAAGCGCGTCTGGTGATATCGTCGTTTTTATAGAATGAAAACGCCTGCGTCTTATCGGTATATCGGTTATAGAACGGACTGTACATGATCTTGTCGGCGTCGCGGACGTAGGCGCCGCGCCAGACCGTCTCTTTGTCATGAAGCGGATTTCTGCGGACGGCAAGAGCGCCGTTCGCCGCGTAGCGCGGATAATTACCCGTCGCTCTGTCGGCGCGGATACGTTCTTCCGTCTCTTTGGATAACTGTTCGTATTTCGGCATTCTTTTTCCTCCGTCTTTCTTATCATCATATTATCATAAAGGATAAAAGAAGTCAAGAAAAAAGCTCCGCCGGGTCAAGCGGAGCTTTCGTGGAATCCTTACGCGAGTTTGTTCAGTGCAAGAGTCAGCTGAGACTTTTTGTGCGCGGCATAATTCTTGTGAAAAATACCGTGAGCGGCGGCCTGGTCAACTTTCTTGACTGCCACGGAGTAAAGTTCGGTAGCCAATGCCTTGTCGTTTGCGGCAACGGCGGCCTTGAACTTTTTGACAGCAGTCTTGACTTCGGACTTTGTCATCTGATTTCTGAGTGCTTTTGCACGGGAAACGAGAATACGCTTTTTAGCAGACTTGATGTTAGCCATTTTGTTCTCCTTTTATTATCGGTCATACGAAGTGACCGGGCAAACAACTGAGAGGGTTTGTTTTCCACGGCAAAATCGCAAACTTCCGTTCATACGGCAGTATTGTATCACAAGCGTTTAACAAAATCAAGTATTTTTTACGAAAAAAGCAAAATTTGGCTTTTCTTTTCCTGTTTTTATGAAAAAACGGCTTGACAAACGGGGTTTTTCATGATATACTTGTAAAGCAATTCGGTTTACACCCGAAAGGAGGCAGGTTATGTTTGAAAAAAATATGAAATTCGCCTACCTTTTGGATCTGTACGGGAACCTCCTCGATGAGCATACGAAAAGCGTTCTGAAATCCTATTACGAAGAAGATCTGTCTCTCGGCGAGATCGCCGAAGAAACCGGCATATCGAGACAGGGTGTCAGACACACCGTCAAGCACGGAGAGGAACAACTCGCGTTTTTTGAGGAACGGCTCGCGCTTTCGGAAAAAGACGAAACCGAGAAAGCCGTGCTCGCGCTTCTCGAGGAAGCGAGGACTTCTCTTCTCGTCGGAGCAGACGCACTCTCTGCGATAGAAGAGGCAATCCTGAAAATCAAGAACAGGAGCGTTTGATATGTTTGGAAATCTGACCGAAAAACTCACAAACGCGTTCAAAAAATTCCGCAACAAGGGAAAACTCACCGAAGCCGACGTCAAGGAAGGAATGCGGGAAGTCAAGCTTGCCCTGCTTGAAGCCGACGTCAACTTCAAAGTTGTAAAAGAATTCATCGCCACCGTCACCGAGCGTGCCGTCGGAAACGAAGTGCTCGAAAGTCTTCTTCCGGCGCAACAGGTCATCAAGATCGTCAACGAAGAACTGACGCGCCTGATGGGCGGCGAAAACGCGAAACTGGAAATCAATCCGAAACCGCCGACCGTCGTGATCATGGTCGGTCTCCAAGGCGCAGGAAAAACCACCCACACCGGAAAACTTTCCGCTATGTATAAGAAAAAAGGAAAGAATCCGCTTCTGGTCGCCTGCGACGTTTACCGTCCCGCCGCCGTCAATCAACTGAAGATCGTCGGTGACTCCGTCAGCGTACCCGTCTTTTCCATGGGAACCGACGTCTCTCCCGTAAAAATCGCGAAAGAGGGCGTCGCTTACGCCGCCAAGAACGGCTACGATATGGTGTTTATCGACACCGCCGGACGTCTCCACATCGACGAAGCGCTGATGAACGAGCTTCTCGAGATCAAGCGTGAGACTTCCCCGACCGAGATCCTCCTGACCGTCGATGCCATGACGGGACAGGACGCCGTCAACGTCGCGAAATCCTTTGACGAACTTCTCGATATCACGGGCGTCATTCTTACGAAGATGGACGGAGACACAAGAGGCGGCGCCGCGCTTTCCGTTCGTTATATCACGGGCAAGCCCATCAAGTTCATCGGTACCGGCGAAAAACTCGACGCGATCGAACCTTTTTATCCCGACCGTATGGCATCGCGTATCCTCGGCATGGGCGACGTGCTTTCTCTCATCGAAAAAGCGGAGGCCGCCTACGACGAAAAAAACGCAAAGGAAATGGAACGGAAATTCCGGGAAATGTCCTTTACGCTCGAAGATTTCCTCGTTGAAATGCGGAAACTGAAAAACATGGGCAACCTCGACCAGCTGATCGGTATGATCCCCGGCGCGAATACCAAGGGGCTCGGCGATCTTCACGTCGATGAAAAACAGATGGCGCACACCGAAGCGATCATTCTTTCGATGACGCAGGCGGAACGCGACCGTCCTGAAATCATCAACGGCTCGCGCAGAAAGCGTATCGCCAAGGGTTCCGGCACTTCTGTGGAGGAAGTCAACAAACTTCTCAAACAATTTGAGCAGATGAAAAAACTGATGAAGCAGTTCGGCGGCAGCGGAAAACGCCGCGGATTCGGCGGATTCAAACTTCCCTTTTAGTCTACCAAAATAAAATAAAATTATAAAATTCATTGGAGGAACAAATCATGGCAGTTAAAATCAGACTTAAGAGAATCGGCGCGAAGAAGGCACCCTTTTACCGTGTCATCGTCGCGGACGAGAGATCGCCGAGAAACGGCAGATTCATCGACGAGATCGGTTATTACAACCCGATGACCAACCCCGCCGACATCAAGATCGACGCTGATAAAGCGACCAAATGGATCGCAAACGGTGCTCAGCCCACCGAAACTGTTAAAGCACTTCTTAAAAAAAGTGAAATCCTGAAGTAATCACACCGAAAGGATATGATTATGGAATTGGATTTGAAACAGATTCTTGCGGATATCGCAAAAGCCATCGTCGATTCCCCGGACGAAGTCCGCGTGGAAGAAGACGCTGACGGCGACGACGTTGAGCTTACCCTTTCCGTCGCAGAAGCCGACACCGGCATGATCATCGGACGCCACGGCAAGATCGCGAAAGCCATCCGGCAGATCATGAAGGTCGCCGCCATCCGCTGCGGAAAACGCGTAACGGTCGAAATCAAATGATTCTTCT
>JAZLLY010000034.1:0-10033 GCA_045598385.1 Eubacteriales bacterium | reverse complement strand
GCCGGTGTCCCGGGGGGGGGTGAAGTCGCCGATCCCGACGAGTGCAAGATGACCGCCGATCTCGGCGTGTCGATGCTCGCCGCCGGTATCGGAAACATCCACGGAAAATATCCCGCGAACTGGCCCGGTCTGCGTTTCGAGACGCTCGCCGCCATCAGCGAAAAAGTCGGTGATATGCCCCTCGTGCTTCACGGCGGCACCGGCATCCCCGCCGATATGATCAAAAAGGCGATCTCCCTCGGCGTTTCCAAAATCAACGTGAACACCGAGTGTCAGCTTGCGTTCGCCGCCGCTACCCGCGCATACGTGGAAGCCGGCAAGGATCTCGAGGGCAAGGGATTCGATCCCCGCAAACTGCTCGCCCCCGGCGTCGAAGCCATCAAAGCGACGGTCAGAGAAAAGATCGAACTCTTCGGCTGTGCCGGAAAAGCGTAAGAAAACACATTCAAAAACAGAAAAAAGGGAACGGAAAAGTTCCCTTTTTTCATTGAAAAAAACGCCTTGAAAGAATAGAAAAACCACCTTTCTCCGGGACGCCGAAAAAAGTGCTATCCGCGTTTTTCTCAAAAAGGCAAGCAAAAAACCGCGAAACTGCAAACTTTCATTTGCAATTTCGCGGTTTTTTCTTTTATTCTTCATCTTTCGGTTTTGTCATAGCAAGCAGGCGTTCTTCGGAAATGCCGCACTCCGAAAGGAACGCGACGGCTTCCCGCGAGCCGTTCTTTCCGGCGGCGAGCATGAGCCGCACCCCTTTATCCCGATCAAACTCGGTACCGAGTCCGTCCACGTAACAACGGGCGTAAAGGAACTGCCCTTTCGCGACGAGGTCGCCGACGTATGTCGGATCGTGATACGCGGCACGGCGGAACCACTCGAACGCCTCTTTCGCGTCCGCCGCGATCACCGTCGATCTCTCTTCTTCCTCTTGCTCGAAGCCCTCGCCGTCGCCCGTCAGAAGCCCGAGAGCGGCGTTTCTGTATTCCGCTTTATGATAAGGGATCATCGAGATGCCGTCGATATCCGGCTCAAAAACGCAGCCCGTCGTGTACGCCATACCGAGGTAAAGGGCGGCTTCCACACAGCCGCGATCTCCGGCGGCGCGCATATACGCCATACTCTTTTTGAAATCCCGGCGGACGCCGTCGCCGTGCATATACATGACGGCGAGATTGTAAAGGGACTCCCCGCCCGGAAGGTCGCGGGCAAAGACGAAAAAGCTCTTCGCCTCTTCGCTGCTTTTGGGAACGCCGATCCCGCGCCAAAGACAATAGCCGTAGTTGAACGCGGCTTCGACGTCCCCGTTTTCCCTCGCCAGTTCGTGATAGATCGCCGCCGCTTCCTCCGTTTTTCCGCGGATGAAGAGCGTATTGGCGTGTGTAACGTCCATCGGTTTTCCCTTTCCCCGCTTTACGCGATTTTCTATGTTTTTTGTGTTTGCAAAGCGCCGTTTTCGCCCTGCTGCCGCGTTTATACCGATTTTTTCCCCGCCGACACCGAAGAGGAGTGCGAAAAAGATCTCTTCTCACGGCGGTCACCGTGAGGCGGCGCGATCCGGGGCGATTTTACGAAAGTGTGTACTTCGTGCCCTCTTTGGTATCGGTCAGAGTCACGCCTTTTCCGGTGAGCTCGGCGCGGATCTTATCCGCTTCGGCGTAATTCTTTTCGGCTTTTGCCTGTTTTCTCTTTTCGATCATCTCTTCGATCCAGGCGCGCAGGGCAGGATCGAGATCGGCGTGTTCATCCGTCTCTTGCGGCTTTTCCGTTTTTGCGTTTTCTACCAGAGAAAGACCGAGGACTTTGTCGAAATCTTTGATAAGTGCTATTTTTGTGTCGTCATTCGTGTTCAGCTTCAGCACGTCGTAGAGCGCCGTGACGGCAAGCGAGGTGTTCAGATCGTTGTCGAGCGCGTCGGTGAAGCGGCGTTTTCCCTCTTCGAACGCGGCGGCGTCCACGGGAGCGTCCGTCGGTTTCAGCGCGCCGATCTTCGCAAGGAGTTTTTCGTAAGTGATCTTCGCGTTAGCGAGGTTTTCCCACGAGAAGACGAGATTTTTGCGGTAATGCGATCCGAGGCAGAACAGACGGTAAACGAGCGGGGAATATCCGCGCTCTTCGAGCAGGGAAACCGTCAGAAACTCGCCCTTGGACTTGCTCATTTTTCCCTCTTTCGTGTTGAGGTGATGGACGTGGAACCAGTAGTTGCACCACTTGTGGCCGAACGCGGACTCGCTCTGCGCGATCTCGTTCGTATGATGCGGAAAGGCGTTGTCGATCCCGCCGCAATGGATATCGAGATATTCGCCGAGATATTTGCGGGAAATACAGGAGCACTCGATATGCCAGCCGGGATAACCGACGCCGAAAGGCGAATCCCACTTCAACTCCTGATCCTCGAACTTCGACTTCGTGAACCAGAGGACGAAATCGGTCTTGTTGCGCTTGTTGTCATCCGCCTCGACGGTGTCGCGGACGCCGACCTCCAGGTCTTCTTCCTCGAAATCGTTGAAAACGTAATACTTTTCCAGTTTGGACGTGTCGAAATACACGTTTCCGCCCGCCTCGTAGGCAAAGCCCTTTTCGAGCAGCGTTTGTATCATGTCGATGAATTCGGGAATACAACCGGTCGCGGGCGCGACGACGTCGGGCGTCTTGATATTCAGTTTTTTGCAGTCCGCGAAAAACGCGTCCGTATAAAACGCCGCGATCTGCATCACGGTCTTGTGCTCCCGGCGCGCGCCTTTGAGCATCTTATCTTCCCCGGTATCGGCATCGCTCGTCAGATGCCCGACGTCGGTGATGTTCATGACGCGTTTTACGTCATAGCCGGCGTAGCGGAGATATTTTTCGAGAACGTCCTCCATGATGTAGGAGCGCAAATTTCCGATGTGCGCAAAATGATAGACGGTCGGTCCGCAGGTGTACATCGCGACTTTTCCCGCTTCGTTCGGAACGAACGCCTCACGCTGTCTTGTTAAGGAATTGTAAATCTGCATAATTGTGCCTCGCTGATATTTTTCCGGATACTATTGTAACAGATTGTTTTTTTCTTGTCAATACGCGCGGGAATTATTTATATTATTTTCGGCAGAACCCTTGCAATCCGGGGCGGAATTTGGTATCATTAAGATGGATAAAGATATTCGGAGGAGCTATATGTCAGAGGTCGAATACGAAATGAAAAACGAAACGGAGGATCCCGCAAGATCCGGCAATTTCCGCCGTGCGATACCGACGATTTTAGCGGCGCTCGGTGTTTTCTTCGCGCTCTGTTTCTTCATGCAGAATACCGGCTTCGTCGGCGCGTTCATGTCGAAGACGCTGCTCGGACTTTTTTCGTTCGCGGCGTATCTTCTCCCCGTTCTCTTCTTTCTCCACGCCGTTTTTTTCAAGAGCGATATTGAAAAACACCGGCTCTCCTCCCGCATCGTTTTCTCTTTCGTGTCGATGTTTTCGTTTTCCCTGCTCATCTCCTCGTTTTGTCATTACGGCGAAGAATACGCCTTTGACCTCACGACGTTCTTCCAAAACGGAAGAGACCGGGCGGGCGGCGGCGTCATCGGCGATACGCTCCATTTTCTGTTTGAAAAGGCGTTCGGCTCCGTCGGCGTCATCATCATTCTTCTCGCCCTGCTCGCGCTCTATTACACGTTTTTCTTTGCGAAAGAGCGCGATTTTCTCCATGTTCTCGTGGCGAAGACCGTCGAGTTTTTCTCCTTTATCGAGACGAAATGCAAGCAAATTCTTGCAAAGTTGACAAAAAAGAACAAGCCCGCCCGCGTGAAACTCTCCCGCAGCGAAGAAAAGCGGGAGGAAAAATACGAGGAGCTCAAGCGGGATTCCTGCCTGTCCGCGCCCGGTGTCAGCGAGATCCGCATCCGGGAACTCGGCATCCATGAAGTATACAGCGGCGAGAGCCGCCTTTCCCCGATCGGCGCCGAAGAGCAGGAGGATACCGTAGAGGAAGAACCCGTCACGATCTCCGCCGACGTCAGGGACATGTCGGAGCGTGCGCTCCCGAATGATCGCGCGGAGGACGTGTTCGGCGAGAACTTCGATCCGTTCCGCGATAGCATCCGCCGCGTGGAAAAAGCCACCGAAGCGAAAGACGAACCCGTAGGGTTCGGCACGTATGCCGAAGCGCTGGACGCCGAAGAGGCGGCGTATGCCGAACATTTGCGGAAGACGGAGTTCGAGCGCAAAAAGCAGGCGGCGCTCGACCGTATGAACGAGATGAAAGAACGGGAGGAAGCCGAAAAAAAATCGGTGTCCTTTACCGTCTCCCGTCCCGAGAACGAAGCCGAAAAGCAAACCGAAGATCCCGAATATATCACCCACGCTTACCGTAAGCCCGTGGAAGAAGAAAAGCCCGCCGCGCCGCAAAACCCGGAGCCCGAGGAACCGACCGATCCCCACGCGAAAGAAGCGATCGAGCGGATGAACCGCCTGTCGGATCTCTCCGTTCTGGAGGGTGACGGCGTGTTTGCACCGTTTGATGTGCCGACCGCTCCGCCGCTGAAGCGCGATCCCCCCGCCGCCGACCGCGACGGTCTTTATACCGAACATACCCTGCTCACCTCCGATCTTCCGTTTGCCGAAGAAAAACGGGAGGACGCTCCCTCACCCCGGACGGAAACACCGGTATCCGCATATGAAGAAGCGCCCGCGCCCGCGTATGAAGAAACCGCCGCCTCCCATAAAACCGTGAAAAGCGAACCGGAAATGGCGTCGCCCGCCTCCGATTTTGACCGGGCATACGCCCGCGAGGAAGCCGAATTCGCTCGGCAGATCCCCGACGATGAGCCGGAGGATTACGATGATCCCGGCCAGGACGAAGACCTCCCCGAAGAGGAGGGCCCCGTCTACGACGAAAACGATTACTCCGACTACGAATATCCCCCCGTGTCTTTCCTCCACGAACCCGAAAACCGTTACGACTCGGCGGCGCAGGAAGCCATCCGGCATAACGCCGACGTCATCATCAATACGCTCGCGGATTTCAACGTTTCCGCTACCCTGAAAGGCATGAGCAACGGCCCGCGCATCACGCGCTACGAGATCGTGCCGGCCACAGGCGTGCGCGTTTCCAAAGTCACTTCACTGTTCCAGGATATCGAGCTCGCGCTTGCCTCCGAGGGCGTGCGTATGGAAGCCCCGATCCCCGGCAAATCCGCCATCGGCTTCGAGGTCCCGAACCGTATTCCGAAAATGGTCTATCTCCGTGAGCTCGTCGAATCCCCCGATTTCATGAACGCCAAATCCAAGACGCTCTCCTGCGTCGGCAAAGACGTCTCGAACAACGGCGTGTTCTGCGATATCGCCGATATGCCCCACCTGCTCGTCGCCGGTGCCACCGGTATGGGTAAATCCGTCTGTATCAACGCGATCTTACTCTCCATCCTCTACCGTGCGCGTCCCGACGAAGTCAAGTTCATCATTTTCGACCCGAAGCGCGTCGAATTCAAGAGTTTCAACGGGATCCCCCATCTGCTCGTCCCCGTCGTGACGGAAGCCAATCAGGCGGCGGGTGCCCTGTCCTGGGCAGTCGATGAGATGGAACGTCGCTACGCGCTCATCGAGGGCGCCAACTGCAAGAAGATCGACGAATATAACGCGATCGTCAAGCAGAATCCCGACGCCGGGAAGCCCATGCCGAAGATCATCATCGTCATCGACGAACTTGCCGACCTCATGTTGCAGGCGAAAAAGACCGTCGAATCCCTCATCGTCCGTCTGACGCAGAAAGCCCGTGCCGCCGGTATCCATCTGATCCTCGGTACCCAGCGTCCCTCGGTGGACGTCGTCACCGGTCTGATCAAGTCCAACGTGCCGTCGCGTATCACCTGCAAAGTGGCGTCCCCGCAGGATTCGGTCGTTATCCTCAGTGAGGGCGGCGCCGAAAAACTGCTGAATCGCGGCGATATGCTTTATATGGCTTCCGGCGCGACGAGAAAAATGCGCGTGCAAAGCGCATTCGTCAGCAACGAGGAAGCCGAAAAGATTCTCGATTTTCTCCGTTCCCAATCCAAAGGCAACAACTATAACCGCGACGTTATGGCGCAGATCGACAGAGCCGCCCAGAAATGCTCACCCGGCAAGGAAAGCGCCGCGCGCGACGCCGACGACGACTGCGAGAGCGGCGACGAGGGCGGGGGCGATTTCACCTCCAAAAACAGCGTCGGCGCGCTCATGCACGACCAGATGTTCTTACAGATCGTTACGAAAACCCTCGAGGGCGAACGGGTCTCCGTCTCTTACCTGCAAAGAGTCTTCTCGCTCGGATTCCAGCGCTGCTCGCGCTATATGGACGCGATGTACGAACTCGGTATCGTCGGCGAATCCACCGGCAATTCCAAGCCCCGTCCCGTCTTGATGACGCAGGACGAATGGATCGAAAAAAGAAGAGCGCTTACCCAAAGAGGGGAATGATCCCGAAATCCTCAAAAACGGTTTGACTCCTGCACGAAAGAGAAACGGTCGTTCTCCCTCTCTCCGAAAATAAGAAGACGCAAAGCGGGAATGATCACGAAATCCTCAAAAACGCTTTGACTTCTGCACGAAAGAGGAACGGTCGTTCTCCCTCTCTCCAAAAATAAGAAGACGCAAAGCGGGAATGATCCCCCGATCCCATCAAAAAAGAAAACTCCGAATCAAAGCGGGAAAAATACCCGCCCGTTTCGGAAAAAAGGTGTTTTTATGATCGCTTTATTGCTTGCCGACGGCTTCGAGGAAGTCGAGGCACTCGCTCCTCTCGATTATCTGCGCCGCGGCGGCGCCGACGTCAGAACGGTCGGTGTCACCGGGAAGACCGTCACGGGTGCCCACGGCGTTCCCGTGATCGCAGATATGCTCGCGGAGGACGTGGACTTTTCCGACATCACCGACGTCATTCTGCCCGGCGGAATGCCCGGCACAAACCATCTCGACGCGTCGCCTTTTACGGACGCGATTTTACGGGCGGTCTATGAAAAAGGCGGGCGGCTCTGTGCCATCTGCGCCGCACCGATGGTCCTCGGAAAACGCGGTTATCTGCGCGGCAAACGCGCGACGTGCTTCCCGGGTTTTGAAAAATATCTCGACGGCGCGATCTTCACCGAAGCCGCCGCCGTGACCGACGGGCTCGTCACCACCGGCAGAGGCATGGAATGTGCCGTGCCCTTCGCCAAAGAACTCGTAAAACTTCTCTGTCATTGAGGTCTCTATGGAAAACAAAAAAAGATGTATCGCCTACCGTTGCCCGTCCTGCGGGGATATGACGCTCGGTCTGCTCGGAAAATTCGCTTTTTCCGCCGATCTTCTGCGTCTGAAATGTACCTGCGGAGAATCGGTGCTTGACGCGAAGATCCGCAAAGATCATAAACTCGATTTTTCGGTCCCCTGCGTCTATTGCAAAAAGAATCACAACTTCACATTGACGGAGAGCATCGCCTTTGAGCGCGACCGCTTCTCCCTCGCGTGTCCCTACGCGAACATGGATATTCTCCACTTCGGCGACGAAGAATCCGTCGGGGAAGACGGAAAGCGCACGGGAGCGGAACTTTCGGACGTTCTGAAAAATCTCGAAGCGGATGACCTTGCCGATATTCAGCCGCAGGATCTCGACAAAGAGGATATTCTCCCCGATCCCGCCCTCTACGACACGTTCCGCTTCCTCATCAAGGAGATGGAAGCCGAGGGGACGATCGACTGTCCCTGCCACGGCGGCGAATACGACCTGCGCTTTACCGACGGGGGGATCGAAGCGTACTGCCCGCATTGCGGCGCGACGTACCTCTTCCCTGCCGACAGTATCACGGCGTCGTACGACTATCTGACACTTGACAGACTGGATCTACGCTAAACCGTAATACGTCAGGATCCCCCGGTAGATCGCCCCGGAAAAGAGCGACGGCGAATATACCATAAGCGACGCGTCGTAAGGATTGGTGATGAAGCCCATCTCGATGATGACGGCGGGCATTTTCGTCTTGCGCAGGACGTAAAGCCCCGGGCGGGCGATGATCCCCCGGTTGCGCAGTCCCGTGTAAGTATGCATTTTTTCGAGGATCTCGGTCGCGACGCCGACGGCGACTTTTGATTTTTCACTGTAAACGAGCCCCTCCGAGCCGGATGCCGTGCTGTCCGCCGACGCGTTGGTATGCAACGACAGAAACAGATCGGCGCCGAAAGCGTTTGCGGCTTTCACCCTCGCGGAAAGACTCGTCGAATTGTTCGTGCCGAGGACGGTGTCCTTCGTCGGGCGCGAGATCTGCACTTCAAAATTCGGATTGGCGCGCAGCCGCTCGTAAACCTGCGTTCCGATCCGGAACGTGATGTCCTGTTCGAAAAAGCCGTTGCCCTCGGCACCGGTATTGAAAGTCCCCGACGGATTGTGTCCGGGATCCACGAATATTTTGATCGCCATATTATCCCCCAATCTTTTTTATCAGTCTATGAAACGGTCAGGGAATTGCTATGAACGAAGAAAAACACATATTGAGTCTTGTCCGACGTGCCGTGGACGATTACGGCATGATCGGGGCGGGCGACAAAATCGCCGTCGGCGTCTCCGGCGGCAAAGACTCCCTGACGCTTCTCTTCGCGCTTTCCATTCTGCGCAAGTTCTACCCGAAACCCTTTGACGTCGCGGCGATCGCCGTTGATCTCGGCTTTGAGGGAACAAATTACGCGGGTGTCGAATCGTTCTGTCAAGCCCTCGGCGTGCCTTTTATCCTCGAAAAAACCGAGATCGCGAAGATCATTTTCGACGTCCGCGGGGAATCCAATCCCTGCTCTCTCTGCGCGAATATGAGGCGCGGCGCGCTTCACCGTGCCGCCAAAGAAGCGGGATGCAACAAGGTGGCGCTCGGGCATCACAACGACGACGCCGTCGAGACTTTTATGATGAACCTGTTTTTCGAGGGGAGACTCGGCTGTTTCTCCCCCGTAACGTATCTGTCCGACCGCGATATCACCGTCATCCGGCCTTTGCTCTACGCCGGGGAAAAGGACGTCGCGTACTTCGCGCGCCGGAAAAATCTTCCGGTCGTGGAAAGTCTCTGCCCCGAAAATCACGCGACCGAAAGAGAAAATATGAAAAACCTGCTCTCCGAGCTTGAAAAAGACAACAAAGGACTGAAGCACCGCATTTTCCATGCCATCTGCAAATCCGGCATCGACGGCTTCACCCTGCAAACGAATAAGGAAGACTGAAAACCATGCTCTTCGGAAAAACCGTCAACCGCTATTATCTGAAACATCTGCCCGTCCTTCTGGTCGGGCTTTTGGCTTTGCTCGGCGTGGATATGGCACAGCTCGTCATCCCCGAACTCTACCGCATGGTCGTCAACGGGATCAACGACGGTGTCGTCGAGACGGACGGCGGTGTCGTTCCTTTCGATCTTGATTTTCTTCTCGACAAGATCTGTCTGCCGTTGATCGGTATCATCGTCGTCCTCGTCATCGGCCGTTTTCTCTGGCGCGTCTGCTTCTTCGGCACCGCCATCCGCGTCGAAACGGACCTGCGGCGGCGTATGTTCGAGCACTCCGAACTCATGCCGGAGGAATACTACGAAACGCACAAGGTCGGCGCGCAGATGTCCCTTTTCACCAACGATATCGAAACGGTGCAGGACTGCTTCGGCTCCGGCATCATGATGGTCGTTGACGCGCTCGGTCTCGGCATTCTGGCGGTGCGGAAAATGGCGCTGATGGATCCGACGCTTACCCTGCTCTCCATGATCCCGATGGCGCTTCTGCTCCTGTCGAGCACCGTCGTCGGAAAATATATGACGAAAAAATGGGATTACCGGCAACAAATGTATTCCGAACTGTCGGATTTTGCCGAAGAAAACTTCTCCGGCATCGCCGTCGTCAAAGCGTTCGTCAAGGAAGCAAAAGAACTCTCGGCGTTCCGCCGGCTCAACCGAAAGAACGAAGAGGCGAACGTGGACTACGTCAGTCTGTCCACCCTCTTCAATATCACGATCACCCTTTTCGTCAGTTCCGTCATGTGCATCATCCTCGGCTACGGCGGTACGCTCGTTTACCGCGGGGTATT
>JAZLLY010000033.1:0-34812 GCA_045598385.1 Eubacteriales bacterium | reverse complement strand
CGCGGGGGGTGCCTTCGTCCTCGACAGTCGGGGCGGCGACGTCCTTATCACCGAATGTGCACCGGGAAGAATGATCAACAGTCTGATCGGCGACGGCGCCAATATGGGTTGTGCCATGGCACCCGCGGCGGCAGACAGTCTGTGCCGCTATTTTGACGAAACGGGAAGATCTCCGGACGACTTCGACGCCGTCGTGACGGGCGATCTCGGGAAAGTCGGCGCCGCCATGCTGCGTGAACTGATGCACGACGAAGGCATCCCACTCGGCGAAAATTACGTTGACTGCGGCACGCTTCTGTACGATGAAGAAAAGCAGGACGCGCACGGCGGCGCCTCCGGGTGCGGATGCTCGGCGAGCGTACTTTCCTGTCACTTTCTCCCGCAACTGAAAAACGGAAAGATGAAAGATATTCTCTTTCTCTCGACCGGCGCTTTAATGAACGCCACGAGCGTTCAGCAGGGAGAATCCATCTCGGGCATCGCTCCCATCATCCGCTTGGAAAGGAGAAAAAAATGACGGTTTTGATCGTTTTTCTCACCACGTGGGGCATGATGAACGCCACGAGCGTTCAGCAGGGAGAATCCATCTCGGGCATCGCCCCCATCATTCACTTGGAAAGGAGAGAAAAATGACGATCATTACCGCTTTTCTGATCGGCGGGGCGCTCTGTATCCCCGCACAGATCCTCATTGACCGCACAAAACTGACACCGGCGCGGATCCTCGTCCTCTATGTTTCGCTCGGCGTGCTTTTCGGCGCGCTCGGGTGGTATCAGGCGATCCGTGAGTTTGCGGGATGCGGCATTTCCGTCCCGCTGATCGGCTTCGGCGGCGCGATCGCCGAGGGTGTGAAAGAGGCGGTGGACAAAGAAAAACTCCTCGGCATTTTCAAGGGCGCACTCACCGCCGCTTCCGGCGGAACCGCCGCCGCACTCGTCTTCGGGTATCTCGCCGCCCTTATCTTCAACGGAAAACCCCATAAAATGTGACGCGCCGTAAGAGCGGCAATCCGCGGCGTTCCGAAAAAAGCCGATAACGAAACGGCGCTGACAGTCCGATAAGCCGCAACGGCGGTTTTTTCGGAATAAAAACGGCGCCGGATGCGCCGTAATGGCAAAAAGCATATCAAAAAGCCGAAAAAACAAAGTAAAAAACAGCAAAAGGCACGGTACGCGGTGAGTTTTTCACCGCTTACCGTGCCTTTTGAACCGAAAGACGAATCAAACGGACGATCAGAAAATACAAAACGAATCTTTATGAATCACGTATGTCTTTCCGCGAAAAACCGCAAAAGAAAAGACAGGGGTTCGGCAAAACCTCGGACAAAAAGGAAGTGCCCAAAACCGAATAAAACAGAAGTCAGCGGATGATCTTGTAGATCAGCGGCCCCGTCCTCGGCTTCTTTTTTCCGATAGTCAAAGCGGAAAGGTATTCCGCCTGTGCCGCAGGGAGCGTCGACGCGTCGTTCGTCAGAAGAATGGCGATCACGTCCCCGGCTTTCACCGCGTCTTTCGTCTTTTTCAAGATACGAAGTCCCGCCCCGTGGTCGATTTCATCGTCTTTTTTCTTTCTTCCGGCACCGAGGAACACGGCGGCGGTGCCGATCTTTTCGGTATCCATAGCGGTGATATATCCGTCTGCGGGGGCAAGGATCTCGCGGCATATCGCCGCTTTTTTCAGTCGGTCCGGTTCCCGGACGGCACAGACGTCTCCGCCCTGCGCACCGATCCACTCACAGAACTTGGCAAACGCTTCGCCGTTTTTGATTTTTTCTTCGGCGAGGGCTCTTGCTGTTTCGGTCGGCATCCCGAGCGCCGATGCGATCATCAGCGAGGCGAGCGTCAGACAGACCTCCGAGAGATCTTTTGGACCTTTTCCCTGTAAAACCTCGATCGCCTCCTCCACCTCCACGGCGTTTCCGACGGCGCAACCGAGGGGAACGTCCATCCCCGAAATGACCGCCGTCATGTTTCTGCCGAGCCGTTTTCCGATATCCACCATGGCTTTGGCGAGCGCTTTCGCGGCTTTCGGCGTCTTCATGAACGCACCGGAGCCGTATTTCACGTCGAGAACGATATTTTTCGAGCCGGCCGCGAGTTTTTTGCCCATGACGCTGGAGGCGATGAGAGGAATGGAATCCACGGTCGCCGTCACGTCACGGAGCGCGTAGATCTTTTTATCCGCCGGCGCGAGATCGCCGCTCTGTCCGATGACGGCGATGCCGACTTTTTCGACCTGCTCCATAAACGCTTCGGGCGTCAACGTCGTCCGATAACCCGGTATGGATTCGAGTTTATCCACCGTACCCCCGGTGTGCCCGAGCCCGCGGCCGCTCATTTTGGCGACCTTGACGCCCGCGGCGGCGGCGATGGGACCGACGATCAGCGTAGTTTTGTCTCCGACGCCGCCCGTCGAATGCTTGTCCGCCGTCAGACTGCCGAAACGGGACAGATCGAGCGTGTCGCCCGATGTGGCGATCACGTCGGTGAGCAGGGCGGTCTCTTCGTCGTTCATCCCCCGCAGACAGATCGCCATCAGAAGCGCCGTCATCTGGTAATCGGGGATCTCGCCGTTCGTAAAGCCCATGACGGCGAAGCTTATCTCCTCTTTTGTGAGCGGTTTGCCCGCCTTTTTCTCGGAAATCAAATCGTAAATGTTCAAGGTTTCTCCTCACAGGCACGCGGCGCCGAAACCGTCGGGAAAAAGTTCGGCTAACGTGCGCGTTTCATAATGTTCGGTGTCGATTGCAAGACAGATCTTAAAATCCGGCTGACAGAACTCGGCGAGCGTCTGCCGGCAGACGCCGCAGGGCGGGAAAAGTCCCGTCGGGGGTTCTCCCCGTTTTCCGCCGACGACGGCGATCGCCGCGAAATCCCTGACGCCGTCGCGGACGGCGGAAAACAACGCCACGCGTTCGGCACAGACGGAGGGGGAATACGCCGCGTTCTCAATATTCGCGCCGGTGTAGATACGCCCGTCCGCGGTAAGCAATGCCGCCCCCACGGAAATCCCCGAATACGGGCAGTAAGCCACCCCCCGTGCGGAGTTTGCGGCAGAAATCAGTTCTTTTATATCCATATTTATCCTTTCACAAGCGAAAGAAAACTCTCCCCCGCGGCAGGCCTGTCATCCACGCCGAGCGCGTCGCAGACGGTCTGTCCAAGATCGGCAAAGGTCTTTCGCGTTCCGTAATTGCCGGGGGCGACACCCTCACCGATCACAAGGCAGGGGACGTACTCCCGCGTATGGTCGGTACTGTCGTCGCCGGGATCACAGCCGTGGTCGGCGGTGATGATAAGAAGATCGTCTTTTCTCATCCCGCCGAGAAACGACGGCAAAAACCGGTCGAATTCGGAAAGCGCGGCGGCGTAGCCGTCCACGTCCTGCCGATGGCCGTACAGCATATCGAAATCCACGAGGTTGATAAAACAGAGCCCCGAAAAATCACGGTCCAGAAGTTCGCGCGCTTTTGCCATGCCCTCGGCGTTCCCGTGCGTGATGTATGACTCCGTGATGCCGCGTCCGGCAAAGATGTCGAAGATCTTTCCGACGGAGATCACGTCAAGCCCCGCACCGCTGACGGCGTCGAGCATCGTTTTTCCGGGGGCTTCGAGGGAAAAATCCCGACGGTTCGCCGTCCTCTTGAAATCAGCGGCAGAAGTCCCGATGAAAGGACGCGCGATCACCCGCCCGACGGCGTGCTCGCCGACGAGAAGCGCGCGGGCTTTTCGGCATATTTCATACAATTCTTCAGGCGGCACGAGTTCTTCGTGCGCCGCGATCTGAAAAACGCTGTCGGCGGAGGTATAAACGATCAGTTTTCCGGTTTTCAGATGTTCTTCCCCGAAATCGCGGATCACATCGGTGCCGGAATACGGTTTGTTGCATAACACACCGCGTCCCGTGACTTTTTCAAACGCCGCGATCAGATCACGCGGAAATCCCTGCGGATAAGTCGGCAGCGGTTTTTCCATGACCACGCCGGAAAGTTCAAAATGCCCGACGGTCGTATCTTTTCCCATGCTCTGCTCGCGAAGCCGCAAAACCGCCGAGGTCGGCACGGGCTTCGGAAGACAATTGACACCGTCGATCGAACCGAGGCCGAGCGCCGTCAGATGCGGCGCGTCAAACGCGGGCGATGCCGCGATGCGGGCGAGGGTATCGGCGCCGACGTCACCGAAAGCGGCGGCGTCCGGTTCGTAGCCGATCCCGAAAGAGTCAAGCACGATCACAAATACGCGTTTTCGCATCCCTTTACCTCGTTTTGCTAATCTTTATTTGCATTTTCTTGTGTTTCAAGACGAATCTCTCTTTTTCCGTTGTGAAAAATAATTTCAGCAAACTTTTCCGCTGAAGTCGGAATTATGACTCAAAACAACTTCGGAGGCGATCTTCACCCTATCCGGGAGAAGTCTTATGGGCTTCCGATCGGGTTTTCGTCAGTCGCGGTTTTCCGCATCGCAGGCAACTTCCAAGGCGATCTTCACCCTGTCCGAGAGAAGTCTTATGGGCTTCCGATCGGGTTTTCGTCAGTTGCGGTTTTCCGCATCGCAGGCGACTTCCAAGGCGATCTCCATCATATCCGTGAACGAAGTCTCACGGGCTTGTGCGTCGAGGGATTCACCCGTCAGAATATGGTCGGAAACCGTGCAGATCGCGAGAGCGCGTTTGCCTGCGTAAGCGGCGTTCAGATAAAGCGCCGCCGCCTCCATTTCCACGCCGAGGCAACCGAGTTTTTGCCATTTTGCGTTGAAATCGGGATCGGCGTTGTAAAAGACATCGGAGGACAGAAGATTGCCGACGTGAACGCGGCATCCGAGCGCGGACGCCTTTTCTTCCGCCGATTTCAGAAGACCGTAATCGGCGATGGGCGCGATATTTACCGTCACTCCGAACTGCCGCCCGTAGTCGGAATTGGCACACGCCCCCATACCGAGGAGGATGTCCCGCACCTTTACGTCCTCACGCAGCGCACCGGCGGAGCCGACGCGGATGATGTTCTCCACGCCGAAAAAGTGATAAAGCTCGTACGAATAAATGCCGATGGAGGGCATTCCCATGCCGCTCGCCATCACCGACACTTTTACGCCGCGGTAGGTGCCCGTGTAGCCCTGAACGCCGCGCACGTTGTTGACGAGGACGGGATCGGTGAGAAAATGCGAGGCGATGAACGCCGCGCGGAGCGGATCGCCCGGCATAAGGACCGTCTTCCCGAAATCCCCGGGTTTTGCGTTGATATGCGGAGTCGGTGTGTTTGCCATATCAGTATCCTCTTTCTTTCGCGATTTTTACGAGTCGGCTGGTGCCGAGGCGGTCGGCGCCGAGGTCCAGGAATCTTTCGGCGTCTTCAAACGACGAAATGCCGCCCGCCGCCTTGATCTTTACGTTTTTTCCCACGTGCTTCGCAAACAGAGCCACGTCCGAAAAGGTGGCGCCGCCGCCCGCGAAACCGGTCGAAGTCTTGATATAATCGGCGCCGGCGTCGGTAACGATCCCGCACATTCTGATCTTTTCCTCTTCCGTGAGAAGGCAGGTCTCGACGATGACTTTCAGGATCTTTTCCCCGCACGCCGCCTTGATCGCCGCGATCTCGTCCCGAATCTCCGCGTATTTTCCGTCTTTGAGCGCCCCGACGGGAATGACCGTGTCGATCTCGTCGGCACCGTTTGCGATCGCGTCTTTCGCCTCAAAGACCTTCACCGCCGCGGTGGAATACCCGGAGGGGAAGCCGATGACGGTACACACGGCGAGTTTTTCGCCGACGTACGCTTTCGCGTCTTTCACGTAGCGGGCAGGGATGCAGGCGGACGCCGTGTGATAGCGGACGGCATCGTCCAGCACGGTCTTTATCTCTTCCCACGTCGCGTCCACCGCCAGCAGGGTGTGGTCGCAATGGGATAAAATCTCTCTGTAATCTCTCATAGGTTATTCCCTTTCTTACGTTTAGTATAGCATATTTGCGTTAAAAAGAAAAGCGGTATCTTCTTTTCTTTTCGCGGCCTTTTTCGGAAAACGGGTGGAAATTTCCGCAAAAATATGGTAGAATAAAAAAAGCGGTATCCGCCATAGCGAAAAAGAGAGGAGAAAAGACGTGAAACTGATCATCGCCGAAAAACCGAGTCTTGCCCGCAATATCGCCGATGCCATCGGCGACATGAAGAAATCTTCGGGATTTCTCATCGGGCGTGAATATATCGTCACCTGGGCGTTCGGGCATCTTTTCTCTCTCGCCGACGTGGAATATTACAACCCGACGCCGGACGGCGAACGGAAGTGGACGCTCGCGAACCTGCCGTGCTTCCCGACCGAGTTCCGTTTTGAACTCAAACGGGGTTCGGACGGAAAAATCGACGCCGGCGTGGCAAAACAGTTCCGCGTGATCGAAGACCTCTGCAACCGTGAGGACGTCGATACCGTCGTGAACGCGGGGGACGCGGACAGAGAGGGCGAGATCATCGTCCGCCTCTGCGTTTCGCACGCGCTGAAAACGAATAAACCTTTCAAACGGCTCTGGCTCCCGGACCAGACGCCGAAAACCATTCTCGCAGCGCTCGCGGAAATGAAAGACGAGGATACCTATGAAAACCTCGCGGGCGAGGGCTTCGCGAGAACCTATATCGACTGGCTCTACGGCGTCAATCTGACGCGGTACGCGACGATCCGTTGCGGCACGCTTCTGCGCGTCGGCAGAGTCATCGTGCCGATCGTGCGCGCGATCTACGACCGGGATATGGAGATCAAGAACTTCAAAACCGAAAAATATTTCACCCTCGTCAGCCGTGAAAAAACGAACGGCGAGACGGTGGAACTTTCCGCGACCAAAGAGCGGTTCGCCGCCGACGAAAAAGAGAAAGCCGAGGCACGGTGTGCGCTATTCAACGCCGAGACCGCCGTCGTGACGGAAGTCAAGTCCAAAAAAGAAACGGTTTTCCCGGGAAAACTCTATTCCCTCTCGACGCTGCAGAACGTGCTCGGTAAAAAGTACAAAATGTCGATGGCGGAGAGTCTCGCCATCGTCCAGAAACTGTACGAGGCAGGATATCTGACCTATCCGCGTACCAATTCCGAGTATATGGCGACCGCCGAAAAAGACAAGGTCAAAAACATTCTCGGTGCCGTGGCGAAGATCGGCTATCCCGTGCGTTTCAAGGATTCGAAATACATTTTTGACGACAGTAAGATCGAATCCCACTCGGCGCTGACGCCGACCTATAAGATCCCGAAGAAAGACGCGCTTTCGGAGAAAGAATACGAGGTCTATTCGACGGTCATGCGCCGTTTTGTCGCCGTATTCTGCGCCGAAGAATGTATCGCCGAAAAGAGCGAGATCCATATCAAGCTCGGCGATCTCGAGGAATTTGTCCTCAAAGGCACGGTGCTTCTCGAAGCGGGCTTTACCAAATACGACGATTATACGCAAAAAGACAAGATCCTCCCGAAACTCGAGGTCGGGGAAGTGGTCAAAACGAACTTCGTGCCCGTCGAAAAAGAAACGACGCCTCCCAAACACTACACCATCGAAACGCTGAACAACTATCTGAAAAATCCTTTCAAGGACGACAAAGCGCGTGCCAAGGAAATGGAAGAGAACGGCGAAGTGGACGACGCGGAAGATTATAAGGCGATCTTCGAGGGACTGGAACTCGGGACCGAGGCGACGAGGACGGGCATCATCGACAACGCCAAGAATACCGGCTATATCGCTCTCAAAAAAGACGTCTATACCATTCTGCCGGGCGGTGAAAAACTCATCGAATCCATGAGTGCGCTCGGCATCTCGATGGACAAATACAAGACGAGCGAAATGGGACGCGCCCTCAAGCAGGTGTTCCACGGCGAGATCACCGTCGCCGACAGCGTGAAAATCGCCGAGCGCGAGATCGGCGAGATCTTCAAAAACGGTGCCCCGCCCCCTCTGAATCTGCCGAAAGAAGATACCGGCTCACTCGGCGAGATCGTCGGCGTCTGCCCGCTCTGCGGCAAGAACGTCGTGCGCGGCAAATATGCCTACGGCTGTATGGGGTACGCGGACGGCTGCGCGTTCAAGGTGAACGTCAAGATCCTCGACCGCGAGATCGGAAAAGCCGAGATCGCGAGACTGCTCGCGACCGGGCAAACAGGTACGATCCGGGGATTTCTCTCCAAAAACAACAAGCGCTTTGACGCGAAACTCGTTCTCAAAGACGGAAAAGCGGTCTTTTCTTTCGACAGGTAGCACGGTTTTCGGAAGACGGCATACTATGTTAATGTGCGGGAGAACCCGCCAATCTTGAAAGGACCGGACTTTTTATGAATAACTCCTGTTTCTGCCGTATCTTCGATAACAACGCCTGGATCATCCTCCTCGCGATCGCGGTTTGCTATTGCTGCTGTTGCAATAACTAACATCCCATCGCCGCTCGCGGCGAACGATGCGTTCCCGCGGAACGCATCTCATAACTTTGCGGCATTGCCGCAAATCATAACGGTGCCTCGCCGCTCGCGGCGCACGATGCGTTTCGCACACGAAACGCATCTCATAACCGTGCTGCAAGCACCCCGTCCTGTCGCCGGGCTCCGGCAACAGAAAATCGCCGCAGGGCTTCCCCTGCGGCGATTTGTTTTTTGCGGGAAATAATTTACCCATTGTCTTTCGGTTTTTCCGGCGGACGCGCCGCGTTCCACGCAGGATTTTTTCGCAGACATTCTCCTATGCGATGAACACAATCCATGGCGCGATCATAAGCAATACGGTCTTCATCTTTGAGAACGTACTGTTTTTGCATGACTTCGTACGCGCTTTTGACGTTACGGTCAGAGCGGGCTTTTTCAAAAAACGAAAAATCCGACGGTGCGACGTAAGGAATACCGTCAAGCCGCTGTATCTCTTCCCGCAAGCGGATACCGAGCAAATACGAGAGACGTTCTTCACTATTGAACAAATTTGTTATGCGCGGATCGGATTCCAACACCGAAAGATCATAAATATGTTTTGCCGCTTCAAAAGCCCGATTGTTCTCCGAGGATTTTGCGGTATAAGCTTCCGCCGCAAACAATTTGTCAATGAAAATCCGTTCAAGCGTCATGGTCTTTACCGTAAACGGAACGATTTCATATTGCGTCTCCAATACCTCTTTTTCCTCCGGAGTCGCATACGTAAAAAGCAACGGCGTGATTTGCAAGTCTTCAAACGGTTCGCTGATGGTAAACGAGGTTGCCTCCACTTTTACGTTTCCGAAACGTTGTAAGGCGTCCCCCGCGTCCGTTTTGGCAAGCGGTTCGTACTGATACACCGCCACGACTTCCGAGCGATGGGTAAAGGCAAAAGGCGAATCCGCGTCACGCTTCAAAGAAGTGTATTTTTTGGAAGCGCTCGCCAATTGCTTTTCGCTTTGTGTCCGATTACACCCGCCGACGTCCACCGACAAGTCAATATCCTCGGAAAACCTATTCGGGGTTTTTAACGCTTTATACAATGCCGTCCCGCCCTTAAAATATGCTTTCAGCCCTTCTTTTTGCAAACCCGCCAGTTCGTACAAAATCAAAACCACGTAATAATCTTTTTCCAAAACGTCCGATCTTATCCCGCTTCTTTCGTGAACGTTTTGTATCAATACGCGAAACGCGTTTGTATCCAAGTGCAACTTCATGACGTTGTCTCCTTTTGCATAGCGGTTTTGGCAAGGATTTTGAGCGTTGTTTGCGAATAATAGGACCCGGCAAGACTTAAAAGTGTCTGATAGTTCAGCGCGTTTTCATCAATAAAACGCGCGAAGATCCGATACGGATTTTCCGCATCGACCGGCGCTTTTTTCATTATCTCCATAGCATCCAGTATTTGTAAATACGGTTTGTTTTCCGGCGTGACGGGCGTTTTCGCCGGATGGATCCGGACGCCTAATTTTTCATCCCATCGCGTCCCGTCCGTGGCATGATTCGTGACGACGTCCCTTGTCTTCGGCATCTGCGTTGTCAATCCGAGCCGATTCAAAAAGCCGAGCCCGGACTCATACCCGTGAGAAGAAAACAGATATTTTTCAAATATCAGTTGATCTTTGTCTATATCTATCACGCCGAACGGTGTCTCTTCCGTCAGATAATAAATTCCCTTTTGAAACGTCCTGAGTTTCTGATCATCGCGATTCGCCATGATCCGGCTGACCGTGACCGCCACGGCAGCCCCGGCTTTCTTTTCGGATATGCCGAAATGCTTTTCCATTTCCCGGGCAAGCAAAGAAGCATAAATGGGTTGACCGGGCGCGTATTTTTGCAATTGCCCGCGAATAAAATCGGTGTACGTCATATTTTCTCCCGATGCGATATATTTTTCCCTTATAATATTTTGTTTTTCTGTGTATATTATATCACCATGGCGAAAATTTGTCAATCCCTTATCACCAAAACTTTGCGCTCCGCGCAAATCATAACCGTGCTGCAAGCACCCCGTCCTGTCGCCGGGCTCCGGCAACAGAAAATCGCCGCAGGGCTTCCCCTGCGGCGATTTGTTTTTCGTTCCCGCAAAACGCATTTTATCACTTTACTGCAACGCAGTAAAACATCACTTTGCGGTGCAACCGCAAAACATCACTTGCCCGCAGGGCATATATCACTGTGCCGCAGGCACGACATCTCTTTGCGGCAGAGCCGCAAAAGTCGTCAGCGTTATTTCATCCATTCTTCCGTCAGTTGTCTGAAATATCCGGCACTCCACAAAGCGAGCGACGACGTATCGCTGAGAAACGGCATAACGTCTTCCTTTGCCTGCCTGTAATCGATCGTATCGAAACGATCAAAGAGCAATCGTTTTGCGTCCGAAAGAGAAAACGGTTCGTTTTCATTCCATGCGCCGGACTGAACGAGACGGGCTTTCAGATGATCGGTATTCAGAGCGGCACCGCGGGAAAGATAAAAGACGTAATCATAAAGATCTCTGCCTTTGACGCGGTTTTTCCACGCACGGCATATCACGGCGTGCACTTTCCCCGCAAAGAGAGACGGCGTATCGTACAGCGTGACTTCATACGGAGCCGGGAGCAAACGGTATTTGTGTTCATACGCCGCGCCTTGTGGCGGGTTCGTATCCACTTCAAATTTGATTTTGAGCGTTTCGTTCGCCGCGATTTCATTTACCGCAGGATCGGTCGGATAAAAAAGCAACATGTGCTCTTTGGTATTGCCTTTCAGAAACGCCGATCGGATCGCCGCGTCACCGCTTTTTTCTTTTTCCGTGATCTCCACATTCAGTCCGTAAGACGCGATTTCTTTTTTCAGCGTAGGGAAATAGGAAGACAAATCAAAATCCCGGTCGATCGCCGTCAGCGAAAAATCCAGATCTTCGGAAAAACGGTCAAGCCCGTAGAAAATACGAAGCGCCGTTCCGCCGTAAAAAGCCGCTTTTTGAAAGAAACCCGCGCGGGAAAGTCCGCACAAAACGATCTCCTGCATGATTTCTTTCACGGCATTTTTTCCATCCGCGGTTCCATCCGCGCGATACTTTTCGAGCATTTGCGTTATTGCCGCGTGCATCATTTTCTCCTCCTCAGGTATTGTATCAGATATTTCAGATTCGAAGCGTGATACCGTTCTCCGATCTCTATCATTTCCTGCACGTTCAACTGTTCAAACGCCTCCGTATCGATCCTGAGATCTTCAAACAATAGTTTTTTCACTTCGGCTATACCCGTCACGGGCGGCATCCGATAAAGTTTGTCGCAAAGGGCTTTTTCCGGGCTTGCGATCCAATAAGCATACCCGTTTTCTTCTCGGATCTCGATTCCGTAAGGATACACTTCGGACGGCACGTCGTGATAGGAAAACCGCCCGAACGCGTTTTCGTACGTCTTTGCTTTTCTTTTCTCAAACGTCGCACAAGTATAGGAATATACCGCTTCGGGGATCAGTCCGTAAAAAGAGAGCGCGTAGTCAAACGAAAGATAGGAGGGACCGAAAATCGCTCCGGCGAGCCAATGTCCCTTTGCCGTTTTATCGGTTTCGTAAATACCGCGCGTCAGCGGAATAACCTCGCCGTCCCTTTTCATGCGAAGGATTTTTCCCGCCGCGTCACCGTAATTTTTCAGTTGTTCGGTTAAAATCGACGTCGTAACTATCATATTTTCTCCTCCAAATTGTATTATACACAATTTCGCGGAGAAAATCAAGCATTTTTCTTTCCGGATTGGAAATTATCACTTTTTTTCAGTGAATTTTCACTTTTTTCACTCAATTTTCAGTGAATTTTCACTTTTTTCACTTTTTCGATTGACAATGTGAAAAAATTGATGTATGATAATATCGGGAAGGGGGATTCCTATGAAACGCGAAACCGAAACCATAGAATTCAAATCCGGGTTTACCGAAGAACTCTACAAAGAAGTCATCGCTTTTGCCAATACGGAGGGCGGTTTTATCTACGTCGGCATCGACGATAACGGCAATGCCGCCGGTATTTCCGATATAGACGGACAATACACCCGCATAACCAACGGCATCCGCGACGCCATCCTGCCGGACGTTACCGTGTTCGTCCGTTATACGATTGAAGACAACAACGTCGTGCGGATCGCCGTCAACGAGGGAACGAATAAACCTTATTATCTGAAAAGCAAATGCATAAAGCCAAACGGCGTATTCGTCCGTCAGGGGACGTCATCCGTCCCGGCGTCGCCGGAACAGATCCGCAAAATGATCAAAGAAAGCGATGGCAATACCTATGAGGACACCGGTTCGCTCTGCCAGGATCTGACGTTTGAAGCCGCAGAAGCGGCTTTTTCCCGCTACGGGGTGGCATTCGCGCCCGATAAATATCTCGCGCTCGGTATGACGCAAAACGGCTTATATACCAATCTCGCCTTGTTGCTCTCCGATCAATGCCCGCATACCGTCAAAATCGCCGTCTTCAATGACGAAACCTGCACGGAGTTCCGGGACAGTAAGGAATTCGGCGGATCCATCCTCCGACAGTTTGAGGACGCCGTCACCTATCTTTCGTTGTGCAACAAAACGGTTTCGACGATCAGCGGCGTTTCCCGCACCGACAAAAAGGACTATCCCGAGGAAGCCATCCGCGAAGCCCTGCTGAACGCCCTCGTTCACCGCGATTACGGCTTTAGCGGTTCCGTAATCATCAACGTCAATGACAGAAAAACGGAATTCATATCTCTCGGCGGGCTCTTGGCAGGGCTCACCACGGAGGATATCAAGTGCGGTATTTCTCAACCGAGAAACAAAAAACTTGCCGAAGTATTCCATCGTCTGCGTTTGATCGAAAGTTACGGAACGGGTATCCGCAGGATCTATAAACTTTACGAAAACTGTCCGTCACAGCCCCGTATCGAGGTAACGGAAAACGCTTTCAAAATCGTGTTGCCGAACATGAATGAAAACGGGGCAGAACCCGTCGGCACCCCCGTCACCGAACAGATGAAAAAGGTCCTTGAGTATCTCGAAAAAAACGGGCAGATCACAGATGAGACGATCGGCCAACTGCTCGGCATCAAGCAAACGCGCATATACAATCTGACAAAAGAAATGATCGGTCTGGGACTGATCCGCTCCGCCGGTCGCGGCAAGAGCAAAATCTATCAAAACAATAAAATCAAATGATATAGCAAAGCGCAAAAAACCACAATATTCTGCAACGATGAAAAACCAATACGACAAAAGGCAGAGAGCCGAAGCTCTCTGCCTTTGTTTTTGCCTTTCGGCAAAGGGGTCAGGTATTATTCTGCGATGGGTCTGGTTTCACCTTTCTCCGTGCATCCCTTATGAATACAAACGAGAGACTCGGTGCCGTCACCGTTGTCAACGTAATTCGGGCAATCCGAAGCAACAAGCTCGGTGCCGGAAGCGTTGTTAGCGGCAAAGACAGCGTCAATAGACGCGTGGTTCGCTTCACCTGCGTAGAACGAGAAGTTGTCAACCATGACGATACCGCCGTTGGCAGTCGTGCCGCGATTGATGTTCACGCTCGCAAAGGTGTCGGGAAGGGTGATGCCCTGCGTAGCGACGAGAACACCGTTAACATAGTAAGTTGCGGTGTCGTTTTCGGTATCGAGAACAATCGTCACGTCGAACCAACCGTCGCCCGCTGCTCCGACGCAACCGAGTTGTACATCGGTGTCGGAAACGCCGCCGTCCGTGCAGGTCCATACATTTCCACCGGTTCTGCTGATCGAGATAAGGCAATAACCTTTTCCTTCGCCGTCAAACAGCGTGATCTCCGTGGCACCGACGTTACCTCCGCCGTTCTGAGCGCCGTTCAGAGAAACGGTCAGAACGTAATTAGCGGCTGCTTCCATTTCGGGAAGCGTGTACTTAGCGAGAACGGGGTTCTTAGCGGCATCAAGGTTGGCATCGTATCCACCTTTGAGCTCAAGGTAAGTTCCTTTGCGGGTGACGGAAGTAGCACAACCACTGTCGCCTTTACCGCTGTTGGATGTCAGAGACAATCCTTCGGTCGTTGCCCAGTCGGTGAAGTGGAAGATCGCGGTCAGATCGTCTGCCTTGTGAGCTTCAAAATCGTGACCGGTCGCGGGAACGACTTCGGTTTTCGTTTCGGAACATACCGAGCAGATATAAGCGTCGGAGCCGTCGGTTTCACAACCGGGAGCAACACAGTTTTCGGGAACGAGTACCCAGTTGTGCTGGCCGGCAGCGGCAACGACTTCGGTCTTCTTATCGCCGCAACGAGAGCAGTAAGAAACGGTTTCACCATCCGACACACAGGTCGCTTCGGTGCTTTCGTCTGCGTTCACAACGTAATCATGACCGAATGCTTCGATCACGACGGCTTCTTCCACGTAATCGCAACGAGTGCACTTCAGCGTGTAAGAACCGTCGGCCGTGCAGGTTGCGGCAACGTAGGTGTTGTAATCATCCGCATCAAGAGGAAGAGGAGCAATCTCGGTAGCGGAAGCGTTGCTTGCCGCGAAGATCGCGTCAAGAGCGTAGTGGTTGATCTTGCCCGCATATACGGCGTAATTGTCGATACGGACTTTACTGTTCTTCGCCATCGAACCGCCCTGTCTGATATAGATCACTTTGGAAGCCATATCTTCAGCTGTGGTAGGAAGCGTGAAGGTTGCCGTTGCTTCGGGAACGAGCGTACCGTTGACGTAATACTTGATCTCACCGGTCGAGATCGTGATAACGATCGTGATGTCAAGCCACTTGCCGTCGTAATCCGCGACGTGAGCGATCGGAACATCGGTATCCCACTGTGCCACGTCACCGTCCGAGTAACCCGCAGTGTCTTTGTTTTCAATACCGATAAAGCCGTTGTTCGTGCCGGCGGGATCGCCGATACGGACGGTCAGAGGCATCATGATGGCGTTGTCGCCGACTTTTTCACGGTAGATGGAAGCGGTCACGACGAGAGTATCCGCGTCTTCGGGAATGCCCGCAAGAGACATCTGATAACCGTATTTTCCGGATCCGCCGGAGCCGTTACCGGTCAAAAGGAGATATCCGTCACCGTCTTCGGTCGTCACGACGGATTCGTTGACCTGCAGGTCGCCTTTGGAAGTTCTGTTGTTGGTCCATTGGTCAGCGGTTCTGAACGCGAAGACTTCCGTGAGTTCTCCGTGTTTTTCAAAATCGTGTCCGAGAGCGGCGACAACTTCCGTCTTCTTCTCGGAGCAGATCGAGCAGTAGTAAACGTTTTCACCGGCTTCCAAGCAAGTGGGAGCGGTGGATTCGTCAGCGTTCAGAACGTAATTGTGTTCAAGAGCGTCAACGGGAACGGACTGTTTTGCGCCGCAGATGGAGCACTCGTAGAGTTCAGCGCCGGGAACGCCGCAGGAAGGAGCGACGTCGAGTTCTGCGTTTCTGACGAAGTTGTGCTCGTGCTCGTCAACCCAGATTGCCTTGTAGGTGATGGTATGCGCTTCTTCGTCAACCGTGCCTTCATCCCAACCGAAGAAGAGGGAACCTGCTCTGGTAGGAGCGGGAGCGGCGAGGGTAGCGGCACCGACGATCTGGAACCAGACGTTGTTGACCGCGGTGTAGGTTTCTTCGGAGTTTGCGTAACCGTTGTCCTTGGTATCGACTTTCGTACCGGTGTAAGTCAGCGTAGCAAATTCGCCGCCGTCAAGATCGAAGACGACCTTGTTACCGCCGAATGCGTAAGAAGCACGGGTAGCATCGATCGGCGTGACGTTGACATTGAACAGTTCGCTGTAGATTTCGCTGTCGGTTCTCTCAATACCCTGTGCCTGAACGTCATCGAACATAACGAAACCGTAGTAGTTGACCTTATCAGTATTGGTTCTCCAGAAGTCGCCGCAGCGAGCCATGTTGTCGTATCTGCTGTAACTGGAGGAGTAGGTGATCACGTCGCCATCTTTGGAGGCGGTGAACCAGGTCTTCGCCTTGCTGGAATCCATGACGGACCAGGTGCCGGTCGGGTTCATCAGAACGCCGTCCACGAAGAGTCTGAGTTTGATGGTATAGACAGGATTATCCTGTGCGTCGAAGGTGACTTCTTCACGCATCTGGAAGCCGAGTCTGTGCCAGCCGGGCGTCAGCATGATGTCGGGAGCGGCGGAGATGCCGTTTTCGAGATCTTCTGCGACACAGTTCTTCAGGTAGAAGTTACCGGTCTTGAAGTCCAGCGTTGCGACCGCGTTGCCTGCGTCCTTGAACGGACGGAAGTTCACGGAAGTATCGCCGTTGTTGGTCTCATCGGAAGCGAAGCTTTCGTTGTAGAAGACGGAGAACTCAACCATGAAGTCCTCGGCCTCGGAGTAGTAAGAAGACGTCTTCTTGTAAAGGTCAAAGTTGGTGGACTCGACAGAACCGTCACCGTGGTTGTTTGCGGAGTAAGCCATGGTGGGCGTGAGCTGTGCGAGTTCTTCTTCGATCAGCTGTCCGCAGATCTCGCAGGTATAATGCTGTTTACCTGCCGCGAAGATCGAAGCCGTGTAATCGACAGTGATACCGTCGGTGTCGGGCGTATGCGTCGTATGGTTCGGGTCGATGGACCACTGTGCCACACCGTTAACCCAACCGTCGAAGACGTAACCGCCCTTGGCGGGAACGATCTCGGGGTTAGCGTCTGCGCCGACTACCTGATAGTAGCAAGCGTTCGGGAAGAGATAATCGGTGCCGTCATAAGCCGCGTTGGCAACGGGTTTACCGCCGTTGTAATCCGCGGCGATCGGGGTGACCTGCTGCACGAAGTCTTTTCCGATCGTGGTATAAGCATCGGCGAGGACCGTCTTGATGGTGGAGCCGTTCAGGAACGCGTTCGACATGGAAAGACGGAAGTAAGACTCGGTCTCTTCGGAATCGGCGTAAATGATGGTCTTGCCGTTTTCGCCGATCGTTGCCTTATAGAGCAGGTTGTCAGAGTTCCAGATACCCTGCTGGTTGTTTCCGGAAGCCATACCTACGTAAGTACTGGATCTGTCGAGAACACCGTCCACGTAGTACTCAAACGTCCAGACGTAAGTAAGCTTAGCGATGGTATCGGTCTCGGGATTTGCGAGCTGACCGAGTTCGTTGAGCGTCAGCGGTTGTTCGCTCGCGTCTTCCGCGATGACGGACTGACGAAGCTTGAAGCCGATTCTGTGCCAGCCGAGTTCGAGGCGGGACGCTTTCTGGCTTTCGCCGTCGTCTTTCAAAGGACCGGTGTAGGTGGTTTTTTCACCGCCGGAGATCCAGGTGCCGGCGGCATCCGGGTAGTCGTCGTTCAGGAAATCGATGTAACCGAGGTTGGTCTTGGTACCGCCCTTCTGCACTCTCAGAACGATAGAGGTCTTCGAGGTGGAGATGGCGTAATCCATGCTCTCATTGACAAGGATGGAGAATTCCATCATGACCGCGTTTCCTTCGGGATCCGCTTCGGTCGGATAGTACTTGTGATCGTCGTCAACGAGGTTGCCGATCGAGGTCTTGTAGATCCACTCGGTGGCGTCGGTCTCGACGGAGCCGATCTTGGTGGAGCCGATGTAAGCTTTCGCGCCGAGAGAACCGTCAAGGACCTGAACGGTTGCGGAGATCACTTCGGAGAGGTCTTCGCCGCATTTCGCGCATTTGCCTTCTTTAAGACCGGTGGAGTAGAGCGTTGAGGGTTTCGTGATCACGGCGTCGTCACCGAATTCGTGGTGAGAGACGATCTCGGTCACGTCTTTTACTTCATCGCATCCGAGACAGTGGATCGATTTGGAACCGGCCGTCGTGCAGGTTGCGGGAACGTCGATCGTGTAATCGCTATCCCAGTCGTGAGACGCGGGGATCGCTCTGCCCTGTTCGGTGTAATCGCAGTTCTGGCAGTGGATGGATTCCCAGCCGTCGGTGGTACAGGTCTTGGGCGTATCAGCCGTGAAGGCGAAATCCAAGTTATGACCCGGTGCTGCGATAGTATTAAGGCGGGATTCATCAATGGCGCCGCACACTTCACAGTGGTAAGAACGCTGACCGTTTTCGGTACAGGTTGCTTCCTTGTCAACCGTGTAGGTTTCTTCCCATTCGTGATCCGCTTTTGCGATGACCGTAACTTCGGTCACAGCGTCACAACGGGAACAGTGTTTCGACTTCTGTCCTTCTGCCGCGCAGGTAGCCACAAGATCCGTCGTGAATCTGGTAGCAAAGTCATGTCCCAGAGCCGCGATGACTTCCGTCTGCGTTTCTCCGCAGAGAGAGCACGTCAGAGTCTTTTCTCCTTCCTCCGTACAGGTAGCCGCTTTCGTGACTTCCTCTACGAATTGATGTTTGCATTCTTTGTTCAGGAAAGGCAGATCGAACGGGAGATCGATCTTGATCTCAGGGATCTTGATCTCGGGGATCTGGATTCCGGCGATCTCGGTAGGCATATCACAGGATGCCATCGTCAGAGCGCCAAGAACCAAAGAAGCAACTACGAGTAATACGAGTGCCAATTTCTTCATGGTGTTTCCTCCATTTTTATTTTTGGCTTGTAGCCGATGTCAGTATAGCATAAAATTTTCTTACTCTACAGACGGTGTCTCAAAAAATCGAACAATATTTTGAGAAACATAGTGCATTTTGTACAAACCGTTTTCGATCAATTGTCAACAATGCCAAACGCGCAAAAAGTAATAGCAATATCCGCAAACTTTTTTCCAAAAAATAAGCATAATCTTTATATTTTTTTAATAAACAGCAATAACTGAGATGTTTTTTGCAATATCATTTCAAAAGTTTTTGTTTATTGCTCAAAATGAATGTTGATTTGCCATGTCATTCAAAAAGGCATCCGTCCTGTCCGGTTTTTCCCGTTTTATGAAAAAAAGCGGCGTTTTTTCCTTCATGATTTGCGCCCTCCGTTTTTTTGTGGTATAATGCTTTCGTTCATCTTTATAAAGCGGAAAGGAGAATCCCATGAAATACTGTCGCCGGGGGGCGGGGTTGCTTTTGCTCCTGTCGTTCTGCGTTTCGGCTTTCGGCTGCCAAAGTGCGAAAAAACCGAACGAGTGCGTTTTTTACGAATTCTTCGACACCGTATGTTACATATATGATTATGGAAGAGAAGACGAAGACGTCTTCGGCGAAAAAGCCGAAAACGTCCGCGCGATCCTCAAAACGTATCACGAGATCTCCGACCGCTATCACGAATACGAGGGCGTCGTCAATATCGCAACGATCAACGCCCATCCCGGCGAGTCCCTGACGGTTTCACGCGAGCTGTTTGATCTTCTGACCTATGCGAAAAGCGTTTACGGACTGACGGGCGGAAAAACCAACGTCGCGATGGGCGCCGTCCTTTCCCTCTGGCACGATTTCCGAGAAGATCGGGAAAACGGCGGTGACGCCCCCGTACCGACCGAGGCGGCACTCCGCGAGGCGGCGGAGCATACCGATATCGAGGATCTTTTGCTGGACGGAGACAATCTCACCGTCGCTCTCGCCGATCCCTGTATGTCCCTGGATCTCGGCGCGATCGCCAAGGGCTACGCGACGGAGCGGGCAGGCGAATACCTGCTCTCGGTCGGCGGCGACGCCTACGTCCTCAATTTCGGCGGAAACGTCAAGATCCTCGGAACGAAAAAGAACGGTGACGGCTACGTCACCGGCATCCGCGATCCCGCAAGCGCGACCGGCGGATCGAAGATCTCGTTTGCTCTCGCGGCGACGTCCTGCGTCTGCTCCGGCGATTACGAAAGATACGTTGAGGCGGACGGTGTGCGCTATCATCATGTGATCGACCCCGATACGCTCTATCCGGCGTCGTATTACACCTCCGTTTCGGTCATCACCCCTGACAGCGCCCTTGCCGACGCGCTCTCGACCGCCGTCTTCTGTATGCCGGAGGCCGAAGCCCGCGCCCTCGCCGAGGCGATCGGCGGCGTCGATCTCGTCTTTATCTATCAAGACGGCACCGTCCTTTATACCGACGGTCTTTCCCCGTGATACCTCCCGCCGACGCCCCGCTCCCCCGAAAAACCGCGATTGTCTCCCGCTGACGCCCTCCCGTCCGCCGTCTTCCGTATGCGGCGAAGCGAACCCCGCAAAAATACGCATCCCCTCCGAGCAGGTATCACCTCGCGGGGTAATTCATACACTGTTAACGGAGGGAAAACAAATGAAAATTGTTGTCGTACATTCTCCGAAGTTTCTGACCCCCTTGCTTTTAAGGATTTTTCGTATCCGAAAATAACCGTCCTCGCGCTCCGCGCCGGAAGACAAAAAGCGATAGCACGGATTCTTTCGTACTATCGCTTTTGTTTTGCTTTCACAAAAAAACACGGACGCGGGAAGAAACGCATCCGTGTCTATATGATATGATTTGTAAACAGTGCTTCATAAAAAAACGGTTGATGCCGACGACAAGCATCTTCACATTTCTAAAAAAACTTATGCTCACGGGATAACCTCATAAAACTGTGCCGAAGTAGCCGTGAAAACCGCAAATAACGGACAGATGATCAAAGCCCAAGTTCCGGATGAAAATATTGAAGAGTCGATTCGGAATACCGACGTTTTATTTCCTCGGCATCTAAAGTAGATATTCCCTTTATGTATGATATGTAATCCTCCAGAAAAGCGTTTGCCTCTCTTACAATACGCGGAAGATTTTGCATAGTTTCGTTGTACTCATCCTGATCTATCACCGCAGGTCTGCCGGAATCCAGATAATCTCCGTTCTTAATGATTACCATTTTCTTATAATCCAATCCCGATTTTGTTCTTTGAGAACGCTTGGAATGACGGAAAGAGTATCCGTAATGATGCTTCATATTGGAGCGAAAAGGAATGCAAATGTAATATGCCTCTTTGGTTTCAATAATCAGACAATTATAGGCTCGCCCCAATTTATTGTATAATATTTCAGTATAGGGCGGATTAGGATAATCTTTGTAAAAGGCGGGCGCAAGATAGTAAATTTGATTTGCATAATCCATAAGCTATTCCTCAAAATAATAAAGCGGAGATTCTCATCTCCGCTTCATAACTCCGCCGGTCAATTTTTATTTTACCGATGTGTCAGAACCGTCACACATCTCATCGCTCGGTCAGTTTTTATTTTACCGACGAGTCAGAACCGTCACTCGTCACATCTGCGGAGGGAATCTTTCAGATTCCACATATATTATATTTCAATTCTGAAAATTTGTCAACTGTTTTTTGAAAAAACACAAAAACTGCATATTTTTCTGAAACCAAAGGCGCCCTATATAAGCCGGGACCATTCGGTCCGTATATCATTCTTTCGCCAGCCGGAAATCAAAACCAAAGTATTTTATTAGTTCATCAATACATTTACATAATTTAATATCTCAGTTATAATTATAAGAAACGGTAATAGTGTTCATCAATAGTATTTGTATTTTTTCAATAACTTATTTGCTTTTTCAACAAAAAAATCCGGCGGAGTTTTTCCCTGCGAGGTGACCGAGCCGCAGCGAGAAAGCCGCCACGGCGGGTTCCGCACGGTACGTGCGAGCGGACGTTCGCCCGCATAGAGCCCCGTAATCCGTACGCGGTCAAAATCGCGTGAAAAAAGCCGCCCTTTCGGACGGCATCTTTGCGTGCGGATTTTTCTCCTCGGGCTCGTAAGGAGCGAAGCGACGGAATAGGGAGTTCCGCCTCGCGCGCCCGGTGGGCGAAAAAGCGAGGCGGAGCGAGTGGCAGCGACTTAGCAAAGGCAAGCGCCGCCCAAGGTGTGAAGCCGTTGCTTAGGAGCAACAGTAAGAGTGGAGCGAATTTATTCGCATAAGTGGAGCGTTAGCCGCCACGGCGGGTTCCGCACGGTACGTGCGAGCGGGCGTTCGCCCGCATAGAGCCCCGTAATCCGTACGCGGTCAAAATCGCGTGAAAAAAGCCGCCCTTTCGGACGGCTTCTTTTGGAGCGGATTACGGGGCTCGGTCTCGCGCGAACTGCGCGCTCGGTCTTCCGCGGCTCTGACAACCCACCGGGTTGTCATTCAGTACCGCTCCCCTTCTCGCCCCTATCCGACCCAAAAGAAAAGGTCACCCACGAGGGATGACCTTTTCTTTTGGAGCGGATTACGGGGCTCGAACCCGCCACCTCCACCTTGGCAAGGTGGCGCTCTACCAAATGAGCTAAATCCGCATATATGGTGCCTCCGGTCGGAATCGAACCAACGACACGAGGATTTTCAGTCCTCTGCTCTACCGACTGAGCTACAGAGGCGAACAGGTTGGCGACCTGGGCGGGGCTCGAACCCGCGACCTCTAGCGTGACAGGCTAGCGCTCTAACCAGCTGAGCTACCAGGCCAAATCCTGAACCGGCCTTTCGGCTCTGGTGGAAAGTATAGGGCTCGAACCTATGACCCTCTGCTTGTAGGGCAGATGCTCTCCCAACTGAGCTAACCTTCCTTGTTTGGCTTTGCTATTATATCAAACCGAAGTCCGTTTGTCAAGAGTTTTAAGAAAAAAAGTTCAACCTTTTTTAAGTGCGGGGTGATACGCCCGAAAACCGACGAATCCCGCTTCTTGCTTTTCCGCCGTTTTTGTGCTATAATACACACGGAAAGGGAACCTTATGATTACGAACGTTCTGATTGATTTAGACAATACGATCTTCGACTTCAGTGCCGCCGAAGCCGTTGCTCTGCGCCGTGTGCTTTCGGATCTCGGCATCGAGCCGACGGAAGACGCCGTCGCCCTGTACAGCAGGATCAACCGTGAGCAATGGGAGCGGATGGAAAGGGGAGAAGTCTCCCGCGACATCGTGCTGATCACCCGATACGAACTGTTCTTCCGTGCCCTCGGAATCGAAAAAGATCCCGTCGCGGCGGAAAAACAATACGAACGTTATCTTTCGATCGGGCATTACTATATGCCGCACGCGGAAGAGTTTCTCGGGGCGATCAGGCAGAAATACCGGATCTATCTCGCCTCGAACGGGATCCGGGAGATCCAGAGAGGCAGACTTGCGAGCGCGGGACTGCTCGATTTCTTCGACGCGATCTTCATTTCCTCGGAGATCGGCTTCAACAAACCCGACAAATCCTACTTTGACGCCTGTTTTTCAAAAATGGAGGACCCGCGAAAGGAAGTAACCGTGATGATCGGCGACAGTCTGACGAGCGACGTCAAAGGCGGTAAGAACGCCGGAATCAGAACGATATATTATAACCCCCAAAAGATACCGAACGAAACCGACTGCAAGCCCGATTTCGAGGTCTCGGATCTCTTGGAAATTTTGCCGATTTTAGAGAGGATTTAAGATGTATTACGGATTCGATATCAGCGACAAAACCGTCGCTCTTTCCGAGAAAGCAGAATCGGATTGTAAAGAAATATTTGCAGATATTGATAAAAACGCTATGATTTGTGCCGCAAAAGTGCTTCGCGGCTTTCAGGAATGCAAGATCTCAACCGCGCATTTTGTCGAAGTCACGGGCTACGGTTACACCGACGACGGCAGGGACAAGATCGAGGAACTGTTTGCCCGCGTTTTCGGCGCGGAAGACGCGCTCGTCCGTCCGCAGCTGATGTCGGGAACGCACGCGCTTTACGTCACGCTTTCTGCTCTTCTGCACGCCGGCGACACTCTCGTTTACGTTTCCGGCGCACCGTACGACACGCTCCGATCGGTCATCGGCACTTCCGGCGACAGCAGCCAATCACTCATCCGATGCGGCGTCCGTTACGAAGATATCCCGCTTTGCGGTGACGATTTCGACCTTGACGCTATCCGCCGCCGTTTTTCCGCCTCGTTTGTCAAAGTCGCCGCCATTCAGCGCAGCCGCGGCTATGAAAATCGCCGCACTCTTACGATCGACAAAATCGCGGAAGCGATCGCGGAAATACACCGCATATCCCCCGATACCGTCGTTATGGTCGATAATTGCTACGGTGAATTTACCGAGGACCGCGAGCCGAGCGACGTCGGCGCCGACGTATTCGTCGGTTCGATGATGAAGAACCTCGGTGCCGGATTTGCCGTCAGCGGTGCCTACTGCGTCGGCAAAAAAGCGGTAATAGGAGAGATCGCCGAGCGCCTGTCCGCTCCCTGTATCGGCAAGGATCTCGGTGCCAATTTCAACCAACTTTCCTCCTTTTACAAAGGATTTTTCATGGCACCCGCGACCGTCGCCGCGACCTTGAAAAGCATGACGTTCGCCGCCCGGCTTCTCGAGCTCGCCGGTTTTTCCGACGTTTCGCCCCGTTACGATGAAAAACGCTCCGACATCGTGCAGACCGCCGCGCTCGGTTCTGCCGAAAATCTCATCCGATTCTGCCGCGGTCTGCAAAGCGGATCGCCTATCGAGGCATATGCCACTCCGGAACCCTCCGCGATGCCCGGCTACCCGCACGAGGAAGTCTCCGCCGCCGGCACGTTCGTCACCGGCGCGACGAACGAACTCTCCTGCGACGGTCCGCTGACCCCGCCCTATTCCGTCTATATGCAGGGCGGCCTCTCCTACGAGTACGGAAAACTCGGCGTCATGCGTGCCGTGGACCAAATGCTGCAATAACTCCGGCGCAATCCCGCGCCCGGCGCGGAGCGCAACGATGCGTTCCGGCGGAACGCATCTCATAACTTTGCGCTATGCGCAAATCATAACTGTGCCTCGCCACCTCGCGGCGAACGATGCGTTTCGCACACGAAACGCATCTCATAACTTTGCGGCAGCGTCGCAAATCATAACTGTACCGTAGGTACATCATAACTTGTCTGCGCCTGCGCGCTTCGCGCAGTCATAATTTTTGATCTATGAAAATTATGAATTCATAAGTTTTGGAAAACGGGCGTTTTTTCTTCATTATCTCTCAAAAACTCACCATTAGCCCCTACTTCACCGAAAACGGGATGATTTTTGATGCAGATTCGCCGAGCTTCGCCCGAAGGTGCGCCGCCTGCGGCGAACGATGCTTTTCACACACGAAACGCATCTCATAACTTTGCGCTCCGCGCAAAACATAACTGTGCCAACGGCACACCATAACTTGCCCGAAGGGCAATCGTAACTGATATTTGGTCTTTGCAAAAAGCGGCGTTTTTCCCCGCTTTTCTTTCAAAACCAACCACACATCTATACTTTTCCGAAAACGGGATGATTTTTGATGCAGATTCGCCGAGCTTCGCCCGAAGGCGTATATTCATACGTCGAGCGGCGAAGACCGACGAAAAAAGAGCCGAGGAAAGTCCGGCTCTTTGGTCTGCGCAAAAAGCGCACGTTTTCCTCGAAAAAAGAGCACGGGGAAAACCCATGCTCTTTGGTCTGCGCAAAAAGCGCACGTTTTCAAACGCAAAAAGCGCACGTTTTCTACACCTTGACTTTTTGCGCCCGCACATATATAATGTACATATCAACAACACGGAGGACCTTATGAACAACGAAAACCAATCGCAAAAGATCGGCGTTCTCGAAAAAACGGGCTTTCTCGGTTTTTCCATGTCCACGAACGTCGCTTACAACTTCAAAGAACTTTTCTATCTGACCTTTCTGACGCTGGTATTGCACATCGACGTGCTTTACGCTACGCTGATCGTCACGCTCGGCACGATCTGGGACGCTGTCAACGATCCGCTCATCGCTCTTTTCTGTGCCAATCACTCCTTCAAAAACGGTGAAAAGATCCGCCCGTATGCCCTCTGGTGCTGCGTACCGTGGTCGATCACGATCATTTTACTGTTCGTCAACTTCGGCGTTTCGCAAAACTGGGCAATGATCATTTCCCTGCTCGTTTACTTCGTTTTCGAGGCGCTTTACACGTTCCTTTGTATGCCGTATAACTCCCTCGCGTCTCTTGCGACGCGCGACGACGGCGAACGCCGTTCCATCAACGCGTACCGCAGTCTCGGTTCCTGTCTCGGAAGCGGCATCGGTGCCGTCGCCACGATCCCGCTCGTCAAACTGTTCGGCGGTCTTTCCGACCACCAGACGATCAACGCCTCCGACTCCGTCCCGCTGATCCTGACCGCGGTCGTGATGGGCGTCATCTGCGTCGGCGGCTCGCTCTTCCACTATTTCACATCGAAAGAGCGCATCAAGGACGTGGAAGAGGAGGAAGAGAAGATCGGACTTCTCGCCGCGTATAAGATGCTCTTCAAGTGCAAATCCTGGGTTCTCAACATGGGTTACATCATCTGCTACGGCATCACGACGGCGCTCGTCATGCAGAACGTCAACTATTACGCCGCGTTCGTCATCGGTGACAGCAACGCCGCCACCCCGATCCTCGCCGCGTACCTCATCGTCGCCGTGCTGGTCTCGGTCTTCGCGTCCAAACTCGACGCGCTTCTCGGACGCAAACGTCTGATGCTCCTTGCCATCGCGGTCGCCGTCGGGTTCAAGATCCCGTTCATTTTCGTGCCGAATTCCATGATTACGATCTATCTCAACGCCATCGGCGTCGGATTCGGCTCCACGGTCGCGTTCATCATGTTCAACCTCAACCGTAACAACATCGCCGACGTCCTCGAAGCGCAGAACGGCAAGCGTATCGACTCGCTCGTCGCAGGCGGCGACAATCTGATCTCCAAACTCGCGGAAGCATTTGCCATCCAGCTCATGGGTATCGTGCTCTCCATAGTCGGTTTCGATTCCGAAGCTACGGTGCAGAACGCCGGTTCTGTCAGCGCCATCGAGGGCTTGCTCGGCTGGGTTCCCGCCCTGATCACGCTCGTCATGGTGATCTTCGTCCTCAAGATCGACATTCCGAAAGAACTCGAAGAAGCCAAAGCAAAAAACGCCGCGGGGGGTGTCCTCCCGTCGGATAACGCGTAAGGAGACAGGATATGCCGACACCGTTGCAAATCGTTTTTTACGTCCTCGGCGGCATCGTGGCACTCCTGTGCCTGCTTCTTCTTTTCGCCGTTGTCAGAACGCTGTTTCTCAAAAAGAAAACCGCGTCCTACGAGATGAGCGACGAAAAAGAGCGCATCGACGCTTACGCCGAAAAACTGTCCGAAATGATCAAGGTCCCGACGGTCTCCGTCCGCGGGGTTGAGCAGCCGGACCTCTTCCGCGAATTTCACAAAGTGCTGGAATCGCTCTTTCCGAGGGTGTTTGCCACCTGTGAAAAGATCGAGATAGACGGCAACCTCATGATGCGCTGGCGCGGATCGGACGCCTCGCTCGATCCCATCATTCTCATCTCTCACCAGGACGTCGTCGAAGCCAACTCCGGCGACTGGACTTATCCCCCGTTCTCCGGAACAATCGCCGACGGCCGGGTTTACGGACGCGGTGCCGGAGATATCAAGTGCGGCATTTTCTGCTTCTACCAGGCGGTGGAAGAACTGATCGCCGACGGCTATACACCGAAATGCGACGTTTACCTCGGTTCCAGCTGTACCGAGGAGATCGGCGGGGACGGGGCGCCTAAAATGGTGCAATGGTTCCAAGATCATAACATCCGTCTCTTTATGCTTTCCGACGAGGGCGGTTGTATCGTCGAAGATCCCGTCGGCGGCGTCAAAGGCGCCTTTGCCGCTATCGGTATTTTCGAAAAAGGATACGGCGACCTCAAACTGACCGCGCGTTCCGAGGGTGGTCACTCCTCGACGCCTCCGAAGCACACGCCGATCGCACGGCTCGCGGCTTTTGAAAACGAAGTGGAAACGAAGCGCGTTTTCAAATCGAAGTTCTCCCCCGCCGTGGATCAGATGTTCAAAAATCTCGCCCCGTATGCCGATAGTTTCCTTCTGAAAGTCGTCATGCACAACCTCTGGCTCTTCAAGCCGATTTTGAAATTCGCGCTCGGCGCCATTTCCGGCGAAGCCGCCGCAATGCTCAAAACGACCGTCTGCTTTACGATGCAGAAAGGTTCCGACGGCTACAACGTCATCCCCGGTGAAGCGTGGGTGACGGCAAACCTGCGTTATATCCCGCACGAGAACAAAGACGTTTCCAACGCGAAAATCGAAGCGATCGCCAAAAAGCACGATATCGAATGTGAATTCGTCACCGGAAACGACTACACGAAGCCGCTGGATCTCGGGGGCGAGCCCTACCGCATGACGGTCGATTGTATCCATAAAGTCTTCCCGAACGTCGGCATCATGCCGTACGTGGTAACCGGTGGAACCGATTCCCGCTTCTTTGATCCCGTTTGCGACAACTGCGTCCGTTTCTCCCCCGTCCTCACGACGCCGGAGCAGATGAAAGGTATGCACGGCGTCAATGAAAACATTTACGCCGCCGTTTTGCCGAAAGGCGTGGACTACTACAAAGAACTTATCAGAATGCAGGAAGAAAGAGGATAATGCCGCCACGCGGTGCCGAATTCGGCACCGCGTCCCCCCTTTTTTTAGCATTCAGCATCAAAAAAGGTGTTCAAAAACTCAACCGGGTTTTTGAACACCTTTTTCATTTATTTCGGTCAGCGGATCACGATTTGTGCGAAGCCGTAAGCGGGAAGCGTTACGGTGTTCGGAATCGTATCGAGCGTTTCGATCTCTTCCTCGTTCTTGTCGGGGCGGTAACGGTGGATCTCGCAGGTCGTTCCGTGTGCGTTTGCGATGTCGAGCACGACGGTTTTTTCGGCGTCGGACCGGACATCGAATCTGCCGATCAGAAGGGAGTCGGCCTTTCCGTCCGTGGCGGCGATGACAGACACGCCGTTTTCCCCGTCACAGGAGGAGTACGCTTCGTTCCCGAGACGGTAAAGATCGCCGAAGAAACGCATTGCGAAGAAAGAGGGTTTCGGCGCCAGTTTGTGGATATCATCGTGCCCCTCGAACTTGGAAAGTTTGAACAGTCCGTTGAACCTGGCTTTAATCTGCGCGTCGTAATAGGTGACGACGTCGTAGCCGTATCTCTGGAACTCACAGAGCGCGCAGGCGACGAAAGCGGCACCCTCGTGGTTCGAAATACGGGCGTATTCCTCTTCCATGTGCGTCCAGCCGTTCACGTGATTCCATTCGGTGACGAAAACGTCGGCGTCGCCGTAACCGTATTTTTCCAACATGGTTTTGATTTCGCTCATACGCTTTCCGATCTGTTGCGTATTTCTGAAATAGGTATGGAAGGAGAAAAAGTCCAGCGGTGCGCGCTCTCCCTCGGCAAGATAAGCGAAGAAACCGTCTGCCCATCCCTCGCGGGAAAGTCCCGTGGCGGGACCGCCGATCCTTACGTTCGGAAATCTCTTTTTGAGGTAGATGATGGTATCTTTGAACAGTTTATAGAACTCCTCATCGGTGCCCATCCACATATGGTTGCGGAATTCCGGCTCGTTCCAGATCTCAAAGCACTCGACTCCGTCGATCATACCGTCAGCCCACCCCTCGGTGTAGTGGCGGATGATGCCTTCGCAGATACGCGCCCACTGACGGTAATCTTTCGGAGGGTAGATGTGTTTTTTATACGGACCGTTTTCGATGGATACGCCGAGACGGTAGATGACTTTTGTGCCCGCGTCGCGGATCGACTGAATGTAGTGGTCGGTCATTTCGAAGTTGTAGCTTTTCGGATCTTCGGGATCGGCGTCAAAGCAACGGAACACCGCGGGAATGTCCACGAATTCGCCCGAGCCGTAACTCGACTCGGTGTCGTGCAAACGGGAATACGGGATGCCGATCTCCCGAAAAAGATCGGTGGCGTCGCGCATAAAATCGTCGGACTTCGGTCCGTTGTTCACGCCGTGAACGGGCTTCATCGGCTTGACGGTTTTCGAGAAATCAATCGTTGCTTTCATGTTGTTTTCCTCTTCGTTTATTATTTTAATTTTATTTTTCAAGTGTGATCATGCCGTCGCGAAAGACGAGCCGCGTGCCGAGATCGGCGGATAATTTTCTGTATTTTTCAAAAATCTTTTTCCCCTCGGCGCCGACCGCGAAATACGGCAGTCCCTCGCGCTTTTCATCGCCGGCGTGAAAATCCGAAAGATTCGTTTCGAGATTCGTGATCTTCACGTCGCATCCGGCGATAAACGCGTCGAGCGACGCTCTGATCTCTTCTTATTCTTCGGGAAAATCCGCCGTAAAAAGCGAATCTCCCGTAGCGGTCACGGTCGTCATGTTTCTTCATCCTTTCCGGCTTCGGTGCGCTTCTTTTCGGGTATATCGTCCAACCCCGACAAAACGGAGGACACAAAGATCAGAAGTCCGCCGAAGAGCAGGGAGAGCGAGAACACGTCCCGCCCGAGGCAGACGGCGGCAAAGCCCGTCACCACCGAGGAAAAAGGCATGAGGATCGCGACGGCGGATGCGCTCACGTATTTGAGCGCCTCTGTCCTGACGATCCAGCCGAACGTGCTGATCCCGAGGACGAGCCCCGCAAGACTCAACAGACGGCGGATATCAAAGGAGAATACGGCGCTCTCGATCGGCACGCCGCCGATTTTGATCTTATCGAGCGCGAAAGCGGCAATGCCGGCGACGGCGGCGTTCACCCATTGCTGGATCATCACGTAGAGCATAGCGTCCGTCTTTTTCGCGTAAACGCCGGTCGCGGCGATATTCACGCCGTACAGCACCCCGGCGAGGGCGCAGAGAATCTCGCCTTTGCCGAACGATACGGCACCCGCGGAAAAGTCCATTCCGCTGAGGATAAAGCATCCGCCAAGGCAGAGCACGCTCGCCGTCACCGTCAGAGCGCCCGGCTTTTTGCGAATGAAAAGGAAAAGCAAAATCGGCACGACGACGCAGGACAGATTTTCGAGAAAAGCGTACTGCGTGGGGGTGGTATATTGCAAACCGATCTTCTGTAAAAGGTTCGCGAGTCCCATAAAAAAGCCCGTCGGTACCGCGACCTTGAGGTACGTTTTGTCTATCTTTTTCAGCTTCGGGATACAAAGGCAGAAAAGCGCGGCGGCGGAAATCAGAGAACTCCCGAACGTGAACATACCCCCCGAGTAGTGGGAGAGAAGATCCGCGGTCAGGATCGGATACAGTCCCCAGATGAAGATGACAAAAACGATGGCGAGATACGCGATCGTTATTTTCGCCTTGGGGCTTATTTTTCGGTCGGAGATCATCTTTCCTCCGCTGACAGATCAAAATATTTTTTCATCAGGGCGGGGATCTTGCCCTTCATGGCGCGAAGCACCGTCTGTGCCCCCTCGTCGCCGTTCTTGTACGCGTCGAGGTAATACCCCTCCGCGGCGCAGGCGAGGTCGTGGTACGGGTACCAGTTTTCCATCAGGAAACTGGCGTATTTCACCAGGCGAAAATCGCCGACGAGGCGATACTCCCGGCTGATCGTGTCCACGGCGACGGAGCGTTTGGCGCGGATGGCGTCGATGATCGCCCCCGTGGTGTTTTCTTTCGCGAAAACGACGGTCGAGGCGAGCAGCGCCCCCGCGTTGTTCTCGGTGCAGTCGTGGCTGTCGGTGCTGCCGACGATGGGCGGGTCGATCCCCTCCGCTTTCATTTCGTAATAAAAGCCCGTCTGGAATCCGTTGTGCTGATAATAGCGTTCACCGCCGAGCACCTCAAAGGCGTCGTAGTGCGCATTTTTGTAATAATACCGGAGGAACGGCTCGGAGAGCTGCATCGTCGGGCTAAGCCAGAACGGATGCGCGAAAATGCCGAGACCGCCCGCCTTTCGGATCTCGTCGTAGATCCACTCGGACGCGGCGAATGAAAGCCGTTCCGACTCGATGGGAAGATCGACGTCCTTCGCCCGCTCCCGCACCATGGCTTCGTACGTTTCCAAAGTCATAGTCTCGGGGCACTCGCCGTTCAGCGAGCGGAACGCCGCGTCCGTCCCCTTTTCCTCCTCGTTCCGGTTCGGCGTCACGAGAGCGTTGATACTGTACTTGCCGCCGAAATGCACGATATGGACAGGGTTGAGCGGCATTTGCACCTCTTCCCCCGTCGCGACGAGAAAATCGGTCAGTTCACTTTTGTCGTCGGGACCGATCTTCAGAAACGCGCGGGCCTCGAGCGACGGATAATAACGGTAATGATCGGAGATCACGGTGAAATCGTAGCCGTGTGCGCGGTAATCGCAAACGACGGTTTTCGGCGCGTTATGCCCGTCGGAACGGCAGGTGTGCATGTGCAGATCGCCGCGATAGGGATAAAGCCCCGCCATGTCGCGGTCGAGCGCGTAAACGCGCAGCGTCGCCATGCGTTTTTTCTCCTCGCCCGTGCGGATCTCGATGAAATACATACTTTCTCTCGGGCAGTTAAGGGAAAAACGCAAATCGCCTGCCTCGTCGGCAATGACCTCGGTCTCCCACGTCGCGCCGGTACCGGCGTAGCGGGTATCGACCGCCCGCTGTACTTCCATCACGCCGAGAACGACCGTCTCGCCGGGCGCGATCTGCCGGGATCTTGCCCCCTGCGGGTGGATCGTGACGGCGACCTCTTTTCCTGCCAGAAAGACTTTCGGAAAAATATCAAAATCGTGAAGTTCGGAAAACATAGCGTTCGCTCCTTTTTGTCACTTCTTGACGGCATTTGCCGGGGGCAAATGTTCTTTCGCCCTATTATATCACACAAAAGAAAAAAAGTATAGGGGAACGAAAGAAATTCCGCCGGGGAAAATACTTTTTGCGGTGCGTTCGCCGCCCGCGGCGAACGGGGCGTTTTCCGCCGCCCGCCCCGCAAAAAAAGGGCTCGGACGAAAATCCGAGCCCTTTTTGCGTTATCAGTCAAATATTAATGATCTTTTTATATACCTCATGATTGTCACACGCGGTCTTATCAAAAAAGTCTTCCGATAAAATCTTATTTAATTGTCCGTAACAAATCAAATGGGTGAAAGGACATTCGGCTTCACATTTACCGGAAAAATGATAGATGTTGTACAGATAATTTTTAATGTGATTGTTTTTCAACAGCCGTTGGATTTCATATGTAAAAAAAGCAAATTCATCAGCGGAAAATATTTTTTTCGTGGACAAATATACCAGATATGAAAAGGATGTCAGCGTTTTGTCGGTTTTATATTCAAGGTCTTTATTGCCATGAAAATGTTCATCATAAATAAACTCGTTGTAATCCACCATATAAATGATGTCACTAACATCATGATCATACCTGATTTTTTGGATCATATCATTCACAAACTGCGATTTTGATACCATTTTACCATTTTTGAATTGCTTTAATCCGAACCAAATACCATACAACCCGATAACCAAAGTAATCGCCGAAATAATCAGCGAAAGAATTTCATAGATTTCCATTGTTTTTCTCCTTTTTATATGAGTTTGTTTGTAATTTAAAATAAAATTATCTTTATCATTTTATTTTTTAATGACCTCAACATTTTCCAAATAACCGGTTAACACTGATTCATTAATCGTTGACCCGGCATCAATTTCAATTATTTTTAGTTTGTCAACAGAAATGTAATATGTTCCTTTCATGCGCGTGATTATTTTTATCTTTAACATCCATTCTTCGCCACCCGGATATTCATAGCGCAACTCAGTTGTTGTTGTATATACATATGCCGTAGAACTATCATTAGCTAATACAAGAATAGGTACTGAATCCTCTCCTAAGAGTGAAATCGTAGAACTGAAAAACCTATTAGTATCTTTTAAGGAATACGTGTATTCTGTTTCAACCGGAATATCATTGTGACAAAGACTTGATCCAACATAAAAGTAAATTCTCTTATACTTCACGTCATTCCTAACTTGTATAAAATGATCGTTTAAACTATTAATGTCATTGCTTATAGCAACGGTTGCTGAACCTTTGCCACCCAAATAATCTCCAATAAACAAATTGTCTGTTCGATTCCCTATAATTTTCACCTTTTCAATTGGTGTAAGAGCCACCCAAAACCTTCCTATTTTGTTCAATGATAGCGGTATAGTAACCTCGGTTATACTTGTTTTCGCTAAGCAACCATCGCCAACACTCTCAAGAGAAGAGGGAATATTGATTTCATATAGTCTCGTGCAATCAAAAAATGCATAATTTCCAATTCTTAGTAATGTCTCGGGCAATTCAACAGACAAAAGTTTTGAGTTCGATTTAAAAGCATACTCAGCAATCTCAACGACCGGCACTCCGTTTATATACGATGGGATAACAACTCTTGATGCTGTTCCGTTGTATTTTTCTATGGCATATCCACCTTGAACCTCAAAATATTCAAATACCAAATTGCTTGAAAACTGTGCGGTGTAAGTGACGTTACCCGTTACGGCAGATACTTCACGATCCCAACCCGAGAATGTATAAGTGTACTGCGCGTCGGCAGGTTTCGTCGGCGTGCCGCTGTAAGACGGCATTGCACCGTATTCGACGGAATCGGTCTTCAAGGTCGAGCCGTCCCAGTTTTTCCAGGTAACGGTGTACTTAATCGTCGTTTCCGTATACTGCGCCGTGTAAGTGACATCTCCCGTCACCGCGGACACTTCAGGTGACCAACCGGAAAAGGTATAGGTATATTGCGCGTCGGCAGGTTTCGTCGGTGCGGAACCGGAATAGTTCGACATTGTGCCGTATTCGACAGAATCGGTTTTCAAAATCGAGCCGTCATAAT
>JAZLLY010000032.1:0-11193 GCA_045598385.1 Eubacteriales bacterium | reverse complement strand
AATTTCGACGTGGGTCTTTTTGGCGTCTGCACAATATCCGTTTTTATTCCTTTTTTCCTTTTTCGGACAAAAAAGCAGAGACGATCGTCATATCGACTTTCGTCTCTGCTCTTTTTCAGGACTTTTTTAACAGCCCCTTTTTTGAATGATGTTTGCCCTGACGGGCAAATGATGTACCCTGCGGGTATGATGTTGCCTTCGGCAATGATGTGTGCCTGATGGCACATGAGCAAACATCGCATCATTACGGCACGAAGCGACGCAACATCATTTCGAAGCGTAGCGACGAAACATCATCAGCCGCAAAGCGGCGACATCATTGCTTTTTTTGTAAAATATGATATATTTTTTGCAGAAAGGCAGTATGTCTTATGAAAGAAAACAAAGTTGCAGAAAATGATGTTTGCCCTGCCGGGCAAATGATGTACCCTGCGGGTATGATGTTGCCTTCGGCAATGATGTGTGCCTGACGGCACATGAGCAAACATCGCATCATTGCGGCACGAAGCGACGCAGCATCATTTCGAAGCGTAGCGACGAAACATCATCAGCCGCAAAGCGGCGACATCATTGATTTTTTCTGCAAAATATGATATATTTTTTGCAGAAAGGCAGTATGTCTTATCAAAGAAAACAAACTTGCAGAAAAACGACGTATGGTCTTACTTACCCTGATTTTACGACGTTTGGTCGCTCTTAGACAGAAAAAACGTCCATCAATAACACCAAAGCTTTGCATCCCGCGCAAATCACAACTGCACCGCAGGCAAACTATAACTTACCCACAGGGCAATCATAACTTTCCGCTTTGGCGCATTTCTATCGTCTCTTTGACCGCACGGATGAGATATTGATACAAAACATCCTGCTTTTTGTACTCTTTTCTTAACATAAACAGGACGAAAGCCAGAAGACACAGCGGCGTGACGGGAATCGCCGATTGTTCAACGGCTTTGATGACGAGGTAGATAAAAACACCGAAAAACAACGTATGAAACACGGGTTCCGTCAGAATGATCCCTTTCATACGGCAACCTTTTTCGGTGTTTTTCAGTTTTCCGATGAAGAACGTCCCCTCCACGAAACCGTCGTCTCTCGTGGGACCGCCGACATAGTTACAGCGGATTCGGAAAACGTCGTGCCCCCATCTCTTGACCGTGGCGGAGGGGATCGGCGCGTTCTCTTCGCTCTTCCGTTTTCTGTTCGCGATCCTGTAATCGGCGATCGAGGTCAGCACCGCTTCCCTGTCCTCCGGGATCTTAAAATTCACAAATTTCATATTAACCTACTGCTTCAGTTCGATCACGGTCACGCCGGCGTCACCCTCGCCGTAAGCGGCGTGCTCAAAGTTCTTGATCCGACGGTCGCCCTTGAAATATTTCCACAGTGCCGCCCGAAGGGCTCCCGTCCCTTTTCCGTGGATGATACGCACTTTGTTGACCGACGCCATGATCGCGTCGTCGAGATATTTATCCACGACGAACCAGGCGTCGTCGCCGATCATCCCGCGAACGTCAACCTCGGGTTTGAATGTCATACTGACGGTCTTTTTTACCTTTCCCTCGCTGACTTTCTTCTCCTCGCCTTTTCGCCGGTATTTCATCGTTCCGTCAAGAAGACGGAGTTCCTTTTCCCCGACTTTGGCTTTCAGGATACCGCTCTGCACCTGATACTGTTTTTTCTTTTCGTCAACGGAGAGAACGACGCCCTCTTTTCCGATCCCGACAAGATAAACGGGATCGCCGACTTTCAGAGGTCTCGGCAGATGATAGTCTTCGTCAAGGGATACTTCCCGCACCTGTAAGCCGTCGAACAAAGCTTCGCTGTCCCGGAGCCGCACGCGGATCTCTTCCCGCGCCTTTTGCATCAGTTCGTTTCGTTTTTCGCGGTCTTCCTGCTTTTTGATCTCCTCGAGCTGACGGAAGATGAACTCCGAAGAAGCCCTCGCACTTCCCAGGATCTGACGGGCTTTTTCGACCTGCTTTTCTATTTCCGACTCTTTTTCGTCGATTTTCTTCTTGATATCCGCTTCCGCTTTTTCTTTGAATTGTTCATATTCAAGCCGCATTTTCTCGGCTTTTTCTTTTTCTTTTTCCATTTTGACACGGTCTGTGTCAAGGCGTTCGATCACGTCCTCGAAGCGTTTGTTGTCACGCTCGATAAGTGCGCCGGCACGCGCGATGATATTTTCGTCGAGTCCGAGTTTCTCCGAAATGGCAAACGCGTTTGATTTTCCGGGCGTTCCGACGATGAGTTTATAGGTCGGGCGGAGCGTATCGACGTCAAATTCGCAGGAAGCGTTCTGAACGCGCGGCGTTTCGAGAGCGTATGCTTTGAGCTCGGCATAATGCGTTGTCGAGGCGGAAAGCGCCCCTGCCGCCTGGGTTCTTTCGAGAATGGCGATCGCGAGAGCGGCACCCTCGACGGGATCCGTTCCGGCACCGAGTTCGTCAAAAAGCACGAGACTTTTTTCCGTGACTTGCCGCAAAATGCCCACGATATTCACCATGTGCGACGAAAAAGTCGAAAGCGATTCTTCTATACTCTGCTCGTCACCGATATCCACGAGAACGGAATCGAAAACGCCGACGACGGATTCTTCGCTCGCCGGGATCTGTAGCCCCGACGCCGCCATGACGGTCAGAAGACCGAGCGTTTTGAGCGTGACGGTTTTACCGCCGGTGTTGGGTCCCGTTATGATCAGGGTATCAAAATCCTTACCGATCGAAACGTCGATCGGCACGACTTTGTCTTTCTCGAGAAGCGGATGCCGCGCGCGTTTCAGATCGAGCATCCTCTTTTGCGTCAGATTCGGTTCCTCCGCTCTCATCGAGACGGCGAGCGACGCCTCGGCAAAATAAAACGCGATCTCGTTGATGACGTGATAATCCAGCGCGATCACCGAAGAAAGTTCTCCGACCTCCGCGGAAAAAGCGGAGAGAATGCGCTCGATCTCGTGCGTTTCCTGCGCCGTCAGACTTTTGAGTTCGTTGTTGGCGTTGACGACCGACATCGGCTCGATGAAGAGCGTGGCGCCCGTCGAAGAGGTGTCGTGAACGAGACCTTTGACCTCGTTTTTGTATTCGGCTTTAACGGGAACGACGTAGCGTCCGTTGCGCATCGTGACGATATTTTCCTGTAGATAACTGATGCGGTTTCCGCCGATATAACTCTGAAGCGCGTCCTTGATCTGATTGTTCGTCGCACGGATCTTCCGACGGATATCGGCGAGCGTCGGGCTTGCCTCGTCGGCGATCATATCCTCCGACAGGATGGCCCTTGTGATCTTATCTTCAAAAGCGCGGTTCGGTATGATACGGCGGAATATTTCGTCAAGAGAGGTGGTAAAAGGAATATCGGTATTGATATAATCGAGAAGCCCTCTTGCCGAATGCAGAAGCGACGCGATGTCCAGAAGTTCCGACGGTGACAAAACCGCGCCCTTGTACGCTCGCTCCGAGGAGGAAAGAACGCTCTCGGGAGCGGAAAAGGAGGGGTAACTCTTGAACAGTAAAAGTCTTTTCGCATCTTTCGTATGCAACTGACGCAAAACGACGGTGTCGTAATCGTCCGACGGCAAAAGCGAAAGCGCCATGGCGCGGGCACCGGGCGTAGCTGCGGCGTCTGCCAGCATGGCGATGATCTTTCCGTATTCGAGCGTATCGAGCATCTTTCGGCTGAAGGGCATTATCGTTTCACTCCGTGATAAAAATCAAGGGTCTTGAAAGACCTTTCAAGGTGGTTGACAAGATACGTTTCCGCCGCTCTTTCAAAAAGCGGAACGTCCTCCCCGTCGGACAGTTCAAACGAAAACATTTTTTCAAGGGGACAGTAAATACAGTAAGTAAACGCCATTCTGACGGCGGCGGGGAGAAGACAGACGAGATGTGCCTCGTGACCGTCGTCCTCATACGCCGTTTTCAGATTTTGCATACTGTCGCGGCAGGAGAGACAGAGGATGTCTCCACCCATCACGTCGAGGATAAAATCCCCGTTCTTTTCCCCGCAACAGCGGCAGGAAAGCACGTCCGGCATAAAGCCGAGGATCGCGGCGGTGCGAATCTCGAAAGCGGCCTTGATCTTTCCGATCGGGTATTTTCCCGTACCGATCGCAAAAAGCGAATTGAGAGACAGACGAAGAAGCTCACGTTCCGCCTCTTCCACCGTCACGAAAGACAAGATCTCGCAGATATACGAGGCGAGGGCAAGCCCGTCAACGCTCTTGCGGATGTCAAAAAAACTCTCGATGAGCGACGCCTCCCGCACCCAGTAAAGATCGCCTCTTTTCACGAGGACAAAACTGCCGTAGCAGTATTGCATCGTCGAACTCATCTGACGGCTCTTCAGCGTCCTGGCACCGTGTGCCATCGCCGAAACGACGCCTTTTTCTTCGGTAAAAATCGTGATCATGCGGTCGGATTCCCTGACGTCCACCGTGCGGATCACAAGTCCTTTCACTTCTTCGGTCATCATGACTGCGGATCCCGGTACCCGAAGTTCTGAATATTGAAATCGCTGTCGCGCCAGTTTTCTTTCACCCTCACGTAGAGATCGAGATAGACGCGGACGCCGAGCATTTTTTCGATGTCTTCCCTTGCGTAAGTACCGATCGTCTTGACGGTCGCGCCGTTTTTGCCGATGATGATCCCTTTATGGGATGCCTTTTCGCAGTAGATCTCGGCGCGGATCGAAACGACGTCTTTCTTCTCTTTCCATTCCTCGATGGCGACGGCGGTGCCGTGCGGGATCTCCTCGTCGAGGACGCGGAGGAGTTTTTCACGGATGATCTCCGCGGCGATCTGCCTCTCCGGCTGATCGGTGAACTCGTCCGCGGGAAACATAAAATCTCCTTCGTACAGGAACTGCTCACACTCCGAAAGAAGCGCGTCAACACCCTTTCCGTTTTTGGCACAAAGCGGAACGACAGCGGCAAAATCAAACGCTTTCGCGTAAGCGTCGATGGTCTTTATCACGTTGACGCGGCTGACGGCGTCCACCTTGTTGATAACGAGGATCGCCGGCATCCCGGACGCCTTGAATTTCGCTATGATGCCCGCTTCGATATCGCCTACCGCTTCTCTGGCTTCCACCACGAGAATAGAGGCATCGACCCCGGTGAGCGTCTCTTCCGCGGTCTTCATCATGTAATCGCCGAGTCTTGTCCTCGGCTTGTGGATGCCCGGCGTGTCCATAAAGACAAACTGTTTTTCGCCGTCGGTCAAAATACCGGTGATACGGTTCCTCGTCGTCTGCGGTTTTTTGGACGTGATCGCCACTTTCTCTCCGAGAATGGTATTGAGAAGCGTGGATTTTCCGACGTTCGGACGTCCTACGATGGCAATAAAACCGGTCTTCGTCATATTTTCATACTCCCGATGATTTCTCTCTGTTTTGCGCACTGGATCTCTTCGTCTTCCGCGCCGCGTTCATGGTCGTACCCCAAGAGGTGGAGCGTCGAATGGATCGACAGAAAAACCGCCTCGTGCAGTAACGAGTGGCCGAGTTCTTCCGCCTGCTCGGCAGCCCTTTCCAAAGAAAGGACGATATCTCCGAGGACGGCGCACCCCTTACACTCTTCTTCGTCAAAGCATCCGCCGTCGTAAAGCGGGAAAGAGAGAACGTCCGTGGGCCTGTCCACGTTTCTGTATTCGTTATTGAGTCCGTGAATATAATCGTTGTCGCAGAACGTGACGGACACCCGCGCAGGGTAGGCAAAGTCCTCTGCCTTCAGCGTTTTCCGGATCGCCGTCTTTATCCGTCTTTTCAGTTTTGCCGGGACTTGCAACCCGTCGGTCGCCACGGAAAAATCAACTTTCAGTCTTTTTATCATGTTCGTCAAATACCGCCTGTCAACCGTTACGGCGGCGTTCCTTTTTTTCCTTATCGAACTTATCGTATGCCTCGATGATCCTCTGTACCAGATGATGTCTGACAACGTCGCGCGGTGAAAACTCATAGATCCCGACGCCCTCGACGTTCTTCAGCACCTCCCGCGCGACGGAAAGACCGCTCCTTTTTCCGTCCGGCAGATCCGTCTGCGAAAGATCGCCTGTGACGACCGCTTTGGAATTGGCGCCGAGGCGCGTCAGAAACATTTTCATCTGCTCTTCCGTCGTATTCTGCGCTTCATCGAGAATGATGAAAGAAGAATCCAGGGTTCTTCCGCGCATATAAGCAAGCGGCGCGATCTCGATCGTCCCGCGTTCGATATGCCTGCTGAAGTTTTCGGCGCCGAGCATCTCGAAAAGCGCGTCGTAAAGCGGCCGCAGATACGGATCTATTTTGCTTTGCAGGTCTCCCGGCAAGAATCCGAGCCGTTCGCCCGCCTCCACGGCAGGGCGCGTCAGAACGATGCGGTCCACGCGGCGTTCCCGGAGTGCCAGCACCGCCATCGCCACCGCGAGAAACGTTTTTCCCGTTCCGGCGGGACCGACGCCGAGAATGACGGTTTCTTTCCGGATCATCTCGACATACCGCTTCTGCCCGGCAGTCTTGGCTTTGATGGGTTTTCCTTTGTTGGTCACCATCATAATATCGGAGCCGATATCCTCGGCGAGCGCGTCTTCGTCGCTTTTTACGAGACGGATCGCGTATTCCAGCGTTTCGGGGCTGATATCGTCACCGGCTCCCGTGAGGTGTAATAGGCATCGGAACGTCCGTTCGGCAAGGGAAACGGCGTCGTCTGCCCCCGTAATGACGATGGCGTCGGAATCGCCGACCTCCCATTTTCGGTTTGCGACACGAACGCCGAACGTATTTTCGATGATCTTGACGTTCTCGTCAAAAGGTCCGAAAAGCGCGGAAGTTTGTGCCGATGAGGCGGTCAATACGATTTTCTCTGCCATATCCTGCTCCTTTACCGTTCAATCGCGATCTCTACCGTCTTTCCGCCCTGCCGGATCGCCGTATATTCCCCGACAACGCTGCAGCCGTCTTCCGAAAAGACGCTGTCGTAACGCAGATTCAAAAGATCGGCGTCGGAAAGACGTAAACGAAGTGCCGTTTCAAAACGGGACTTAGCCGTGTTCTCGGCGTCGGCTTCCGACAAAACCTTTTTTTCCGACTCAGTCGCGAAAGCGTAACAGACCGAAACGGCGATCGGCAAACGGTATTTTCCCAAAACGACGGCTCTTGTATTTTTATTTATTATAACACACTCGGGCGTGTATTTTCTACTGTTTTTGAAAATATTGATTTCCTTTCCGAAAATCACGATGCCGAAAGAGGCGATCCCCCGTTTTTCCAAAACGGGTTTCTCCGATTCGAACAAAACGGATATTTCCATGGATTCCGTCGTGCGGATGCCGACTTCTCCCGCCGCTTCCGTAAAGACCGTCGCGCTTCCCACGTTTTGGATCCCCGAAATCAGAAGATCTCCTTTTTTGACCGTATCGCCGACCGCCACGACGGCAGTCCCCTTTTTGACCGTGATCTCTTCGACGACGCCGTCAAACGCTGCGACGACGTTGGCGTAACCGACGGGGACCGGCTCACTTTCCTTTTCCGTTTTCTTTCTTGCGCCGACGTAAGCGACCGCTCCCCTTCTGTGAATCCCGATCCAACCGATCTCATCCGAAGCGGAAAGAACGGCGTTTTCAATCACGGAAAGATCCGACTCTTTCCATTTCGTTCCCGCGGAAAAACCGACGTTTGACAGTTCCCGCTCGATCACGGACAGCGGCACCTCGGAGTCCTCCTCCGCCCGAATGTCAAAGACGCGAAGGCGTAATGCGAAAAACAAAACGGCGCAGAGCAGGACGGCGAGAAAGGCACCGGCGTGTGAAAGTGCGGGACGTACGATCGACGGAAGCCCGCGAAGAGCGGAAACGGTATAAGGTATGCCGACGAGAGCGGCTTCGATTTTTCTTTTGTCTGTCGGATGAATACAGAATCCGTCATCCCCGGCGGTGACGGCGCATATCCCGTTTTTCATCAGGGCGTTAAAGGCACGTGCCGCTTTCGATTTTTCGACTTTAATGACGTAAAAACCGCATATTTTGTAATGTATTATTTGCATTTCAGAACTTTATCTCCTGTAAATGACCGCAAATCATGATCATTTCTTCATCAAGAATCGTAATACTCATGTCTTCCCCAAAGACACGAAAAGTACGATCTTTTGTCCTGAACTCGACGTATTCTCCCGTACATTCCGTCACCGAACGAACCCCGGAAAACGAAATGGCGAAGCCGTCGCGCCGACTTTCCCCCTCCATGCGAAACGTCGTTTTCCGAAAGGTTTTTTCTTTCTTTTTTTGGCTGTTCTTTCCGCCTTTTTCCGTCATGATCCGTCTTCCTTTTTCATAAAGGTATAGTACAGTTTATGGACGGGAGCCCTCTTTCATGCCTGTTTCTTTCTCTTCCCAAAAGGCGGAAAAGCGTCTTTCTTTTCTTCTTTTTCTGCTTTCGTTTTTTCTTTTTGCTGTCACCTACCGCTTTTCCGTTGCGATCGCCGACGGTATCAAAAGCGGTCTTTTGATTTTCGTTTCTTCCGTTTTTCCCCGCCTTTTTCCCCTTATGATCCTATCGGATCTCTTTGCCGCCTACGCGCGCGACGTTTATTTTTCTCCCTTTTCCCGCCTCTTTTCCAAAATCTTTCACTTGCCGCCTGCCGCCTTTATCCCGGTTTTTTTCGGGTTGCTCTTCGGCTTCCCTCTCGGTATCGTCTCCGCCTTGTCACGTTATCAAACGGGCGTGCTCACGAAAGACGAATGTGAAAGGATCTTCCTGTTATCTTCCGTTCCCTCTCCCGCCTTTCTGATCGGCTGTGCGGGCGGTGCTTTCGGAGATCTTTATTTCGGCATTTATCTTTATGTTCTCGCCGTTTTGACTTCTCTTCTTACAGGATTTCTTTTCGGCATTCATCAACCCTACGATACGACGATACCCGCCGTCCCTTCGCCATCGTTTTCGCTCGTCGGCTCCGTTCGCACCGCTTTGGAGAAAAGTCTTTGCGTCTGCGGTTTTATCGCCCTGTTTTCCGGGATCTGCCGCCTTTTTGCTCTTCTTCCCTCTCCATTCTCCTATCTTGCCGTGTCACTCTTCGAGATCACTTCATCCGTTTCTTTGACTGGCTCGCTCGGGCTCTCTCGTTTCTGTGCCTGCCTGCTTTCATTCTCTGCCTGTTTTACCGGATTTTCTTTTCTCTTTCAGGGTTATTCTCTCTTCATTCCTTATGGTATGTCTTTCTCCCGTTTTCTCTTCGGGAAAGCACTCAACGGCGTTTTCGGCGTCATTCTGACCTTGCTTTTATTTCCCGTTTTGTTTTGATAACATCCGGCAAGATCCGTCCTATAATTGCAAAAATATGTCTAAAATGGAAACACTGCGCCCTTTTTCTTGACAACCCCCGTATGATTGGTTACAATATTGTCAACGATAAAAACGATTAGATCGGAGGTCTGTCTTTCATGAATCAGATGTCACTATGGAAAAAAATACTCGTCGTTTCCTTTCTCGTCATCATGTTGACGGCGGCGGTATTTCTGATCATCCGCTTTTCATCGAAAACGGATGACTCCGCAAACAAAAACACGACGACAGTAACTTTCGGGGCTTTGTCGAGCAACTTGTCTTCCAACGGCGTGATCCAAAAGATCTCCACCGATATCGACGTACCGCTCGCCGCCGCTCTCGCGGACGGAGCGATCACGGATTCCGATGACGTCGCCACCCGCTCTCTTATTCAGGCACTCATCAACAACAACGGGGACGAGCCGCTGCTCTATCGCGTGGCTTACGTCAATCCCAAATATGCGGACGGGACTTATACGGTCTCTTCTTCCGACAGCGGTGAAGTCATCTTCAAACTCAAACCCGTCACCATTGATTACACGGTGGCGGCGCTGGCACGGGAAACGGCGTTTGCTCACGAATTCACGAACGCCGAAACCCTCTTGGATTATCTGTTGGACCGTGAGACCGGCTACCTCAAAGTGCAGAATTTCAACGATTCTTTCATTCAGGAAGAGAACGATCCCGATAAATGGGTGACCGTCACGACCGAAATGATCACCGACCGTCTCAAGGACAGCATATCCCATATCGACAGTTTTTCCTATACGCTCAGCGGGATCTCCGTCATTGACGGCGACTATATCAAGATCAACGACGATGTGATGCATATCGCTTTTGAGGAATGGTTCACCGTGTTTACCCTCAGCGAGTACGACGTCGCGCCTATCAACAGCCGTATGAACGCCGGCGAAAAGGTTTACGCCTCCGTCGGTATCAACGCGCTCTCCTCCGTTAAAGTCGTCGCCGAGATCACGGAGATCAAAACTTCGAGCAACGTCTCCGGCGTTTCGTATTTCAATCTTTACGCACGACTGATCTTCCCGAAGATCGGGACGGACGAAAACGGCAAAAATGTCGGTGATTACTCTTACTACAGCGAAGATCTCGACGAGGCGATGGTCGAGAGTCTCGGGATCGACCGGGAGAAAAACGTCGAAAAAACGCAACTGCTCTCGAACTATTCCGTCACGATTACGGCACAGAAGACCGTCGTCACGGACAAACTGATCGTCCCGACGAAGTGTATATATTATAATGATGCCAACGCGCCGTACGTCCTCGTCGTGGACGAAGACAACAAGGATACCCGCGTTTATATCGAAATCATTCTCTCGACGGGTAAAGACGCCGCCGTCGCACCCGCCGCCGGATACGACTTACACAAGGGCGACGCCATCCGCTACACCGCGGAAGAATCGCTCCTCAGTTCTCTGTTCTGATGAGTAACGGCGAAATCCTCTTGGAACTTCGGGATATCAAAAAAACCTACCGTATGGGTGAAGTTTCCTTTCCCGTTCTGCACGGCATCTCCCTCACGGTAAAAAAAGGCGAATTCGTCTCTATTCTCGGTCCGTCGGGATCCGGTAAATCCACCCTTATGAATATCATCGGATTTCTCGACAAGCCCGACAGCGGTGAATACGACCTTATGGGACGCCCCGTTTCTTCCCTCACGGAAAAAGAGATGGCAAAACTCCGCAACGAGACCGTCGGCTTCATTTTTCAGAATTTTCAGCTTCTTCCGCGTCTTTCGGCACAGGACAACGTGCTTTTGCCCCTCTTTTACGGTAAAGTGCCGAAAAAAGAGCGGCTTCCCCGTGCGAAAAACGAACTGGAACGCGTCGGACTCGCGGAAAAGACGGACAATCTGCCGAAACAGCTCTCCGGCGGTCAGCA
>JAZLLY010000031.1:0-44636 GCA_045598385.1 Eubacteriales bacterium | reverse complement strand
ATAATTGTTATTACCGGAGACGTACGCTCTTCCGCCTGCCTGCAGAACGTTATTATCGGAAGAATCGTTGATAGACATGATGAGCGTCTGGGCAGTCGTCCAGGCGGGGTTGACGCACTCGACGTCGGATTCGACGACTTCGCCGGGAACGACCGTGGGAGGCGCGATCTGACCTCCTTCGTCATCATTTTGATCATCGCCTCCATCATTGCCGGACGGCGTGGGATCCGTTTCATTTCCGTCGATCTGCGTATTACCGCAGGCGACCAATGAAGCGCAGGCGAAGATGAGCATGAGAACGAGGAACAAGGAAATTAACTTTTTCATTCGTTTTGCCTTTCTTGATTTTTTTGCCGAAAAACGGTACTCTATCCGGCGGCAGAGGAAGATCACGATTGCGCGTTTTTCTTCAAAAAAAGAACGTAACAAATACTATTCTTCTTTCTCCTGTCTCATCTTAACATAGAATTTTCAAGATTCAATATCCAAAAAAATAAAAACAGCTGTTTTTTTGAAATGATTTGACATTATGACAAAAACAGCTGTATATTTTTGTTGAAACATTACAAAATAACAAAGTTTTTCGATAATTCAAAAAAACCATCCGCTTTTTACATTTTGTTGGCGTTTCGTAAAAAAACGGCGAGTTCTCCGACGTGCTTATAAACGGCGGTCGGTTTGACATCGTACGTTAAAAGATCTTCTTTCGTCCCTTCCCCGGATAAAACGAAAGCCGTATCCATACCCGCGTTTACGCCGGCGGAGATATCGGTGTAAAGTCGATCACCTATGACGAGGCACGCATCCTTTTCATATCCGAATTTTTCCATCGCGGAAAGCAACATATCCGGATTCGGTTTCCCGATGAAGTACGGCGTTCTCCCCGTCGCTTTTCTCAACATTTCAGCAAAAGATCCGCAGTCGGGAACATATCCGAACTCCGTCGGACAAACGAAATCGGGATTGGTGGCAAGGTACACGGTATCTTTTTCTTTGTCAGACAAAAGAAGCGATATATCCGACAGTTTTCGGAACGTCAGTTCCGTATCATTGGAGATCAGAACGCCGCCGATCTTTGAATAATCGTCAAGATCCTCGGTGACGGGTATCCCCTCTTTTTTAAGGGTTTCGATAAACGTCGAAGTGCCCATGACGTAAAACAAAATATCCTTGTATTTTTGCCTTATGAGAGCGACCGTGGCATCCGTCGAAGTCAGAAAATCGTCCTCCGTGGCAAAAATGCCGAGTCTTTTCATTTTTTCAACGAAAGCGTCCGTTCCCTTGGAAGAGTTATTCGTGACGAAAACGTATCTGCCGCCGATATCTTTCACGGTTTTCAGAAAATCCGAAGTAAACGGAAAAAGACGGTCCCCGAGATAAAGAGTTCCGTCCATATCCAAAAGAAACAATTTTTTCTTTTTCAGGTTTTCCATAATCAATCCGGGTATCCGTCGGGATTTTGTTTTTGCCATCTGGCGGAATCCTCACACATTTTGTCAAGCCCGCGTTCCGCTTTCCACCCGAGAACCTCAAAAGCTTTTGTCGGATCCGCATAGCAGATATCAATGTCGCCCGGGCGACGTCCTTTGATCTCATAAGGAATAGGCGCACCCCAGGCGCGTCCGAATGCCTCGACCATTTCGAGAACGGAGTAACCGACGCCCGTCCCGATATTGATCGCGTCGCACCCTTTTCTGCCCTCAATATACTTCAGAGCGGAAAGATGGGCTTTTGCGAGATCGACGACGTGAATATAATCCCGCACGCCGGTGCCGTCCTTCGTATCGTAATCGTTTCCGAACACACCGAGAACCGGGAGTTTGCCGATCGCGACTTTCGTGATATAAGGCATAAGATTGTTCGGAATACCGCGGGGATCTTCTCCGATCAGACCGCTCTCGTGCGCACCGATCGGATTGAAATACCGCAGGTTGCAGAACGAAAAAGCGGGATCGGCTTTCGCCGTATCTTCGAGGATCTTTTCGATCATCAGTTTCGTTTCTCCGTACGGATTGGTACAGGAACGCGGAAAATCCTCGCGGATCGGTACGCTTTTCGGTACACCGTAAACCGTGGCGGAAGAAGAAAACACGAGATTGCAAACGCCGTATTTCTGCATACAACGAAGCAGATTCAGCGTTCCGGTCAGATTGTTATAGTAATACCAAAGAGGAATCTGGCAGGATTCACCCACGGCCTTCAATCCGGCGAAGTGAATCACGGACGTAATATTCGTGTGCTCGGCGAACACTTTTTCGAGCATCGCTTCATCCAGAAGATCGCAGAGAATGAACAAAGGACGTTTTCCCGTGATGGCCTCGATCCTGTCCACGACGCAAAGCTTGCTGTTGGAAAGGTTATCGACGATGATGACCTCTTCCCCGGCATTCTGAAGTTCGACGACGGTGTGTGAACCGATATAACCGGTTCCGCCTGTTACAAGTACAGCCATAATATCCTCCTTTTATACAAAAATCGACTGTTACAAACGGCGCAACAGTCGATTTTCTGTTTATTCCGCAGCGTAAACGCTGACCTGTTTTTTGCCGCCGGCGATATGCTCGAATCTGACGTTTCCGTCGATCAGAGCGAAAAGCGTATCATCGGACCCGATTCCGACGTTCTTGCCGGGATGGATCTTCGTGCCGCGCTGTCTGACAATGATGTTGCCGGCAACGACAGCCTGACCGTCCGCTTTTTTCACACCAAGTCTTTTGGACTCGGAATCACGGCCGTTTTTTGTAGAACCAACGCCCTTTTTATGAGCGAAGAATTGTAAGCTGATCTTCAACATGATTTTTACCTCCGTATAGTTTTGGGTGGCTGCAGTCATATCGGTCTTTCGATCTCTTTGACGTCGAGATATTCGTAATAATCCTCGACGAGATCCATGAGCTGAAAGTAATATGCCTGTATAAGACCGGAAGCGGCGAACTGCTTTTTTTCGTCTTTCTCGTATTTGGGAAGGGCGCTCTTGACCGTCAGAGTGATATCTGCGGTCTTATCATCAATTTTATAATCCACGTCGGAAGCAAAAGACACTTCGATCGCATTGATAATGAGCATCGTCATGCTGGAAAGCGCGGCACAGAGAACGTCGTCCCCGGACTCGCCGTATCCCGTATGACCTTGTTCCTCAAATCCGTAGTAATAACCTTCGGACTTATAAAAAATGATGGTCGTCATAAAGAATCAGGCCTCGATCTTGTCAATACGGATCTTCGTGTAATCCTGACGATGACCGATCTTCTTCTTTTCGTTTTTCTTGGACTTATAACGGATAACGTCGATTTTCTTGGATTTTCCGTTCTTCAGGACAGAAGCGGTTACGGTAGCACCCTTAACGCAGGGGGTTCCGACTTTGAGCGTTTTGGCTTTCACAGCAAGGACCTGGTCGAAAGTCACGATCTCGCCGACCTCAAGTCCGAGTTTTTCGACGAAAATCTCGTCGCCTTCGGATACCTTGTACTGTTTTCCGCCCGTTACGAAAATAGCGAACATGAAAAAGCACCTCACTTTCGTGTGTAATCGCTGCCATGGGCGACCTTGCGGTACTTTTGGGGCCTATCAGCATGCGTCATGATATTATAACTCCGTGATGCGGAAATGTCAAGCGTTTTTTTGCAATTTTTTAATTATTTTCAAAGGAAAAGTAATCCGGCATTCCGTTTTCAAAATGCAGGTCGGTTTCCCCTGTGATCAAGGGGGCAATGTAACGGAGCCCCGCGTCGGTGATACCGTTGCCGCGCTCGTTGATGAACGCGTCGGGAACCGTCTTCACACCGTTGGCAACGTTATTGACGGGATATGTGACGTATCCGACGCTATATACTTCCCCGTCGTTGCGACGAAAAGCAGCCATAACGCCGCTTTCCCCGGAGAGCGCCGCAGAAACGGCGAATTTGCCTACCCCTCGGGATTCGGCAATATCGGTTGCGGAAGCGAGATGTGCGCCGCATCTCTGTAAAAGGTTGAGTTCCATCGAACGGACTTTACATCCGATCTTCTCTTTCACGATGCGTTCCAGCGTGCGAGCCGTGCCCGCAAGATATTTATGACCGAAAACGTCGGTCGCGCCGGACTGTGCCATGGCACCCACGTATTCCCCGTCAGCGAGGCGGATGCCCTCGGAAACGGCGACAAGCACGGCGGGATTTTTGGAAAGTTCCGCACGGACGTCCTCGATGAATTCTTCGACGGAAAAAGTCCGTTCGGGAAGATAAACGAGATTCGGCTCCCTGCCGCCGGACAGTCTCGGAAGTGCCGCCGCCATGGTCAGCCAACCGGCATCGCGCCCCATGATCTCAACGATCGTCACAGCGGGAACGTCATAGACGGCGATATCGAAAAGGACTTCTTTGACCGACGTCGCGATATATTTCGCCGCCGAACCGTAACCCGGCGTGTGATCGGTCAGCAGCAGATCGTTGTCGATGGTCTTCGGAACGCCGATGAATCGCATCTCGTATGTTTCACCGGAGATCTTTGCGTATTCCGACAGTTTTTTCACGGTATCCATGGAATCGTTGCCGCCGATGTAGAAGAAATAACGTATATCGTATTTCTTGAAGACGGCGTACAGACTCTCAAAAAATGCGGGATCTTCAGAGGGCTCCGGCAGTTTTTTCCGACAGGAACCGAGTGCCGCCGCGGGCGTCAGAGACAGAGAGCAAAGCGCATCCTCCGGCATGGCGGAAAGATCAATGAAACGCTCGTTCATAAGACCGGTGATTCCGTTTTTCATACCGTAGATCGTGTTTACGGTTCCGAGCGCGGCCGCCTTTTGCAGTCCCGAGATCACGCCTGCGAGCGTAGCGTTGATTGCCGATGTTGGTCCTCCGGACTGTCCGACGACGGCGTTTCCGATCAATTTTTCCATGGTGTTTTCTCCGTTTATATTTTTCATCATTATACTCTTCATTTCGACCGTTTTCAAGCGGTTTTCATCATTCCTTGCGGATCAGGTCGCTTTCCTTATACGTGTACTCTTTGTTGCAGAAACGGCAGATCGCCGTCAGTTCACGCGGTTTGCCCTCTTTTTCCTGCTCATCGAGAAGTTCCGCGACCTGTTTTTTGCCCAGAGAAAGCACCTTTTTCTTCATTCGCGTCCGCGAACAATCGCAGGCGTATTTGACAAAGACGGTATCAAAAGGATCGTAAGGCACACCGTCAAGAGCAATGTCAGCGATCTCCCGAAGCGATTTGCCCTCCGACAAAAGCGTCGAGACAGAGGAAAGTGCCGACGCGTTATTCTCGATTTTCACGACCGTCTCCTCGTCCGGGAACGGCAAAAGCTGGATCAGAACACCGCCCGCCGCCTTGCAAGAGCCGTCGGGGTTGACCAGCACGCCGAGCGTCAGCAGCGTCGGCACCTGTTCACTTTCGGCAAAATAAGCCGCGAGATCTTCCGCGATCTCACCCGAGCGGATCTCGATCATTCCGGTCTGCGGTTCCCCGTTTCCGAAGTCCTTCACGACCGTCAGCGTCCCTTTTCCGATTGCACCTCCGACGTCGAGTTTTCCGTTCGGCTTTCTCTCGGGATCTGCGCCGGGATTTCCGATAAACCCTTTCACGTTTCCGTCGTAATCGCCGACGGCGATGAGTTTTCCTATCTCACCGTCACCCGAAAAGGTGATCGTCACGGTATTCCCGGGATCCGGCAGAAGCGTCCCGATCATGGATGCCGCCGTCAGGGCGCGTCCCATCGCCGCCGTAGCAGTCTTGGCAGTACCGAAAAGACGGATCATCTCGTTGACCATATCCTTCGTATCGGCGACGAGGATCCTCGCACTGCCGTCGTGAGTCATACCGCGGAACACCGCGGATTTTTGCGTATCATTTTTCATGGATTGTCCTTTCTGCAGCGGGCGACGAAAAACATCCGTCCGCTCGTGTCCGTGAGAGGTTCTCCTTTTGCGTCGGCATAAACACCGATCACGTCAAAGCCCGCCTCACATAACCATTTTTCGACTTTTTCTCGCGGATAGCACTTCTCTTTCTGAACGTCGTCAAAACGAAGATAACTACCGTCTTCCCGTTCGTGGAAAAGTGTGATGGAAAAATCACAGATCCCCGTTTTTTCGTGATAGCGGTTTTCCCAGATGCAGAAGCAGTCGTCGGTCTCAACGGTATAGACCTCGTTGCCGTAAACGTTTTTGAACTTGTAAGGTGTATTGAGATCAAAGAAGAAAAGCCCGCCCGGCGAGAGATAATTGTGAACGAGAGAAAGCGTCTTTTTGAAATCCGACTCCCGTGTCAGATGATTGAGACAGTCAAGCGTCGAAACGGCGACGTCCACGGTCCCGTACAACTCAAACTTTGTCATGTCCTGCAAAAGCCAGAGGATCGGCTTTTTTGTTTTCGCCGCCTCTGCTTTCTCGCGCGCAACGGTCAGCATTTCCGGCGACGCGTCAACCCCGATCATATCGAGCCCGAGTTTTGCGAGAGGTATCGTCATAGAACCGGTCCCGCAACCGAGATCCAGCCCGAGTTCGGCTTTTCCCCTGAACTCCCGCTTTACGGTATCCATGACGGATTCCGCCCAGATGCCGTAATCGAGATCGCCGTTGACTTTGTCGTATATCGGCGCCAAAAGATCGTAAATCATACGTCCTCCCCGAATCGTTTTATGATCTCGTCGCCCAACAGACGGTCGGCACAGAACGCCTCCCGCAACAGTTCGGGATCAATGAAATCATCGTATTTGTCAAACACCGGGCATTCCCCGGAAAATACCAGTTTGGATACGTCCACACCGTCGCGGCGCAGAACGGAACCTACGGCGCGGGCGAGCTCGTCCGCGTCGCGGCACTTGCTTTTGAATGTGATGAAGCAACAGCCCTCGCTCTGCACGTCCGAAAGTCCGAGTTCCCCGGCGTATCTCATCAGAAAACGCTTCATCGTGCGGAACGAACGCGTGCCGAGCCAGGGAAACAGGACGAAACTGTTACCGCCGAGCGGAATGAAGAGTTTTTCATTCATCTTTGCGATCGCGGCGATCTTTCGTGCATCGTCGAGGCGTTTTTTCGCGCTTTCCGAGAGAAACGCGTATTCTTTGCCGTTGAATAGGACGTCGCGCATTGTCTCGAGCAGGCGTGTGTGGATCTCCCCGGACCCTCCTGGCCAGGAGACCTCCATTTTTCCTTCGACCGCTTTGACGAAGATCAGTTTGTGCGGCAGATCGGTATCGGTGACTTCCCATACTCTGCCCGCGAGGGCAAAACGGTCACCGACCGGCGGAGGCGTCGTGATCGTCCCGATCTCCTCCGTTTTGTTTCTGACGGTATAATCCTCGCTGTCCTTGAAAACCGCAAAGAACTTGTAACTGTTCAGTATCCTCTCACCGGCAAGCCCGACGATCATTCCCTTATTTTCCGTCATTTCGAGATAATCGGAATTGACCATATCCACAAGAAGCGCGCGATAGGTCTCGCGGGGAAAACCGTAAAACGGAGGAAGCGAAAGCACCTTTTCCGCCAAGGTTTTCGCCGTCAGTTCTCCCGAGGACGCGAGAATACTGAGCGTCTGATGAAAAGCGAGACTGAGCGGCATTTTTTTGATCCTCGGCGGTTCTATGAACCGTTCCGAAGCGTATAAGTCCACGATGGCGATCCCTCGCAGAAGTTCCCACGGGATAAGATAAGGCAACGGCGTATTCGGCAAGGGCGTCTCTTCCCTGTACACCATAATCATTTCGGGCGGGTTCCCGCGTCTGCCGGACCGTCCGAGCCGCTGTAAGAAACCCGACACCGTCGTCGGGGCACCCATTTGCGCCACTCTTTCGAGTTTTCCGATATCAATACCGAGTTCCATCGTCACCGTGGCACATGTCACGGCGCGTGTCTCGGATTCGTCTTTCATTTTGGATTCGGCTTCCTCACGGAGCGCGGCGGAAAGATTGCCGTGATGGATGAGAAAAACGTCTTCTTCCCCCCTGTTTTTCGCGATCTGCCGAAGCGTCGCCGTGACGTATTCCGTCTCTTCTCGGGAGTTGGAGAACACGAGAGCTTTTTTATCGGACACGGCGTTGTAAAGAAAAGCAAAACCGGGATCGGTATTCACATCCGTCATGCCGTCTTCACGGGCAACGGACGCCGCTTTCGCGCTCATCGGATTCTGAATGAAAAAATGATTCATGAGAAGCCGCCAGCGGAGCGGTGTTTTCAGCGGGACCGGCGCCGCGGTATTCCTGCCGCTCCCGGCGCCGAGCCAGTCGGCGGCGATCCCGGTATCGCCGAGTGTCGCAGAAAGACCGATCCTGCGTGGATGGCGGCCGATCAGATGCCCGATCCTCTGTAGTTGGCAAAGCACCTGACTTCCTCTGTCACTCCCGATCATGGCGTGGATCTCGTCAAGAACGACGAAGCGAAGTCCGCCGAAAAGACGCGGAATGTCGTTCGGGCGGTGGATCAGCATGGCTTCAAGAGATTCCGGCGTGATCTGGAGAATGCCGGACGGATTTTCCAGCAGTTTGTTTTTGTGGGAGGCGCCGACGTCGCCGTGCCAGTGCGTCAGAGCGACGTTCGATGCCTGCAATACTTCCTCCAGGCGGTAAAACTGATCGTTGATCAACGATTTCAGCGGCGCGACGTACAAAACCTCAACGGTTCGTTTTTCGGAGGGGTGTTCGTAAAGATCGCTGAGAATCGGGAAAAAAGCCGCCTCGGTCTTTCCGGAAGCCGTGGAAGAGGAAAGCAGAAGATTGTCGTCCGTCTCAAAAATGACGCGCGCCGCCTCCAGCTGGATCTCACGGATGGAAGTCCAGCCGTGAGAATAGATATATTCTTTGATGAAGTCGGGAAATTTCGAAAATAGTCTGTCCGCTTCCGTCATAATACCCTCTTATATTTCAATGTCGAAAAGTCCGATTTTCGGGCTTGACACAGCACCTTCATCCGGTAAAGCGGCGGGAGCGGGCTGTGCCGCGATATGGGAAAGAAAATCGGAAACATCGGCTTTTTCGTTATTTTTCAGGATTTCCAGCATCGTCAGATAATCGCGTATGATCTCACGCGGCGTCACCATTTCGGCGGCACCGGCACGCGACAACTCGGAACGCAAAAAACTTTCGGTCTGTTCGTCCGTCAGAAGCGGCTTTTCGAGATTCTCTTTCTGCATGAAAAGTTTGTTGAGCCGGCAGACGAGTGCCAGAAGTTCGTTGTCCGAGAGCCGGCGCAGGCGGATAACGGGAGACGAGAGATTCTGAAAACCGAGAGACGCGTAACGAGAGTCTTCAAGACGGCTTTTCAAAGCTTCGTAACTGAAAAGACCGCGCCGCTGATCCTCGAGAAACTGCGGCGTTCCGCCGAAAAAGACGCCGAGATACGGCGCTTTCCCCTGTAATACGTCGTTAAAAACGGAAAGGATCTTTTCGTAATTGGACTCCCGCGAAATGCGGTTCGGGATCTTATAGAGATTCACGCACTCGTCGATGAAGACGAGCAGTCCGCGATAACCGATCTGCTTCGCAAAAAGCGCGAAAAGTTTGATAAAATGATACCAGTTATCGTCGGACACGACGGTGCTGACGGAAAAGCCGAGTTCGGCTTTTGCCTCGGTCTTGTTCGCGTATTCCCCGCGAAGCCAGCGCAGACAGGCGCTTTTTTTCGTCTGATCGTCATGAACGCAGGCAATATAATATTCGGAGATCACGTGAGAAAAATCGAAACCGCCAACGTCTCCTTCGAGCGCCGAAACGGTAACGATCACGCGCTTTTTCAGTTCCGCCTCAAAACTGCCGTCTTCCGGAAAGATACCCTCGGCGGCAAGTTCCGCCGCCGTCTTCGCGTAATGACGGGAAAGTACGGTGCCGAGCGCCCCGCCCTCGGGAGCCGCTTTGGAAGCCATATTTCTGACGAGTTCTCGATACGTGGCAAGACCGCAGCCGTTTCCGCCCGAGAGACGGCGCTCCGGAGACAGATCGGCGTCAACGGTCAGAAAATCACGGTCGAGCGAATACGTCCGTATCAACTGGATAAGGAAACTTTTTCCGCTTCCGTACCGACCGATCAGAAACCGGCAGGCAGCGCCGCCGTCGGCAATGGTCTCACAGTCCCCGAGAATCGCGCCGATCTCTTCCTGTCTGCCGATCGCGATATACGCCGCGCCGCAACGCGGGACGACGCCGGCGGAAAGCGCGCCGATCAGGGTATTCAGAATTCGTTTCGGTACGTTCACCGAGGCAGTTTTTTCAGCCATTCTTTTACATCCTCTCTGTAATCTTCTATCACGGTCCACAGATCGTCTCTGTTTTCGAGCACAACGTCGCCGATCATGTCGGAAAATATCGTATTCAGCCGTTCCGCGCAGGCATCTGCCACAACGCCGGATCTCTCGGGATGATCGAGGCAGCGGGACAAAAACGCCGCGTCTTCTCCCTCATGGGAAAAGAACCGGTCTTTTTTTTCGACGGAATCGGATATCGGCGGGATTTCTTCCGCTTCCGTTGTTTCTGCGGGAGCGGACGCACCGACGGACAACTCTTCCGCCTCGGGAAGGACGAGCTTCATCGTCGTCGTCCAGGAATCGCGCTCGATCTCGCCGGCACCCGCCATCGAAAATCCGACGGACAATGCTTCGTATTTTTTCTCATACTCCGGCTTGTTCTTCTCAGCGTTCTTCCGTTTGGCTTCCGCAAGGATCCCGGAAAAGAATCCGTCGATCGCGCGTCGGTAATGCTCCGGCAGGTCCCGCACAGAGAGTCGGCTGCGCACGCCGAGCGCCGCACGCAAAAGATTTTCGGTATATTTAACGGCGGCGGTCACGGTTTCCCGCACGGCGGTATCCTCCGACAGCGGGCAATATTCTATCTTCAGTCTCGCTTTGACTTTTTGCGTACATAGCGAATACGGGAAAGTATCACGCGTGATCACACTTCTCTTCCGGCAAGACTCGACACCCCTGGCGACAATATCCTGTAAAACCGGAGTGAGGGCGGTTCGCATATATTTCATATAAGTCTCTTTTTCGGTGCCGAGCGCGTATTTTCCCGAGCGCGGATCGTAATCCGAAAAAGTCCGAAGCGTGTAGGCAAACCCGTCTTCCGTTGTAATATCGGAAAGCGAAAAGAAAAATTCACGGAATGCCGATTTTTCAGTCACGGCGTAAAGAAAATCGCGCATTTCGAGCATCGGCGGCGTCAGCCGGTACAAAAGGCAGTAATCCTGGACCCATACGGAAAAATACTTGTCGATGGCGGGCAGGGCTTTCCGGTACGCGCCCCAAAGGCGGCAAAGTCGGATGATCCCTTCCTCCGGCTTGATCTTTTCGGGAAGATTGAGGATCTCGTAAACGTAGAGATAGAGATACGAGCAATCCGTCTTCAGATAAACGCCGCGGCGGAGCTCATCGCGAAAATAAAAATAATATGCACGCTGTTCGGGTGTCAGTTGTGCGTACTGAGGCATATATGAATAAAAGGGCACGAAAGGCGAGACTTCCCCTTTTACGTCATAAAAAAGGAGCGCCGCTTTGCGGAACGTATCGTAAAAGTCGTAAGGATCGGAGAACCGGGAAACGGTCACGTTCGTGATCAGCGTATGGAAAGCGGGCGTATAACTTTCCTCGGTCAAAAAACGCTTTCGCGGCGGGAGGGAAAGTTCCGTTTCGGCGGTATTTTCCGTTTCGGGAACGCCATCGGAAAACTCGACGCCGACTACCCGTTTTTCGGGCGGATGCGCGACCGTTTTTTTCTGCGGGACCAGTTTGTCAATATCCCAGAAATCATTTTTATCGGATTCCGTAAACGACATTTCGCGCCTCCTTTTTCGGTATCATACCATTGTAACACAAAAGTCGTCGCCTGTCAATTAAAAAATACTGTTATTCGGGAGAGAGTCAAGTGGAAAAAACAAATACGTATTTTGCCGCGGCAAACGGATATTCGGGATTCCGCAGTTATTTCAAAGAAATCTTCGATTCCGGTAATTTCGACCGCATCTACGTCCTGAAAGGAGGTCCCGGAACGGGAAAAAACACCCTCATGCGCAAGCTTTCGGAACTGAAAAAGATCCCGGGGGTTGCCCTTGATCAATACTTCTGTTCTTCGGATCCCAAATCGCTTGACGGCATCGTTCTGTCGACGGAAAAAAGGCGCGTCGGTATCCTCGACGGTACGGCACCGCACGAGCGGGACGCCGTGATCCCCGGCGCCGTCGATACGATCGTCAATCTCGGTGAAAATTTTGACGAAAACAAACTCGAAAAATGCCGCTCGCAGATCCTCCATATCACCGAAAGAAAAAAGCAGGCGTTCCGGGAGGGATATCTTTACCTTTCGATCGCCGGGAAAACGAACGAGGCAAAAGCCCCGCTGCCGTCGTATATTCTCGAAAAGTTCACGAAACAAGCACGATCACTTTTGCCTTTGGCAAACGAAAAGGCGCCGTCCTCCGTTCGTCTGAAAACGGCATTTTGTCATCTCGGATTTGTCACCCTGCCGTATGCGGAGCATTTCGAGAAAATCGTGAAGATCGACGGCGATCCTCTCGCCGGAACGGTGTTTATGAAGATTCTCGTCTGCGAACTGAAAAAGAGGGATCTTTCTTTCGTCAGCATCGTTTCTCCGCTCAGCGAAGACATCATCGACGCGGTTCATTTGCAAAACGGAAAGATCAGGATTACCCGTAAAGACGGAGAGCAAAGCGCCGACGTTCGTGAAGTGATAACCTTGAAATCCGATCCGTTTTCACGGGACAACGCCGTTTTCGATTCGTGTGAAAAAGTGTGTCTGCAAAGGGCGCAGGCGGCATTCAGCGAGGCGTCGAGAGCACATTTTGAACTGGAAGAGATATACAAAGCCGCCATGAATTACAAAAGAAATGAGGCACAGACGGAAATGCTCACCGAACGCGTCGGAGAGATTCTGTCGAGACCTTGACTTTTTCATGCGGTTATGGTAGTATAGACTAATAAGTTGTCGAGGAGACCGTTATGAAAGTTGCGGGCATCATCTGTGAATATAACCCTTTTCATAACGGCCATCTCCGTCAGATCGAAGCCGTTCGCGAAAAATACGGACAGGATACTGCGATCGTCGCCGTGATGAGCGGAAATTTCACCCAAAGGGGCGAGCCCGCAATTTTCGACAAAGGTCTGCGTGCCCGTGCCGCCGTTTTTGCAGGGGTGAATCTCGTTCTCGAGCTTCCCTTCCCGTTCTGCGCGTCCGGCGCCGAATTTTTTGCACGTGCCGGCGTAAAACTTCTCGACTCTCTCGGCGTCGTTGACGTCCTTTCTTTCGGTATCGAAGCGGAGAACGCAGACGAACTGGCAAAAGCCGCACAAAGACTCTCCTCCGCCGATTTTCTCGGCGCTTTTGAAAAAGCGAAGAACGATTTTCCCAAGACCGGACACGCCGCTCTGACGGAACGTGTTTATTCCGAACTTTTCGGTAAAGAAAATGCCGGACTTCTCCGATCTCCGAACAATGTGCTGGCGATCGAATATTTGAGAGCCGCTCGGGAATACGGCTGTGATTTTGAGATCCATACCGTTCGCCGAAACACGGATTATGCCTCCGACCGCCCGACGGACGGCCGCTTTGCCTCTGCCACCGCCGTGAGAAAAAAGATCCTGGCGGACGAGCCCTATCGCAATTTCTGCCCCGATGCCGTCTCTGCCCTCTTTCTTGACGCTGTCGCTGCCGGAGATTACTGCAAAGGGGAAAACGCCGTTTCTCTCCCCGTTCTATTTTCTTTGTTAAACGAGGCAGACGCCGACTCCGTTTTCGGCGCCGATGCCGGTTTATATCATCGGTTGCACAATGCCGCAAGGAGCGCGACCGATCTCTCATCCCTCATCAAGTTATCCGAAACCAAAAAGTACACCAACGCGAGAATACGCAGAACCGCTCTGTTTTCCTGTCTCGGCGTTACCTCCTCCGATATGGAAAAAGGACCTTCTTTCGTTCAGGTGTTGGCGGCTGACGGTGTCGGATGTTCCCTCTTGAAAAGAATGAAAAAAACGGCAGAACTACCGGTTCTGACAAAACCAGCCGACGCGCCGGAAACGGTCAAAAAAAGCAAATCGCTTTCGGATCGTGCGGACGCCCTGTACGCCCTGGCGAAAACCGTTCCGACGGGTGTCGGCGAAACTTTGGCATTTACTCCGTTCATAAAAAAATAGCAATTTTTGCGGTATCTTCACCGGGTCTTCTTTTGTCGAAGCCCTTTACAGAAAACCGCCGTTTTGCTATCATAAAAACGGAACGAAAGTCCTGCCGTTTCCAAATTTCAGAAAGGAGATTCCAATGATTCAGACAGAAGGTATCAAGGGTGATTTTCTTGAATACAAAGAAAGACCCCTCGTACGCCAGGACAATGAGATTTATTACGGAAATCTCGACGATAAATATCATATTTACATGATGATCATGTCCGAAAAAGACGGTGCCAAAGCCGGCACGTCCGTCGCAGATAAAGTTCTCGTACAGCTCCGCGCCAAAGGATCCGCCATGCCGGAAAAGCAGACGCTCGCCACCGGGCTTGCCGACGCTCTCGAAACGGCATCCGCCTGGCTCGAAAGATCCAACAAATAATTCGCATACCGAGGGTATGCAAGGAGGTAAAAAATGAATACCCCGAAAGCAAGTAAGCTTGCTCGGCCTATCATTTTGATTATTCTCGTCGTACTTCTCACCGGTGTTATCGGATTTGCCGTCGGCGGATGGTCTGCCGAAGATCAGACTCCGAAAGAATCCGAAATCACCCAAGAATCGAACAACGTGCAAAAGCCGCAGGAAATGACAGTAAACGACACACTCCCGACCGTAGGACAGGATTATCTGACCGGACTTACGATCGCAGTAGAAGAAGCGGACGTCATTCCCGCGGCTTTCCTTTACGATACGGCGTCGCCCGCCTACGGCATCTCCTACGCGTCGGTCAATATCGAGATCCCTGTTGAAAACGGAAAAACAAGGTGCCTGTGCTACATAAGAGAGACGGACAAGCTCGGTAAAGTCGGCTCACTTGCGCCATCCCGCTCCTATATCACATCGGTCGCTTCTGCGTTCGGAGGAACCCTCATCTATGCCGGATTCGACGACGTGATTGCGGCAGACAAAGACACCAAAACGCTTCAAAAAATCAACGTCAGCGGAAAAAGTGCCTACGCCTACGAAGAGAACGGAAAAGGGCTTTACACAAATACCTATATGATAAACACCGCCGTCTCTGACCTCGGACTTCGCACGTCCTATTCCGATATTCCTGCCATTCCCTTTCTGTTTTCCGAAAATACGGGAAGAAACGGAACGCAACCGGCGAAAACGATCCTGCTTCCCTACGCCACGGACAATAAAACCGAGTTCGTATATGACGAAACGAGCGGCGCCTACGTCTGGAAAAAGAACGGCGAAGCCGTCGCGGATCCTCTCGTTTACGGAGATATCGCCTACGAAAACGTAATCGTCCTTTTTGCCGACGCCACGACCTACGAAACGATCGACTATACCGAAACGGTCCTGAAAACAGAGGGGACGGGAACGGGGTACTATCTCTCCGATGGAAAATATGAGCGCATCACATTCGCCGAAGACGAAAACGGGAATCTGACGTTTTTCGACACCGCGGGACGAAAACTCACAGTCAACCCCGGGAAAACGTATATCGGCTATTTCAAATCGTCTCAAAAAAGTTCGGTCAAAATCGGATAAAGAAAAGTCGTTAAAGCGCGCTGCGTTTTAACGACTTTTCTTCAAAAAAGCAAACAATTATTTACGATTCCATCTGTTTTCCGAGAAAAAGTCCTGCCGTCTGGATCAGTTTATTTTCCGTATCGGTTCCTATTTTCGACTTTGCCGCTCCTGTTTTTGAGGAAGCCGAGAGAACGCACCCGATTATATCGCCGCCCGCCAGAATGGGCATCGCACAGCTCACAAAGTGCGATCCGTCCTCCACAATCGGGACGGGCTTTTCTTTTGCGTCGTAAGCGTAAAGAACGCGGTTCTCAATGATCCCGTCAAGATCTTTCGTCAGTTTTCTATCGAGATATTCCCTCTTGGAAGCACCGCTGACGGCGATCACCCCGTCCCTGTCGCAGACGAAGATCGGCATTCCCGTCGTTTTTCCGAGCGCCTCGGCGTATTCTGTAGCAAAGTTTTGCAACTCTCCGATCGGAGAATATTTTTTGAAGATCACTTCCCCCTCCCTGTCGGTATATATTTCGAGGGGATCGCCTTCGCGGATCCGCATCGTCCGTCTTATCTCTTTCGGAATGACGACACGTCCGAGATCGTCTATTCTTCTGACAATGCCCGTAGCTTTCATATCTTTCTCCTTCTTCTGACCTTACTCGGTTATTATTCGAAGACGAAGAAAAATTATCCGCAAAATTGCCGTTTTTTCGAAAAACTTGTTTTTTTCCATAGAAAAAGAGAGACCGCGTCGGTCTCTCTTTCGGTTATTTTCGGATTATTTTTCCGACGCCTGTGCTTTCACAGACTCACGATTCTGAATAACACCGTTTTCCTTGACCTCCGCGGTATATTCGAGTCCCGAGCAGTAGTATGCGTGGAAAATGTCTCCGGTGTAAAGCAGATCCATGAGGTAATCATCCTTACGTGTGACATTCGTAATGTTGCCGGAGTTGTCACGTTCGGAAGTATAATGGATTCCCTCCACGCCGTACTGTAAAAGATTGCGGAGTTCCTCGTCGGTGTTGAAAGCGTAGATGATCTCAAAAACGCGTTCGGTATCGACTCCCTTTTGATTCACGACGGCGAAAGCGGAACTGTACACTTCTTCTTCGTCAACGGTCGGGTACTGCAAAATATTGCAGACGTAACCGTCATCCTCGGTCACTCTGTCTTCGTAGTCACCCTCATAGACGCAGATGGGGGAGGAGATGAGGGGGCCAGAATCACTCTTATCTACTGAAAGATTTAATTTCGTTGCAAGCGCTTCGAGACTTTCCATAGTAGTCAGCTGACGAAGATCGGAAAGTTTTTCGTGATATTGCTTGTGAATCGTCTCAATATTGATACTGACGTAAGTATAGGGCGTAATGACGTGGTTATTGGGAACGCAGTAGCATTTTCCGTCCGCCGTTGTCGCGGCGTCAATGAGAGATTCCGCGATCGTCACGTTGAGCGAACCGTATGTGTCGGTATCGTAAAACGCGGCGAGATCGGCGAGTTTTTCGTTAGAAGAAAGATAGTCCATCAACTCTTTGCTGTTGATAAGAATCAGATCGGCGGTATCAAGATTGCCTTTTACCGTTTCATCGTAGGAATCCGCCTCGACGTAATGGATATTCAGATTGGTATTGAATCTCTCTTTGGTGATCTGATTGATCTGACGCTGGACAGACGCTTTCGCATCCTCCGTTACTTTGTCGCAAATGATATAGAAATCAAGAGTCAATTCCTTGATCACCGTCGGGCGGTAATGATATTCGTCTTTATGCTTCTGCAAAGATTCGATGATATCCTCGTTACAGGAAGTCATGCAAAAACAAACGGTGGCGAGCACCAGGATCAGTGCGAGTATTTTTTTCATAGTTACCTCCGTGCGCGGTCATACATTCCTTGATATTTTATAAGAAAATAGAGGAAAAGTCAAGTTTAAATAGTGAAAACACAAACTTTCCGCAATAATTTTGCACTTTGCACAAAATTGCAGATGCCGTTTTGTGACTGTTGCTTAACCGAGATAGTCTTTCAAAGTTTTCGAGCGGGAGGGATGACGAAGTTTGCGAAGTGCCTTTGCCTCGATCTGACGGATACGCTCTCTCGTGATATCGAACTGTTTTCCGACTTCTTCGAGTGTTCTCGGTCTTCCGTCCTCCAGTCCGAAACGAAGTTTGATGACCTGCTCTTCTCTCGGTGCCAGCGTATGAAGCACGTTGCAAAGCTGCTCACGGAGCAAAGAATAGGAAGCGGAGTCCGACGGCGCGGGCGAATCGCTGTCTTCCACGAAATCACCGAGATGGCTGTCTTCTTCCTCGCCGATCGGCGTTTCGAGAGAAACGGGATCCTGCGCGATTTTCATAATGCTGCGGACGCGTTCCGGCGTCATACCGAGTTTTTCCGCGATCTCTTCGGTCGTAGGTTCCCGTCCGAGATCCTGCAGAAGCTGACGCGCCGTGCGCGAAACCTTGTGGATGGTCTCGACCATATGTACGGGAATACGGATGGTTCTCGCCTGGTCAGCGATGGCTCTCGTGATTGCCTGACGGATCCACCACGTCGCGTAAGTGGAAAACTTATAGCCCTTGGAAGAGTCGAACTTTTCGACTGCCTTGATCAGACCGAGGTTGCCCTCCTGGATCAGATCGAGAAAATACATTCCCTTTCCGACGTGTCTTTTCGCAATGCTGACGACAAGACGCAGATTGGCGGTGATGAGTTCCTCTTTCGCCGCTTCGTCGCCGATCGCGATCTGTTCCGCGAGGTATTTTTCCCTTTCAACGGAAAGCAGCGGGATTTTTCCGATCTCTTTGAGGTACATACGAACGGGGTCGTCGATGGAAAGTCCCTCCTGCGAGAGCATCTTTTCCATTTTTTCCGCCGTGTCGAAACTTTCGGGATCGACTTCAAGATCCTTGAGCGAACCGTTCTCGAGATCCTCCGTGACCGCGCCGTCGAAATCGACCTGCGAAATATCATAGTTGATGTCTTCGAGCGCCTTGATGATGTCGGAACCGCCGAGACCGCCGTCCCCCTTGGAACCCAGAATATCATTTACGTCTTCGATTTTATCACCGTTCATTTTTGTTCTCCTTTATCGTCTGATTCTTGATTATCCTTTTGCATACTGCGTATCATGTCCTGAAGTTCCGAGAGCGAGGATGCCTTATGCCCCGTTTCCTTTTTCACGGCAAGTCTGAGACTGTCGATCGCCTCCCGCATGACGGCGTCGCCGTTATCGGTCAGTTGCATTCTCGAAATCTTCATTTTCGTCATTCTGCCGATCTCTTCGGGAGTGAAAGCATCGTCAAAGATCGGATCACTGACTCCCGATTTATACGCATCCGACAAAAACGTAAAAATGCGTTTTCCGAGTGCCGTATAAAAATCGTCCTCGGTCAGAAGCCCGCCGTCGATCACGCTTTTTCTGTGATTATCATATAGAAGAAGTAGTCCGAGAACCGTTTCTTCCGCTCTTGCCGCGAGGGGTGCTTTGACGAAATCGGGATTGACTTTGTCGGCGTAACCGGCGCTTTGCCGCCTTACGTTTTCGCCCTCGGCTTTCATTCGCTCGCGGATTGTTTTGGCGATCATTTTGTTCACGTCGTGACGGATACTGTCCTGTGAAACCGACAGTTTTTCTCCGACAAATCGAATGTATATTTCTCTTTCTGCCTCGGAATAAAATCCGGAAATCAGTTTTTCTATATCTTTCAGCGCGTTGATTTTTTCTTGCGGAATGTCGGTATTATATTTTTCGAGAATACTGTCAATGTGATATTCAAACTTGGTTTTTGAGGCATTGAGTACAGAAAGGAACTTGTCCTTTCCGAACTCCTTGATGTATTCGTCGGGGTCTTTCGCACCGGGGATCTTCAAGACGGAAACCTGAAGTCCGACGTCGGAGAGCATCGGGATCGCGCGGGTCGCCGCCTTCTGTCCCGCCTCGTCGGAGTCATAACAGATGACGACTTTTTTCGTATATCGGCTCATGAGCCGGCATTGTTCCTGCGTCAGCGCTGTACCGAGGGTGGCGACGGCGTTTGTAATCCCGGCGGCGTGAAGGGCTATGACGTCCATATATCCCTCGCAGAGGATCATCGTTTCCGCGCAGGTCATCCTCGCGAAATTGAGCGCAAAGAGATTTCTCGTCTTTTTGAAGACCGGGGTATCAGAGGAGTTTTTATACTTCGGTTTCGAGTCGTCCATGACGCGTCCGCCGAAAGCGATGATATTGCCGGAAACGTCGATGATCGGGAACATGACGCGATTGCGGAAAGCGTCAAAACACGTGCCTCTTTCGTTTTTCCCCATCAGAAATCCGGCGACCATCTCGTCGTTCTGATAACCGAGTTTTCGCATATATTCCGAAAAAGCCGTAAAACTGTTCGGCGCGTAACCGAGACCGAAATGACGGATCGTCGCCATGGAAAGACGGCGCTTGTCCCGGAAATAGGAGAGCGCGTTTTCGGCATCCGGCGTCCCGGAAAGCAAAGATTGATGAAAAAACTTTGCCGCGTCTGTGTTCATGGCGTAAAGACGCGCTTTGTCAATGGTCTTTTTTTCGTATTTTTCGACGTCGTCATCGTCGGGTATGTAAGATATTCCCGCCCTTTTTGCGAGAAAACGCACGGCGTCGGGATAATCCAGATGCTCGATCTGGCGGATAAAGGTGACGGCATTTCCACCCACACCGCACCCGAAGCAGTAAAAACTGTTATCGTTCGGATAAACGGTGAAGGACGGCGTTTTTTCGCTGTGGAAAGGACAGAGCCCTTTGAGATTCGAGCCGGCACGCTTCAAAGTAACGTAACTGCCGATAAGCGATTCGATATCGTTTCTGGCGATGACTTCGTCCACGACTTCTCTTTTGATCACGGTCCGTCTCCTTTCTCACAATGTTTACAAACGGTTGAAAATAAACACTTCTTTATTCTTTCCGGGGCGGCAAAACCTTGTATCCGTTGCCCTTATATCCCATAAAGAATAAAGGTAATATGCGTAATACACTAATAATATAGTGTTATTTGACGAAAATACTTCTTTTATGAAGAAAAAAAATCTTCTTTTTCGATCAGCTGTGCCTTTCCGCACAAAAACTCCGTAAAATCGCGCGAAAACGCGGGGTATTTTTCTTTTTTGATACTCCCGAGAACCGTGACCTCGCTGTCAAAATCGGTTTTTTCCACGAGAAAATCCTTTGCCGGCAAAAACGGCAAAAGTTTCTGATAATCGGAATAATTCACGGTAAACGCGACGCGGACGCGAAGTGCGTAGGTCACGACCTTTGCCGCCTCCATCGCCAGACGCGCCGCCTCGGTATATGCGTGGACGAGCCCGCCGGTCCCGAGCAGTGTTCCGCCGAAATACCGCGTCACGACGATCACGGCGTCCACGACGCCGGATTTGCGTAATACGTCGAGGACAGGCAACCCCGCCGTTCCCTGCGGTTCTCTGTCGTCGGAAAATCGCGAAGTCCCGTTTTCTCTCAATACGTAAGCGTAAACGTGATGATTGGCATCGGGATACCGTTTTTTTACGGCTTGCAGAAAATCGAGTGCTTCTTTTTCGTTTGAGACCGGCATAGCGTCACCGATAAAAACGGATTTTCTGTCCTCATAGGAACAAGTACCCGCGCCGCGCAGCGTAACGTATTCAGACATCGTTTTCCTCCTCTCCGAGCAGAAAAGCGGCATACTGACCGATTCCCTTGGCATCGAGCAACGCCGTGACCAGAACGCCGTTATCCCGGTATTCCGTCGAAAGCACTTGGTAATCCCGGAAAAGACGGTTCATCTCGGACTGTTTATCGTAAGGGAAAAGGAGCGTCAGATTCTTTTTGCTTTCCCGGATCATCTCGTCGAGGATCGCAAGCATATTATCCACGCCGAGACCGGTGCGAGCGGAAATACAGGCGCTCCGCTGTGCCGGAACGGATAGTGCGACGTCCGTGATCGTATCGCATTTGTTGTAAACGAGAAGAACGGGCTTGTCCTTCGCGCCGAGTTCATCGATGACCTCGAGGGTTACGTCGCGCTGACGCTCCATTTCGGCGTCGGAAACGTCACAGACGACCATGAGAATATCGGCATAACGCACTTCATCCAGCGTCGATTTGAACGCCTCCACCAGATGATGCGGCAATTTTCTGATAAAACCGACGGTGTCGGTCAGCAATACGTTCTGCCCCGACGGCAAGGTCAGACGGCGCGTCGTGGGATCGAGCGTCGCAAAGAGCTTGTCCTCCGAAAGGACTCCGGCGCCCGTCAGATAGTTCAGAAGCGTGGACTTCCCCGCGTTGGTATAACCGACGATCGCGACTTTCATAAGACCGGAGCCGTCTCGCTGACGTCTCATGACCGCGCGGTCGTGTTCCATGTGACGCAGGGCGGTTTCAAGCGTTCGGATACGTTCGTGCAAATGCCGCTTGTCGCTTTCCAGTTTGGATTCTCCGGGTCCTCGGGAACCGATGCCGCCGCCTTGCCTCGACAGATCCTTGCCTTTTCCGATCAGCCGCGGCGCGGTATAACGGAGTTGGGCAAGTTCGACCTGGAGTTTTCCCTCCCCGCTCGTCGCGTGGAGCGCAAAAATATCCAAAATCAGCATACTGCGGTCGAGCACCGTGACGTCGCCGATCTCTTCTTCGAGATTCGCTATCTGTGAGGGAGAAAGATCGTTGTCGAAAATAACGAGAGAAATACCCTCGTTATGACAGATCTCTGCAATCTCTTTGACTTTCCCCGTGCCGATATAGGTTCTCGCGTCGATCGTATCTTTCACTTGCGTGACAAAAACGGAGGCATAACCTCCGGCAGTTTCAAGAAGTCTTTCCAGTTCTTTCAGACTGCGTTCCGCTTCTGCGAGCTGTGCCGTACCGGGCACAAGAGAAACCAGAACCGCTCCTGTACCGATCGTCTCGTTCTCCGACATTGTTCCCTCCGTGAGAAAGAAAAAGAGCGGGATACCGTGAGGATTCCACCGCTCTTTCTCATCAGGGTTCTGATTATTTTACCATCGCAAGACGCTTCTTGAATTTATCAACGCGTCCGCCGGCATCAACGAACTTCTGTTTGCCGGTGAAGAAAGGATGGCATTTCGAACAAATTTCGACGTTCATATCGCCCTTGACGGAACGCGTAACAACCGTCGCGCCGCAAGCACATCTGATCGTCGCTTCTTTGTATTCGGGATGAATTCCAGCTTTCATGACTACTCCTCTGACCTTTGGACTTTTTTATTCGGTTCATTATATCACACTCTTTTTCGTTTTGCAATACTTTTTTGAATTTTTTTCGTGTTTCCGTGATGTTTTGTCGGTATAGTGAGATTCTTTATGACATAAAATGTATTTTTTTCGGATTTTTTTGAAAAAATACTTGCAATTGACAACTATATGGGTTATAATGATATCGAAGTGGGGCAAAGTGGAGCGATTTGACGCATAATATGCTGAAAAACCGCGTTTTTTCCGCTTTTTTCCCATATCTGTCAAAAAAGGAGGTACGTTATGTCGTTCGTCGGATCTTACACGCATACGCTTGACGCGAAAAAACGCGTTTTCATCCCGTCAAAATTCCGTGAAGAACTCGGCGGTGTATTTTATATCACCAGAAAATTCGACACGTATCTCTCGTTATATACCGCGGAAGACTGGGACAAATACGTAGAAACCATTTCCTCTCTTCCCGAAACCGACGCCATGGAGCTGCAGGATTTTCTTCTCGGCGCCGCTCAGAAATGCGAACCCGACGCGAACGGTCGTATCGTTCTCGAAGAAAATCTTCTCAAGCACGCCTGTATCGAAAAAAACATCCGCTTCGTCGGTGTCGGAAAACAGATCCGCATCTGGTCGGAAGAGATCTTTGAAGCCCGCGAGAAAAACCGCGATTATGAAAATCTCAAAGCGGTCATGCACCGCTACGGACTGTAAGGTGCCGTATGGAAAAGACGTTTTCACATACTTCCGTTCTTCTCTATGAATGTGTGGAGGGGTTGAACATCCGCGACGGTTACACCTACGTCGATTGCACGACGGGTGCCGGCGGTCATTCCCTTGAGATCGCGAAAAGAATGGGAAACAACTCAAGACTCATCTGCTTTGACCGTGATGAGACGGCGATCGCCGCCGCGAAAGAGCGCCTTTGCGATTATCTTTCCCGCGTCACGTTCGTCAATACCAATTTTGAAAATATCGGCGCCGTTCTCGACGACTTGAAAGTCGAAAATCTCGGCGGCGTTCTCGCCGATCTCGGTTGCAGTTCCCCGCAGTTTGACGACCCGGAGCGCGGCTTCAGTTATATGCACGACGCGCCTCTCGATATGCGAATGGACAGAAACGCGGCACTCAACGCAAAAACCGTCGTCAATACCTATTCCGAAGAGGATTTGCGGCGCATTCTGTTTTCCTACGGCGAAGAAAAGTTTTCCTCCCGTATCGCCTCCGCCATCGTCGCTGAAAGAAGCGTTGCCTCGATCGAAACGACGGCAAAACTTTCCGATATTATTAAAAATGCGATTCCCGCGGCGGCAAGAGTCAACGGACCGCACCCCGCGAAGCGCTCTTTCCAGGCGATCCGCATCGAAGTCAACCGCGAGCTCGACGTCATTGCCCCTACGATCAAAGACGCGGTCGAGCGTCTCGTACCCGGTGGCAGGATCGCCGTGATCTCGTTTCATTCTCTGGAAGACCGCGCGGTCAAGGACACCTATCACGAACTGATGCAGGGATGTACCTGCCCGAAAGATTTTCCTGTCTGCGTTTGCGGTAAAAAACCGCAGATCCGTTTATGGAACAAAAAACCGATTCTTCCCTCCCCGGAAGAACTCGAAAACAACCCCCGCTCCCGCAGCGCAAAACTCCGCGTCGCGGAAAAGACCGAAGAAGGAGAAAGACCATGATGTTCACACCTTACGATGCACTCTACGGTTCGATGAAAAACCGTTTTACCGTCATTGACGGAAAACGTGAATACACCCTCGGCGAATACATGAGAAGCAAGGCAGAGCGTACGGAAAACAAAGCCGCGCACACTGCTGCCCCGGAGTCTTCTCTTTCCGTTCGCAAAGGAAAAATCAGAACGGTGAAGGAAAATGACCGTGAGAAACGGCTGACGTCATTCCCGATGCGTACCGCCGTATCCTCTTTCGTTGCCGTTTTCGCGATCTGTCTTGCCGTTTTGCCGATTTTCGGTATCAACGGCGCCGTTGCGGGTTCTTCCTCCGACACTCTCCCCTCCGTGACAGTGACTCCCACTGTTCTGGATGAAGAAACCATTTATACAGAGGCAAATCTCTGAATCTCATAAACACCCGCCTCCGATCATAAATTATAGCGATGACTGAAAAGTCGTCGCTATTTTTTTCGGAGTTTTTTATGGTTGAGAAAACACGCGCCCGTTACGTATCCGTCAAAAGAATGGCTGTCATTGCGACCGCCTTTATTCTCTTCGCCTCGCTTCTTGTTATGAATCTTTTCCGTTTACAATGCCTCGCTTCTGACTATTACCGCGAAAAAGTTTACGATCAGATCACGACGTCTTCCAAGTTAAGAGCAAAGCGCGGCAGTATTTACGACAGCAATATGAATCTTCTGGCAGGCGAAGAAACCACCTGGCGTATCTTTGTGATGACCGCGGACGTAAAAAAAGCGACAAAAGGGCGGAATACCGACATCGAGCGGATCATCGCGGCAGGCGCGGCGCAGATTCTCGGCAAAGACGAAGAAACTCTCTGCAAAAAAATCAAAGAAGCGACGGTAAACGACGTTACCCTCGCCCCCGCCGCCGATGAAGATACCTATGAAAAACTCCTCGCTTTCATAAAGGAAAACGACCTCACTTCTCTTTTACTGACCGAAGCACAGACCGGCAGAACTTATCCGAATGGAACGGCGTTCGCCCACGTGCTCGGCTTCACGGGAAGCGATCTGCAGGGACTGTACGGTCTGGAATATCAGTATGACGAAGAACTCGCCGGAAAAGACGGATATTATCTTTACGCAAAGGACGCCGGCGGCAACGCCCTTCCGAGCGAATACGAAGCATTCGTTCCCGCCACCGACGGTTACAGTCTTGTGACGACGCTTGACAGTTACGTACAGTCGGTGGCAGAGGAAGAGATCGAGCGCATCCGCGTCAATCATCAGGTCAACAACCGCGTTTCTGCCATCGTCATGGACACGGCGACGGGCGGGATCCTGGCGATGGCGACCTCTTCCCCTTTCGATCCTAACGATCCCTACACTCTCGACGCCGTCTCGGCATCGAAACTCGAAGAATCCGGTCTGACGCCGGGGAGCGACGAATACAACGCCTACAAAAAAGAACTGATGGAGGTCATGTGGTCAAATAAAGCCGTCAGCGAAACCTACGAGCCGGGATCGACGTTCAAGATCATCACCGTGTCGGCGGCGCTTGCGCTGAAAGTCGCAACGATGAGTGACCGCTTCTCCTGCGTCGGCTATTACGAAGTCGGCGGGTGGCATATCAAATGCCATAAAATCGGAGGGCACGGCAGCAATTTCACCCTTGCTTACGGCCTGCAGATGTCCTGCAACCCCACGATGATGCAGGTCGCCGAACGGATCGGCGCCGCCGATTATTACGCTTTTGTCGAAAACTTCGGATATCTCAAGAAAAGCGGCATCGACCTGCCGAGCGAGGCGCGCACGATATTTCATCAACTCGAAAACATCGGCGCAACGGAGCTTGCCACGATCTCTTTCGGTCAGCGATTCAAAGTCACGATGATCAATCATCTGAAAGCCATCGCCGCCGTCGCCAACGGCGGTTACGAGATCACGCCGCATATCGTCGATAAAGTCATCGACGCCGACGGAAATACCGTCAGTTCATTCGACACATCGCAGAAAACGCGTATTCTCGAAGAATCCGTCGCCCGCGAGATCGCGGCGGTGCTGGAAGAAGGCGTCAGCGGGAACGGCGGCGCGAAAAACGCGTATGTTGACGGTTATAAAGTTGCCGCCAAGACCGGGACCTCACAGAAATTCGACGTCCTTGACGCCAACGGAAATTCTTATCTGCGCATCGGCTCTACCGTCGCATTTGCCCCTTCCGATACGGCAGGGGTCGCCATCATCATCGTCGTGGACGAACCGATGTGCGAGGTCAAATACGGCAGTACGGTCGCCGCTCCTTACGTCGCCGCCGTACTCGAAAAGATTCTCCCGTATCTCGGATATGAATCCAACGCGGAAAAAACACAGCTCACGGTCGGTGATTACGTCGGAATGCCGAAAAACGCCGCCGTCAACGCCCTCGAAGAACAGAACACGGCGTACGAAATCATCGGAGACGGTGATACCGTACTGTCACAAGTCCCTGCGGCAGGAGACGTATTTACCGGCTCTCTGTCCAAAATACTTCTCTATACCGAAAAAACGGTCAGCGAGACTGTCGCGGTGCCCTCCTGTATCGGTCTTTCTTTATACGACGCCAACGTACTTCTGACGGATAGCGGCTTTAATATCCGGATCGTCGGCGCAAATCCCAACGTCTCGGATGAAACGCTGAAGGTCGAAGCGCAGTCTCCCGCACCCGATACCGTCTGCGGTCGCGGCGACGTCGTTACTCTCACCGTTTTATCCTATAATGATGAAGATTAGGAGAAATCATGCATATTTCCGAATTTTTAAGCCAAGATGAATACGAAGTCACAACCGCGGAGGAAAAGATCGTTTTCACGCGTCTTGAAACCGAACCGGATCGCATAACGAACGACTGTCTCTTCTTTCTTCTGTCCGGCGTTTTTCACGACGAAAAGAAATACCTTCCTTTCGTTCTGTCGAAGCGACCGGCGGCGGTCGTCCTCCCTTTCGGTACGGAAACCGAGAGTGACGTTCCCGTCGTTTTCGTAAAGAGCGTAAGACGGGCATACGCCTTTGCCGCCTGTCGCTTTTACGGGGCGGATCACCTTCCCTTTTCGCTGGTCGGCGTCACGGGAACGAACGGAAAGACCACCGTCGCGACCGAGATCGCCCGCGTTCTCGAAATAAGCGGGAAAAAAGTCGGCTATATCGGAACCGGTATGATTCGGTTTTGCGGAAAAACCCTGACCGATCCGTTTTACGGAATGACGACGCCGGATCCGCCATTGCTGTATTCTTCGCTCAAAGCCATGGAAAAAGAGGGTTGCGACGCCGTCATAATGGAAGTATCGAGCCATGCGCTCGCCCTGGAAAAGGTAGCCCCGCTCCGATTTACCGCCGCCGTCTTTACGGGACTGTCGGAAGAACATCTTGATTTTCACGGCGATATGCAAACTTATTTTGAAGCCAAAGCCAAACTCTTTGCAAACACGGACACGGCGTTCATCAACGTGGATTGCACTTACGGAAAAAGACTGTACGCGCTTTGTTCATGTCCGAAAAAAGGCGTAAGCGCCTTCGCCGATTCCGACGTCTGTGCGACAAAGGTGAAATCGAAAGGGCTTTCGGGAACGGAATTTCTCTATCAGGAAAAGGACAAAATCTTTCCTCTTTCGACACCTCTTCCCGGAGATTTTCAGATCATGAATACCTTGCTGTGTGCGTCGGTCCTTCTTTCTCTGGGCGTTTCGGAAAACGAGGTGAGATCGGCTTGCAAAACAATGCCCGTGATCCCCGGCAGAATGGAAAAGGTCTCGGATGCCCCGGCGGTTTATCTCGATTACGCGCACACTCCGGCGTCTCTTGAAACGGCGCTGAATATCTTATATTCAAATAAAATTATCGGGCAGAATATTATTCTTGTATTCGGTTGCGGTGGCGAACGGGACAGAAATAAACGCCCGATCATGGCAGAAATCGCTGAAAAATACGCGGATTATTTTTATATTACATCGGACAACAGCCGTGGGGAAAATCCCATTCAGATCTTCAAGGATATCGAATCGGGATGCCGAAAAGACAATCACAAATGCGTATATTCAAGAGAACGCGCCATCGCGATGGCGATCGAAAACGCGAACGACGACGACCTCGTTCTTATCGAGGGAAAAGGGGATGAGCCCTACGTCAGAGATAAATACGGCATTCACCTTTACAGTGAACGCAAAACCATAGAAAACGCCGCAGCAAGAAGAAAAGGAGGCGCAAAGCTTTTTCATGAGAATCCCTCTTTCCGTCCCGATTGCGAAACGTGATCTTCTCCGCGCCGTTTCGGGAACCGCCACGGATTGTTCTCTTCCCGAAACGGTTAATACTATCGTCACCGATTCGCGGGAAGCCGAGCCGGGCGATCTCTTTTTCGCCCTGACAGGTGAAAACTTTGACGGACACGACTACGTCCCACGCCTGCTGAAAGAGGGTGTCTTCGTCGTCAGTTCGCGTCCTTTCGAGGGCGCTGTCCTCGTCAACGATACACGAGTTGCTCTCGGCGCACTTGCATCATTTTATAAAGACCGTCTGCCTTGTTTGCGGCATACTGTCGGCATCACCGGGAGCGTCGGAAAAACGACGGTCAAAAACTTTCTTTCCGCTCTTCTCGGATCTTATTTCCGCGTTCACAAGACGATAGATAATTTCAATAACGACATCGGTCTTCCTCTCTCCTTGTTAAGCGCACCCGCCGACACCGAGATCCTCGTTCTGGAAATGGGAACGAACGCCACCGGAGAGATCGAAAACCTCGCCGCGATCGCGCGTCCGGATCTCGCGATCATCACCTGCGTCGGGACGGCGCATATCGGGCGTTTCGGCAGTCGGGAAGCGATCGCAAAGGAAAAATCCGCGATCGCGAAAGGACTTCCGAAAAGCGGGAAACTCCTGATCCCTGCGAACGAACCGCTCCTTGCGGTAACGGAAAACGCCGTTACCGTATCGACGGAAGAACACGCCGACGTTATGCTGATCCCGCGCTCCGAAACGGAAAACGGAACGCTCGCAACGTATTACGGAAAGCAAAACACGTTCGATCTGTCCCTCTCGCTGCCGGGGCGCGGCGTCCTCACGGATCTCGCGTTCGCCGTTGCCGCGGCGGAAGAGATCGGCGTACCGGCGCCTTATCTGCTTGACGCCATCGGAAAGATCGACAAATCTCTCGGCCGCGTTTCTTCCTGCTTTGCCGGAGGCGTCGAGATCATCGACGATTCCTACAACGCCTCTCTCGAATCCGTCCTGCAGGGACTCCGTATGCTGAAAATGAAATCGGCGAAACGCAAAATCGTCCTGCTCGGCGACATTCTCGAATCCGGCGGTTATACCGACGCCATTCATCGGGAAATCGGAAGATCTCTGAAAGACGTCGGCGTGGATCAGGCGTTTTTCTTCGGCGTTTACTCCGATTATTACCGAAGCGGCGCCAGGGACGGAGGTCTTAAAGACTGTCAGGTCGGGGTCAATCTGGATACCGAAGCGCCCGGCGTAACGAAAGACGCCCTGCTGCGATATCTGCGGCCGGGCGACGTATTGTACTGCAAGGCATCGCACGGCGTTCACCTGTCGAGGATCATCACCCCTCTCTCCCAATCGTTGCAAACGAAAGGATAAACTATGAATAGCATCCGTCTCTTGTCGGTCGTCTATACCGTGACCGCCTTCCTGCTCACGGCAATGAGCGTGAAGGTTCTGCTCCCCCGTCTATCGAAATCGGCGGGACAACCGATCTACCGTGAAGGTCCGAGCTGGCATATAAAAAAACAAGGCACACCGACACTCGGCGGTCTCGGCTTTCTTTTCGCTTTTTCCGTCCTGTTTGCAATCAGCGCGTTCTTTCTCTGTAAGAGCGGAAAAACAAGAGAAATGACCGAATTGATCCTTTTGTTTTCCTACGCCGTTCTCCATGGGCTTCTCGGTCTATCCGACGATCTGACGAAACTCAAGCATCGCGAAAACGCCGGACTGACTCCGCCGCAAAAACTGTTTTTTCAGTTTCTTTTTGCTGCGTTATATCTTTTGGCAAGATCCGTATGGCTCCACGACGGCACCTCGGTTTTTATCGGAAAAACGGAGATGCCCCTCGGATTTTTCTATTACCCCGCGATGATCTTTCTGATGCTCGGAATCGTCAACTGCGCCAATCTGACAGACGGGATCGACGGGCTCGCTTCGAGCGTCGCTTTTGCGATCGGGATCGGTGTTCTCTATATTTCCTATCTTCACAGTCTCCCTGTTTTTCTGATCGCCTCGGTGCTCATCGGAGCCGCCGCCGGTTTTCTGCTTTTCAATTCCCACCCCGCGAAGATCTTTATGGGCGACACCGGATCGCTCTTTCTCGGCGCGATCGTCGTCGGTTGCGCTTTTTCCCTGCGTTCACCGCTTCTTTTACTGCCGCTCTGCATCGTTTACGTTGCGGAGGGCGTCTCCGTCGTGTTGCAGGTCTTCTTTTATAAATGCACGAAAAAACGCGTCTTTCTGATGGCGCCTTTGCATCACCATCTTGAAAAGAAAGGATGGAGTGAAAACCGGATATGTCTCTGTGCTCTGTTTCTGACGCTGCTGTTTTCCGTACCCGCGTTTTTCCTCTTTTGCGCTTATGGAAGCTGAAACGCAACGCCGTAACGGTAAAAGCCCTATGAGCGGAATCAAAAGCCGCATCGGTACGACCGCAAAACAGATTATCAGGAAAGCGGGAAACCAATCCGCCGTCATCACCAAACGGGAGAAAGGCAAAGCCGACCGTTTTCTTCTCCTTATCGTATTGCTGCTCGGGATCTTCGGGACGGTCGCGGTTTACAGCGCGGGTTATCCTTACGCCGATTTCCGCTACGGAGACCCCTGGTATTTCCTGCGGCGCCAGATCGTCTTTTTGATTCTCGGGATCGCCGTCATGGCGGCGGCATCGAACGTCACCCCGCGCCTCATCAGAAAAGCCGCGCCCTATGCCTACGTCCTGACGCTGATAATGCTTCTGGCGACGCTTCTCGTCGGCTCGGTCGGAAACGGTGCCAAGCGTTGGCTTTCCCTCGGTCCCATCACCTTTCAGCCATCGGAGTTTGCCAAAACGTCTCTTGTACTGATTCTGGCGCGTTATTACGACGATCACGCGGAAAAGGCGTTTCTGTACCGGTCAAAAAAAGACAGTTTTCTCTACGGAACGCTCTATCCCCTTTTGCTTCTCTGTTCCTTCGTGATCCTCGTCATGCTGCAAAAACATTTGTCCTGCATCATCATCCTCTGTCTTCTCGGCTTTCTCATCATGCTGGTTTCCGGGATAAGGTCGCGCTATCTTCTCTCGTTTGCGGGAGCGGGTGCCGCCGGGATCGCCGCACTCGCGCTCTTTACCGATTACACGAAAGAACGCATCACCGTCTGGCGGGATCCCGAAGCGTATAAACTGACCGGCGGATGGCAGACGTTGCAGGGATTGATGGCGATCGGCTCGGGCGGGCCTTTCGGTGTCGGTTTCGGAAAAAGCGTGCTGAAGTACTGTTACATATCCGAACCGGCAAACGATATGATCTTTACCGTCATCTGCGAAGAAACGGGATTTTTCGGTGCTCTGTTCGTCATGCTTCTTTTCGGTCTGCTGATCTGGCGGGGCTTTTCGATCGCCAAAAGAACGGAGGACGTCTTTATGCGGCTTCTGGCGTTCGGCATCACCGCCAAGATCGCCGTACAGACACTTCTGAATATCGCCGTCGTCACCAATACCATTCCCAATACCGGGATCTCCCTGCCGTTTTTCAGTTACGGCGGATCATCCCTCGTCATGCTCTTTCTCGAAATGGGACTGCTTCTGTCCGTCTCGAGGCAGAAAGAGGCGTAAAAACCCTGAAGGAGGAACTATGAATATTTTATTTTGCGGCGGAGGCACGGGAGGACACGTCTATCCCGCCCTCGCCATCGCGAAAGCGGTAGAAAAGAAACACCCGGACGCCGAAATCGCTTTTGCCGTGCGGCGCGGCGGTGAAGAAAACCGCGCAATCACGGAAAAAGGATATCATACGTTTGAACTCGACGTGACGGGGCTGAAGCGGGAAATTACCCTGTCAAACGTAAAAAGCGCGTGGAAACTGTTTGCGTCTCTCCGACAAGCGGGGGAAATACTCGACAGTTTCCGACCGGATATCGTGATCGGCACAGGAGGGTACGTCTGTTTTCCCGTCATTTTCAGAGCGCAGAATAAGGGGATAAAGACAGTCCTGCACGAATCCAACGCCGTCGCCGGATTATCGGTAAAACTCCTTGCGAAAAAAGCGGACGCGGTATTGCTGAATTTCCCGGGTACGGAGAGAACCCTGCCGGGAAAGTGCCGCTCGGCGGTAACGGGAACGCCGGTGCGGGAAGAACTTTACCGGTTGTCTAAAGAGGAAGCGCGCGACGAACTCCGCGTGAAGAAAAGCGATTTTCTTATTGTCTCGTTCGGCGGGAGTCTCGGCTCCGAAAAAATCAACGAAAACGTAATCCCCCTTATGCTGGAAGAAAAAACGAAACAGGGGATACGGCATCTTCACAGTGCGGGCACACGGTATTACGAGGATGTCAAAATGAAGGTGCCGTCACTTTGCCAGAAAAACGCGAAAATAAAGATCGTCCCTTATATCCGGGATATGCCGAAATGGATCAGAGCGGCGGATCTGATCATCGCACGGTCGGGGGCATCGACAGTCGCGGAAATCGCAACGGCAGGCACGCCTGCCATTCTCATCCCCTCACCGAACGTCACAGGGAATCATCAGTACGAAAACGCGAAGCGGCTCGCAGACGCTAAAGCCGCCGTCCTCCTCGAAGAAACGGTTCTGACGCCGAAAAGTTTAGAAGAACAGATCGTGAAAATGAGAAAAGACACCTTGCTGACGGACGGAATAAAACGAAATCTGAAGCGTTTTTCAATGGAAAACGCTGACGCCGCCGTTCTGTCAAAAATCGAAGAATTGCAAATACTCTGACAAATGATGAGAGAAAGCGTTTGGCTTTCTCTCTTTTTTCTGCTCCGTTTTATTTTTGGAATATGAAAAGAATCGACTCAATTTGACATAATTTATAAAATACTCTTGCTTTTTACGCGCAAAATGACTATAATTAAAATAACTAAAATTAGAGAATCCTCAAAGGAGATCACATATATGGAATTCGATTTTGAACAACAGTTTGACAGCGGCGTTCGCATTAAGGTCGTGGGCGTCGGCGGCGGCGGAAACAACGCCGTGAACCGTATGATATCCACCAATATCCGCGGCGTGGAATTCATCGCCGTAAACACCGATAACCAGGCGCTCAAGAGTTCCTGTGCCGCCAAAAAGATCAGCATCGGAAATAAGATCACGAAAGGTATGGGCGCAGGATCGAATCCCGACGTCGGAAAACGCAGCGCCGAGGAATCTATCGAGGACATCAAAAAAGAGCTCGAGGGCACCAATATGGTGTTCATCACGACGGGTATGGGCGGAGGAACCGGTACAGGTGCAGCGCCTATTATCGCCAAAGCCGCGCATGAAATGGACATCCTCACGGTCGGTATCGTGACGAAGCCCTTCCATTTTGAGGGACACAGAAGAATGGATAACGCCGAGAAAGGCATTACCGAACTCGCCAAATTCGTGGACTCTCTCATCGTCATTCCGAACGAACGTCTGAAACAGGTCGAAGGAACTTCGATCACTCTTGCCAATGCTTTTGAGATCGCCGACGACGTTCTGCGCCGCGGCGTACAGTCCGTATCCGAGGTCATCAACGTGCCCGGCTTCATCAATCTGGATTTTGCCGACGTTACCTCGATCATGAAAAACGCAGGTTACGCGCATATGGGCGTCGGTACGGCAAAAGGCGCCGACAAAGCAAAACTCGCCGCCATGAGTGCTATCTCCTCTCCCCTGCTCGAGACCAATATTTCCGGCGCGCGCGGCGTGCTCGTCAGTATCACGGCATCGTCGGATATCCAGCTTGAGGAAATTGACGAGGCGTCCCGTCTGATCCGTGAGGAAGCACATCCCGACGCCAACATCATCTGGGGCGCGACCTTTGATCCCTCGATGGAAGATGAAATGCGCGTCACGATCATCGCGACGGGATTCGACAACGTCAATAAGAACGTAGAACCCGAGATCCCCGTTTTCCGCACGACCGTCAAGAGCGACGACGATAATCAGATCTCCATCGCCGATATCGCCGCTGAACCCGTCGCCGAACAAGAACCTGCGCAAGCGACGCCGGAACCCGAAACGAAGGACGAGGCGCCTGCCCCCGCGACGAAAATGGACACCTTTGATTCCTACGACGATTTCTTCAAATGTATCACCAAAACGAAAAAATAAAATCCGGTTGATATCAAAGCGTCAGTTAAACAAGATGAAAGCCGTTGCACTCTTGCAACGGCTTTTTTGTCCCAAATATACTTAAAATAGTAGAATATTTTGCTAATATCTCGGAAAAGTGTATGGAACACAGGGCGAGTTTTCAACATCATTAAAAGTTTTCCACATTCGTTTCACATTTTTCCACCGAGTTTTCGGGTTCCCCACCGCTTTCAACAAGCAAAAAAATAAAGAACGGAAAAGTGAATTTCCGTTCTTTTATCGGATTTCGAAAACGGTTTTTGCCGTTTCACAGAAGATGGCATCCGTCTCCTTATCCGTCAGTCCGAGTGCCAAAACCCTTTCCACTTCCCCTTTCGGATTCCACATTGGGTAATCCGTTCCGAACATGACGCGTTCGGCGCCGTAGGTTCGTACCGCCCTGATCGCCGCTTCTCTTTCCATCGCGTAAAGAGACGAGGAACAGTCCACGAAAAGGTTCTCGTATTTTGAAAGTCTCGCGGGGGCTTCTTCCCACAGACTCCAACCGCCGAAATGTGCCCCGACTACCTTGAGCCCGGGAAACGACTTCAGCACGTTTTCGAGGCGTTCAAAATTGGAATAATCGTATCTTTTATCGCCGGTATGGATGAGCACCGGCAGATTCTCTCTTTCACAGATCGCATACATCGGAAAGAAACCGGGGTCGTCCACAGCGAATTTCTGGAAATCCGGGTGTATTTTGATCCCCAGAAGACCGAGAGAAATCGCCTCTTCCATATCCCTTTCCATATCGGCACTTTGCGGGTGCACGGTTCCGAGACCGTAAAGCGAACTGTCGCATCCGACGGTTTCCGCGATAAAACGGTTGATCGACGGGACCTGTTCCGGTTTGGTTGCGACCGAAAAAACGATCTGCTCGCCGATCCCGGCTTCCGCTTCTGCCCTTTTCATATTCCCGAGTGTCCCGTCATAAGCCATCGGGATATCGTAAAAAGTACCGATGGCGGCGGAAGCTTTTGCCGCGATCTTCCCGGGATAGATGTGGCAATGGCAATCAATGATCCTCATAAAAATCAAACCGAGGCTGTCAAGGACAGCCCCGTCTTTCTTTTAAGATACCGTGGTTATGTAAAGTACCGTCATGACAACGGTCGAAGCGGCGAGCAATACGACGAGTACCGCCGCTGCGATTCTGGCAAACATTTGCTTCTTCTTATTCATGAATATCGTCCTCGCTTTCCTTGGTTTCGATTTTCTTTGCGTAATCTTTTATTTTTTCCGTAATATCTTTTCCGCCGATGCGGAGTCTGACCGGCAGATAAGAGTGGATCCTGGCAAGTCCGCGGGCGACCGCTGTCTCGGCATCCATCACGGTATGCGTCGGTATCTCAAGCACCTTTTCGATCATTCGGTCGATGCCGAAGAGCAAGGCACCGCCGCCGGAGAGCACGATTCCTGTGGAGAAAACGTCCGTGACGGCTTCGGGGGGGATGCGTTTGACGGCGTCGGCGATCGCCATCAGGATCTTCTGTAAAGGTTTATCAAATACGCCGACAATATCTTCCGTGCCGATATCCATCGCGACTTTATTCCCGGTCAGGGACAAAATACCCTCGATATGGACGGTCTCGTTCGGTCTTCCCGGCCAGACGGCGCCGAGTTTCTCCTTGATGGAAGAGGCGACGGCGTTACTGATGGTAACGTCTGCCTGTTTTCTTACGTACTCCGCGACGGCGTTGTCAAAATCGTACCCGCCGGCAGGAACGCGGCTTGACACGAGAATATCGCCCTTGTGAAGAATACAGACGTCTGTGGAAGAAGCCCCGATACTGACGGAAACGCCGCTTCCGAGAGGACTGCCGCCGGCGCCGAGAAACGCGGCGTAAGCGCGCCGTATCCCGAACACTTCGGAAATGCCGGCATCGTAAAACAACGTAAAAAACTCTTTGACGGCTTTCAAAGACATATCAGACGGCAAAGCGGTGAGTGCCCGGATCCTGTCGGCGGGGGAAACCGCCCTTACGACGTCCTCGATGAAGCGGAACGCGATCTCGGGATATTCGGCAAGCCCCTTGGAAAAAGGTGAAACGACGATCCCGTCTTTGTCATTCTGCAAAAGCGTATCGTCGCCGAGAGCGAGAAGCGCATTGTTCTGCTTGTCGATCAAAGCCAGCGAATGTTCGCGGCTGATATCACAGGCGGAATCGCATAGCGTAATATACGCCGCACCGAAATCCACGCCTATTTTCGTGATCATGGCTTCACCTCCCTACGTATGCAATCATTATACACGAAACGACGGAAAATTGCAAGTATTTTCGATCAGGTGAAGGCGACCAGTCTTTCCGTCAGCGTCGTATAGCGCAGCACTTCCCTGTAATTTTCTATCATTTCCCGCAATACTTCTTTTTTTCCGACCACGATGACCATGCGTTTCGCCCGGGTGAGCGCGGTATAAAGCAGGTTCCGCGTCTTGAGCATCGGCGGGCAGGAATACGCCGGGAAAATCACGATGGGATATTCGCTTCCCTGACTTTTATGGACCGTGACGGCGTACGCAAGATCGAGTTCGTCAAGAAGATCGAAAGTATAGTGCGCGATCTTGTCGTCGAAGCGGATCTTCATGAAATGCTCGTGCAGGTCGATCCTTTCGATCACGCCGATATCCCCGTTGAAAAGTCCGATACCAACGGCGCCGTTCTTTTCCCATTGGATCTCGTAATCGTTCGTGATCTGCATCACGCGGTCGCCTTCACGGAAAACGATGCCGTGGGCGGCTTTTTCGTTGCAAAACGATGCTTGCGGATGCAGTTTGTCCTGGAGCAAAGTGTTCAGCGCGTCAACGCCCGCTACTCCTTTTTTGGAAGAAGAAATGACCTGGATCTCTTCGGTGACTTTTTGTCCGTACGCCCTCGGAAGTCTTTGGGTGATGAGTTCTACCACGGTTTCGGGGATGGTATTCTCGTCTTCCCGCGGAAGAAAGAAGAAATCCCCGTCTTTTTTCGTCAGAACCGGCATTTCCCCGGCATTGATCCGGTGGGCGTTCGTCACGATCAGACTTTCTTCCGATTGCCGGAAAATCTTGGAAAGCCGGATCGTCGGGACTCTCTCGCTGCAGATCAGATCCGAGAGGACGTTTCCGGCGCCGACGCTCGGCAGCTGGTCGATATCTCCGATCAGTATCAGACGGGAGTGTCGGCGCAGCGCGGACATCAGCGCCGATGTCAAAGACAGATCCAGCATCGAAGCTTCGTCCACGATCACGACTGCCTCGTCGAGAGGATTGCGTTCGTTACGGTTATAGACGACGCGGTCATCGTTTTCGGTTCTCGTCATTTCGAGCATCCGATGGACCGTTTTGGCTTCTTCAGAAGTCGCTTCGGAAAGCCGTTTTGCGGCACGCCCCGTCGGTGCCGAAAGAACGGTCTTCAGTCCGAGAGAACGGAACATCGAAAGAAGCGCCCGGACGATCGTCGTCTTTCCCGTTCCGGGGCCGCCCGTGACGATCAGCACGCCGGAACGCAGTGCCTCTTCCAGGGCTTTTTTCTGAACGGAATCGTACGTGATCCCGGAAGTGATTTCCGCTTTTTGGATAAGATTAACCGCGTTTTCGTAATCGAAAGCGGTAACTTCGCGCAGCAATCTTTGCAGCGTCGATGCAATATTCGTTTCATCAAAATCCGTTGATTTCAACATGATTTTGCGAGTATCGTCGGAAAAATAGGAGCAGAGTCTGCCCTGCTTGATAAACTCGTTCAGATATTTTTCAACGGTTTTCTCGTCCACCTCGAGCAAAGAGGCAGACGCCGCGACAAGTTTCGCAAAAGGCAGACAAGTATGACCGTACGACTCCGCGTTGTAGGACAGAACGTAGGAAATACCGTAAAACAGTCTTTCTCTGTCGTCCTTGGCGATGCCGAGAGAACGCGCGATCTCGTCGGCTTTTTCAAACGAAAGTCCCGTCTCGCTCTGACAGAGGACGTAAGGATTTTCGCGGATCAGACCGACGGCTCCGGCGCCGAATCGTTTATATACCTTCGTGATCTGTGCCGTTCCCATGTAGTCCTTACAGAACATCATAACGCCGCGCAGATCCGCCTGTTCGCAGAAAGACTTGGATATTTCCGCTGCTTTTTTCGCCGTAATCCCGCTGATGTCTGCGAGCCATTCCGGGTGATGTTCTATCACGTCGAACGTCTCTTTTCCGAAACGGTTGACGATCTTGAGAGCGGTGACGGGACCTATCCCCTTCACCGTCCGTGCGGACAGGTATTTGATGATGTCTTCTTCCTCCGAGGGGAGAGTCTTCTCGAAAGAAGTCACGGCAAATTGCCGTCCGTATTCTTTATGGTAAATGTAATTGCCGACGAGGGTGACTTTTTCTCCCTCCGCGCAAAAAGGGAGAGTGCCGACCGCGGTGATCAGACACTCGTTCTCATCGGATATCTCCAGTACGGTATAGTCGTTTCCGTCATTATGATAAACGACGTTCTCTATCGTACCGCGGATGATCTCGGGTGTTTCCATGGCACTCTCCTTCTTTGAAATTGTAGTGTTGAAAGATCAGCGGCAAAGACGGTTCAGTTCGTCCGAAATGTCGCATTCCTCCCACTTGACGCCCAGATCTTCTCTGCCCATGTGTCCGTAAGCGGCAAGCGGTGCGTAGATCGGTTTTCGCAGATCGAATTTGCGGATAATGGCGGCGGGACGCAGATCGACGGTTTTTTGAACCGCTTCTGCGATTTTCGCATCGTCAACGCATCCGGTTTTGAACGTGTCGATCATGACGGAAACGGGACGTGCTACGCCGATGGCGTAAGCGATCTGCACTTCACAGCGGCTCGCGAGTTTGGCATTGACGATGTTTTTCGCAATATACCGAGCGGCATAAGACGCGCTTCTGTCCACTTTTGTCGGATCCTTGCCGGAAAAAGCGCCGCCGCCGTGACGGGAATAGCCGCCGTAGGTATCGACGATGATCTTTCTTCCCGTCAGACCGGTATCGCCGGCAGGACCGCCGATAACGAAACGCCCCGTCGGATTGACGTAGATTTTCGTTTCACCTCTGATGAGTTCGGAGGGAATAACGGGTTCTATCACTTCTCTGACGATATCTTCATAGATCTTCGCCTGATCCACTTCCTCGGCGTGCTGGGAAGATATGACGATCGTATCCACTCTCACGGGCTTATCGTCGATATATTCCACCGTCACCTGCGTTTTTCCGTCGGGACGGAGATACGGAAGCGTTCCGTTTTTGCGCACTTCGGTCAGCCGGCGCGCGAGCTTATGCGCCAACGAGATCGGCAGCGGCATAAGTTCCGGCGTTTCGTCGCAGGCATAGCCGAACATCAGTCCCTGGTCGCCGGCTCCGGTGTCCAGCGCGTCCGTCATTTCCCCGTTTTTCGCTTCCGCGCATTTATCGACGCCGAGCGCGATATCGGGGCTCTGCTGATGCAAAGAACTGAGAACGGCACAGGTCTCGCAGTCAAAGCCGTATTTGGCTCTGTCATAGCCGATCTCTCTGACCGTATCCCTGACGATCTTCTGAATGTCGATCGCGGCTTTGGTCGTCACCTCACCCATCACGGTGATGATACCCGTCGTAGCGAAGGTCTCACAAGCCACACGGCTCTCGGGATCCTGTCTGAGCATTTCATCCAGGATGGAATCGGAAATTTTGTCACAGATCTTGTCGGGATGGCCTTCCGTGACCGATTCCGATGTAAAAAGATATTTTTTCATACGTCCTCCGATAAAAAATGACCTTGGGGCGGTGTCGTCCCAAGGTCAAAGTCGCAAAACTCATCTGTCAGGATTTGACACCTTGCATAACTGTAGGTTGTCGGGCTTCACAGGGCCAGTCCCTCCGCCACTCTTGATAAGTTATTCTGTTTTGATGATTGAAAGATTACGCTCTTTCGAGATATTCTCCGGTACGGGTATCAATGCGGAGATTGTCGCCCTCGTTGATGAAGATCGGCACTTTGATAACGGCACCGGTCTCGAGCGTCGCGGGTTTCGTGACGTTCGTGGCGGTATCGCCGCGCACGCCGGGTTCGGTCTCAATGACTTTCAGTTCGACGAATGTGGGGGGCTCCACGGAGAAAACGTTGCCTTTGAAAGAAGAGATACGGCAAACGGTGTTTTCTTTCACGAACTTGAAGTTTTCGCCGAGCTGCGTCTTGTTCAGCGGGATCTGCTCGTAGGATTCGGGATCCATGAAGTAGTAAAGCTCGCCGTCGTTGTAGAGATATTCGAGGTCACGGCGCTCGATGACGGCGTTCTCGAATTTCGCGGTGGGGTTGAAGGATGCTTCACGGATAGCGCCGGTCACGACGTCCTTATATTTGGTACGGACGAAAGCCGCGCCTTTGCCGGGTTTGACGTGCTGGAACTCGATGACCTGGTACACTTTACCATCCATCTCAAAGGTAAGACCGTTCTTAAAATCGCCTGCTGTTAACATATCGTATTTTCCTTTTCTCGGCGGGTGTTTTCGTTAGGTCGAGTAATGGACCGCCACACCAAAACCCAAAATCTACTATATTTTACTACAAAGAAACGCATTTTTCAAGTAGGTTACGCCATTTTTTTGGACTTTTTCTCACAAAAATTGACGAAACGGACGCGTCAGAGAATCTCGACGAGTTCTTTTTTGGCGTGAGTAAAGTTCAAAATCCCGTCCTTTCGGATCAGCACCATATCTTCGATACGGCAGCCGAAGCGCCCGGGAAGATAGATGCCGGGTTCGACCGTGACGACTTCCCCTGCCCGAAGTTTCCGCCCGAAAGCACGGGAATTGAGGGAGGGCATCTCGTGGATATAAAGCCCGACCGAGTGTCCGAGACCGTGTCCGAACGTGCCGGGATAAACGGCGTCGATGATATCGCGAGCGATCTTATCCGCTTCTCCGGCGTCCGTGCCATCACGCAGAATATCGAGGACGGTGGTCTGTGCCGATAATACCGTCGAATACACTTTTTTCATTTCCGCCGTCGCCTTTCCGATCGAGACTGTCCGCGTCATATCCGAACAGTATCCGTCGAACGCGGCACCGAAATCCATCGTCAGAAAACCCGCCTTCAGTTTTTCGTTTCTCGGTTCTCCGTGGGGCAGCGCGCTGGCGTCTCCGGATACCGCAATGGTATCGAAAGCAAATCCGGACGCGCCGTTCTTCCGCATAAAATATTCGAGTTCCGCCGCCACTTCGATCTCCGTCATATCGGGAGACAGGATGTTCAGAATATGAGAAAAGGCGGCGTCGGTGAGATCCTGCGCTTTCTGCATTTTCGCGATCTCTTCGGGCGTTTTGATCTGACGGAGCGTTTCCACGGCGTTTCCGATGTCGGAAAACGTAACGCCGGGAAAATCCTTTTCATAGGCGGCAAGTACCGAGAAAGGCACGCATTTACCCTCCATACCGACCGTCAGAATACCGGAGGCGTCAAAAACGGTTTTCAGCCACTCGGTCTTATGATCCGGGGCAACGACGGAAAAGCAGGGATCCGCACAAAGCGACGCCGCTTCGGTATAACGGGCATCCGTCACGAGATAAGCGTCGTTTTCCGTGATCAGAAGAAAACCGTCGGTGAACGCGAATCCCGAAAGATACCGCTGATTGTATTCGTCAAAAATGAGTGCGGCGTCAAGCCCTTTTTCGGCGAGAAAATGCCGAAGATCCGAAACGGCGGTCATAGCGTATTCTCCAAATAATAAAGGTAAGATTTTTTCATCGTCAGGGCGTCGTCCGACTGCGTTCCCGCGGATTCGGAGATAACGGTAGGCGAAAGACCGTGTCTCGCGATGGTCTCCGTAAGGGGCTCAAAATCGGGACCGAAAACGCGGTCTTCAAAAGTCAGATGGCGTTTTTCACCGCCCACCGTCCACTCGATCTTGGAAAAATGACAATGCAGATTCTGTGCCGTTTCATCCGATAATTCAGAACCGATTTTATCAAATATGCGATAATAATCATCGGCAGTTTTGAATACTCCGCCGAGATCTCTCGCATTCAGGTGACCGAAATCCACCACGGGAACGAGTTGCTTTGACATCTTGCAGAGTTCGATGACTTCGTCAAGCGTACCGAGCTGATTGATCTTTCCCATTGTCTCGAGACCGATGGCGATCCCGTGGGTTTCGACGGATTCGAGGGTTTTGTAAAGCGTATCGGCGGCGAGTTTCATCGCTTCGTTTCTTGTGATCTTGGCGGCGGATCCGGTATGTACGACGATGACGCCGGCGCCCATCAGATGCGCGGCTTCGATGCTCTGCCTTATGTATTCGATACTGTTGTACCGTTTCTCCGGCTCCACGCTCGAAAGCGAAATAAAATAGGGTGCGTGGAACGTGAGCTTCACGCCCTCCCTGCGTGCTTGGTCGCCGAGGGCAAAAAAGACCTCCGGCGTCTTCGGGACTCCTCTTCCCGCTTCGTATTCATAAACGTCGAGTCCGACGCTTTTCACGAACGCCGGCGCTTCCAGCACGGATTTCCCGCCCCAAAGGCGAAAGGCGTCGCTGTTGCCGCCGGGGCCGAAACTTGCTCTCATCCTTTTTTCTTCCTTTCATACGATTTCATGATCGGTTTTTCAAGCCGCCTTTTGAATCTCGTGAGGATATCGCGTTTGTCGCGGATCGGGGGAACGGTAAGCACGCGGATGCCCGCATTGTGTGCGCCGAGCACGTCGGTGAAGATCTGATCGCCGAGGAGCATCGTCTTTTCTCTTTCGGCGCCCATCATTTTCATCGCTTTCCGAATACCGAAGGCAAACGGCTTTCCGGCGTGCGCGACGAAAGGCAGAGAAAGATCCTTATTAAATATTTTCACGCGCTCCGGATTATTATTGGAAACGAACGCCGCTTTTATCCCCTGCTCCTTGAGCATGGAAAACCACGCGATCGCCCGTTCGCCCGGCTCGGCGTTTTCGTACGGCTCGATCGTGTTGTCAATATCCAGGATCAGATAGGATACGCCGTTTTCGGCAAAATAGGCGGCGTCCGCTTCGTCAAAAGTGTTTTTTCTGTCATCCGGGCAAAAGAACCCGTATTTTGCATAGGTGCGTTTCGGCATAGTTTATCCTTTTTCTGTTATTTCACGGTTATTCTACACGAAAACCCCCGCTTTGTCAAGACGAGGCGTATATATATAAAAGTAAAAATATGACAAAAACACTTGACTTTATTGAAATTATATGATATTATTTTTGCAGTCCGGAATTTTTCCGGCTCCTTGCCGCCGAGAATCGGCGGCCAAAGTCCATAAGGAGGTGTATTTTCATGGAAAAGAAGATCTGTTCCTACGAGACTCTCTTTGCCGTCAACGGAAACCTTTCCGAAGAGGAGTACAAAGCCGTCGAAGAGAAATTTATCGGTCTCGTAAACGAAAACGCAACGAACGTTTCGGTCAATGAATGGGGCAAACGCAAATTTGCTTATCCCATCAACTATGTGACCGAAGGTTACTACGTTCTTGTGACTTTCGACAGCGATCCTTCCTTCCCGCAGGAACTTGAACGTGTGTTCGGTATCACCGAAGGTGTGCTCCGTTACATGACCACGACCAAGATCGCAGGAACGAAAGTCGCTGAAAAAGCTCCCGTTGAAGAAGCTAAAGCAGACGTCGAAGCCGTTGAAGAAACGACTGAAGCGTAATTATTAGGAGGCATCATCATGGCAGGTTTCAACAAAGTCATTCTGCTCGGTCGTATGACCGCTGACCCTGAACTCAAGCAGACCTCGACCGGTACGTCCATCGCCAATTTCTCGATCGCCGTCGATCGCCGTTTCGCTAAAAACGAACAGGGACAAACCGTTGATTTCATCAACATCGTCGCTT
>JAZLLY010000030.1:0-21724 GCA_045598385.1 Eubacteriales bacterium | reverse complement strand
CCTGCGCGCTCGGTCTTCCGCGGCTCTGACAAGTCTCCCCTCGGGTCGGTCACGCTCCGGCTCTTATGCCCACCGGGCATAATTCACTGCCGTCGCGCCGCTTCGCTACACCGGACTGTCATTCAGTACCGCTCCCCTTCTCGTCCTATTGCCATCGTCAAAAAAAGGGATGCCCCCGTAGGGAGCATCCCTTTTTTGGTGAAGATAATAGGACTCGAACCTATGACCTTCTGCACGTCAAGCAGACGCTCTACCAACTGAGCTATACCTTCATCGTGCGGTTAGTATAACACAACCGCGAGAAAAATGCAAGGGGTTTTCGGGAATTTTTGAAAAACGGGGGAAAAAGACGTACAGAGGGCGGCGATCCGCAGAGAATGACGTTACATAACGGATGCCGTTTTTTTCGGGATCGGCGTTCGGGCGCGGTGTGCTCGCAAAGATCAGAAACGCTCGTGCGGGGGTTCGCCGTCCTGTCCGGCGGTGAGCGCTTTGATGACTTCTCCGGCGAGGATGAATCCGGCGACGGGCGGGACGAACGGAACGGAAGCGGGCGTCGGCTTTTCGCCGTCGGGTGCCGTTTTTGCCGGGACTTCTTCGGAATAAACGACTTTCAGGTGGCGGATGCCGCGCGCTTTGAGTTCGCGGCGCATGACGCGCGCGAGCGGGCAAACGGACGTCTTTTCAATATCGGCGACGCGGAAGCCCGTGGGATCGAGCTTGTTTCCCGTTCCCATGGAAGCGATGAGGGGGACGCCCGCTTCGGCGGCGGCTTCGGCGAGGGCGACTTTGGACGCCACGCTGTCGATGCAGTCGATGACGTAATCGTAAGAGGCAAAAGGAAAATCGCCTTTGTTTTCTTCCGAAAAGAAGACGGAAAAGACGCGGACGGCGCAGTCCGGCGCGATATCGGCGATACGCTCTTTCGCGACCTCGGTCTTATATCTGCCGACGGTGGAACGCAGCGCGTAGAGCTGTCGATTGAGGTTCGAGAGGGCGATCCTGTCGGCGTCGATGAGATCGAGAGCGCCGACGCCTGCTCTCGCCAATGCTTCCGCGGCGTAACTGCCGACGCCGCCGAGACCGAACACGGCGACGCGGGAGCTTTTCAGTTTTTCCATACCCTCCGCGCCAAGCAGGCGCTCGGATCTTTCCCATGCCGCGTCTTTCACTTTGATCCCCCGATTCGACTTGATTTTCGCTTTCGTTTGTGCTATTATTTTCTTATCGTATTTTAGCATAACCCAAGGGAAAAAGCAAGAGGGACAGAAGATGATCAAAGCCGCCGTTTTTGATATGGACGGGACGACACTCGACACCATACGCACCGTGGCACATTACGCCAACGCCGCCCTGCGGACGGAGGGGCTCCCGCCGATCGGCGAGGAAAACTACAAGACGTTCGTCGGCAACGGTGCCGAACTTTTGCTCCGCCGCGCGCTCGCCTTTGACGGCGTGACGGACGAGGCGGTCTTCGCGCGCGTTTATAAAGCGTACAACGAAGCGTATGACGCCGATCCCCTCTTTCTGACGAAACCTTACGACGGTATTCCCGAACTGCTTTCGGATTTGCGCCGACGCGGACTTTTCGTGATGATCTTTTCCAACAAACCCCATTCGGCGGCGGCGCCCGTCGCCGAAAAGACGCTTTCCGGTCTGTTCGACGAGGTGCGGGGCGCCGTGCCCGGCGTGCCTCTGAAACCCGCCCCCGACGGTTGTCTTTCCGTACTGGCAAAGCGGGGGATCCAACCGGAGGAGGTCGTGTATATCGGCGACAGCGGCGTGGATATGCGAACGGGAAAAGCCATGGGCGCCCGCCGTACCGTCGGCGTTCTCTGGGGCTTCCGTTCGGCGGGGGAACTGACGGAAAACGGTGCGGACGCACTGATCGCGAAACCGCTTGATTTACTGCCTTATCTTGAGGAGATCTGACATGGATAATTGGATGAAACGAGCCGTTGATCTGATCACGGGACTGTCCGTGCGGCAGGACGAAAACCCGGCGGTCGTCGGCTATAAACCGCAGAAACTTTCGGTGTCTGCGCCCGAAAAGCCGTACTTTCCGCGCTCGACGCCGGAACGGCACGGTCTGTCCTCCCGCACGCTCCGGGAAATGCTCGAAGAAATGCAGGAGAACGAGGCGGTCCACCCGCACAGCGTTCTCGTCCTGCGGGACGGCGAAGTGATCTCGGAATGTTCCCACCCCGGTTACGGCGTGAACGTCCGGCATCTCTCCCATTCCATGACCAAGACGGTCGTGGGTATGGCGATCGGTTTCCTTTACGATGAGGGAAAACTGACGCTTGACCGCAAACTCGTGGATATTTTTCCGGAGATCCCGTATAAAGACAAGCGCTTCCCCGAGATCACGGTGTACGACCTTCTGATCATGTCCACGGGTGTTCCGTTTGCCGAATCCGGTACCGTTTCGGAGAGCCGTTGGACCGAGACGTTTTTTGCCTCTTCTCTCTCGTTCCGCCCCGGCACGGAGTTTTCCTACAACAGTATGAACTCGTATATTCTCGGCAAGATCGTCGAGAGGATCTCCGGCGAAAAACTCACGGAATTCCTGGAGCCGCGCCTGTTCGCGCCGCTGGAGATCGGGAATTATCTGTGGGAACGCGGTCCCGAGGACCTGGAAAAAGGCGGATGGGGACTGTACCTTTCCACCGAAAACTGGGCAAAACTCGGACAGATGATGCTTGACCGCGGACAGTGGAAAGGAAAGACGATCCTTTCCGAAGACTGGGTGGCGCAAGCCACGAAGGCGTCCATCAAAGTCCCGGAAAAAGCGGGACCTTACAATTACGGTTTTCAACTGTGGGTGTCGCGGAATACCGACAATTTTCTTTTCAACGGGATGCTCGGGCAGGACGTCTGGGTCTGTCCTTCCCGCAAGATCGTCGTGGCGCTGACGTCGGGAAACAACGAATTGTTCCAGCTCAGCCCCGCACTCGAAACCATAAGGAAGCACCTCGGCGGAGAGGGAGATTACGAGGAAAAGCCCGAACGCGGCTTCCGCAAACAGTCTCCCCTGCGCGAGGTGGAGCGCCATTTCTTTGAGGACAGACATTGGATCTGTGCGAAAAAGCCGAAGCGCTCCCTGCCGGCGCGTTTCGGTCTGACCGAGGCGGAGCCCTACGACATAGCGTGGGACGCCATTCTCGGCAAATACGTTTTTTCCTATAACGGCGAATGCCTTTTGCCGCTTTTCGTCCGCGTGATGCAGAACAACTACAACGGCGGCATTCGCAGCGTCTCTTTCAACCGTTTCGGTCAGCGTCTTTTCATGACGGTAGAGGAGCGCAACCGCACCTTCCGCATGGAAGTGGGCCTTTACGATTTCAAAGAGACGACGCTCGACTTCGGCGGTGAGCCGTACCTCGTCCGCGTGATGGGACAGGCGATCGAGGACGAAGACCGGAAAACTCTCTTCAAAGTGGAGATCCTGTTCCCCGAACTGCCGAACATCCGGATGCTCAAGTTCTCTTTCCCCGAACCGCACAAGATGATGCTCCGTATGTCGGAACTGCCGGACAGCCATATCGCCGAGGCGTACATCGCCACGCTGCCCGCCGTGAACCGGAAACTGACTTTCATCGTGGACCGCCTTGAAAAACAATGGGGCAAAGGGATCCTTGCCAAAAAGATGCACGAAATGTTCTTTCCCGTCCTCTATGCCGTCGAGGAGGGCGACGAGCGGCTGCCCGTTTTCCTCGCCGAGCAGGACAAAGCGCGCAAGAAAAAACTCGAAAACGCGAAGACGATCATCAAACTCGTCGATAAATATTGCGCCGACCTTCGGGAAGATTGAAAAAAACCGTCCAAAGACCGAGAAAAAAGGGATTGCGTCTTGCAATCCCTCTTTTCTTTTGTGAGCGTCAAGCCTGACCACTCAGTCAAGATTCAGTTTGTTGAGCATGTCGCGGAGCGCTTTTGCTTCCGTAGCCGAAATGGTCACGCCTTTACCCATTTTTTCGTGGTCGGGTGCCCAAGTGCGGATATCGTAAACAGGCTCTCTGTCGTTCCAGCTGATCAGGTTCAATTCCTTGTTCCAGCCGTTCGTACCTTCGCTGACGACGCCGATACGCTCGACAACATCGTATTTGATTTCCGGCATAATGCTCTCCTTTCTTGAATTTCGATCTATAAATGCTATAAATCGACATTATTACTGTAACACAGTATTCGTGTAATGTCAAGATAATCCGGAAAATATTTTTATATATATAATTATAAATGAGAAGAAAAGCCGTTATTAACGGCGAAAAAAACAATAAACGTATGGACAAAAGACAGATAGTGTGTTATACTTTGTGTAACTTGAAAGACATGAGGTTTTCACGATGGACATGAGACTGCCCTCCGTACCGTTGATCACGGTCGATCCTTATTTTTCACTTTGGTCAAAATCCGAGGTGATGAATTATGAAGAAACCTGTCATTGGACGGGAGAAATGCAGAATCTCCTCGGCGTTCTGACCGTGGACGGTCATCCGATGACGTTCCTCGGGCTCAACTGGTCTTCGGAGAAAATGAAACAGATCTCGCTGGACGTGGATGCGCTTTCCACCCGTTACGTTATGGAGGCGCGCGGCGTCCGTCTTTTTGTCCGGTTGATGACGCCGCTTTTCCTTGACGATTATAAAATCATGACGCGCCCTGTTTCCTATATGGCGGTTTCCTACGAGAGCACGGACGGAAAACCGCACGAAGTCTCGGCGACGGTCAGCATGACGGAGCAGTTCTGCCTCAACCGCAAAAAGGAACGCGAGGTCGTGACCGAGGACGTCGGGACCGAAAAGACCGTCGGCATCCGGATGGGAGCCAAAGAGCAGGAACCGCTGAATCGCGCCGGGGACAACGTCCGTATCAACTGGGGCTACGTATATCTTTGCGCCCGCAACGAAAATGCGGGATGCCGCTACAGCACATCGAACGCCAAGGGCGAGACGATGGAAATCTCTCTGCCGCTTTGCGAAAAACAGGAAGAACTCTTCCTTTTCGCCTACGACGACGTGTATTCCATCAACTATTTCGGCTCGTATCTGAAATCCGTCTGGTGTCAGGACGGGACGACGATCACACAGGCAATCGATCTCGCCGCGGAAGAATACGAAGCGCTCGCCGATCGCGCCGACCGCTTTTCGGCGGAACTGTTCAAAGAAGCCGAGGCGGCAGGCGGCGTACATTACGCGGAGTTGCTTTCCGCCGCGTACCGTCAGGTCATCGCGGCGCATAAGCTCGTCGTCGATCCGGACGGCGAATTGCTCTTCATCTCCAAAGAATGCTTTTCCAACGGTTGTGCCGCGACGGTGGACGTGACGTATCCCTCGATGCCGCTCTTCCTCCGTTACGCGCCGGATCTGGTGCGCGCTATGCTGCGTCCGATCTACCGCTATGCCCGTTCCGAGGCGTGGCCGTACGATTTTGCGCCGCACGACCTCGGTACATATCCGCTTCTGACGGGACAGGTTTACGGTCTGGACAAAGACACGGGAGATCTGCGTTACGAAGACCAGATGCCGGTGGAGGAATGCGGAAATATCATCATCGGCGAGGCGGCGTGCGCGCTGACGGACGGCAATTTTGAGTCCGTGCGCCCGAACCTCGACCTGCTCAACGCCTGGGGCGAATATCTGATCCGGTACGGAGACGACCCCGAAAACCAACTTTGTACCGACGATTTCGCCGGGCATCTGGCGCATAACTGCAATCTTTCGGTCAAAGCGATCGTGGGCATTATGGCGCTTTCGGTCCTGAACCGCCGCCTCGGTAACGAAAAGGATGCGGACCGCTATGAAAACGCGGCGAGAGAAAAGGCAGCGAACTTCCCCGCCCGCGCCGCCAACGACGACGGCACGCTCCGGCTGGCGTTTGACTGCAAAGACACCTACTCTATGAAATACAACGCGGTGTGGGACATGGTCTATGACCTCGGGCTGTTCCCTGCCGACGTGATCGAAAAAGAGTGCGACGGCTATTTTGGCAAAATGAATCGCTACGGTATGCCGCTCGACAGCCGTGCCGATTATACGAAATCCGACTGGATGGTATGGGTCGGCACGATGATGGACGGTAAGGACGATTTTGAAAGGTTCATCGAGCCGCTTTGGAATTACTATAACGAGACGTCGTACCGTGTGCCGCTCACCGACTGGTACGACACCGTTTCGGGACGTCAGTATATGTTCCAGAACAGAACCGTGCAGGGCGGACTCTTCATGAAAATGTACGCCGAATACTTCAAAAACAAGCAGAAATGTAAATAAAAGAAAACAAAAGAGGCATATTATGATCCAGTATTGCGTATTTCCCGAGGGGAAAAGAAGAATCGTCACGTTCAGTTTTGACGACGGACAAAAGGGCGACAAACGTCTCGCCGAGATCTTCCGCAAGTACGGTGTCAAGGGCACGTTCCATCTCAATTCTTCCATGTATAAGAATATGACGGATGAAGAGTTGAAAGAGAGAGCGTCCTGGTACGAGGGGCAGGAGATCGCCTGTCACACCTACTCGCATCTGTCCCCGACCGTGACGTCGCCGACGGCGCTCGCGACGGAGGTTCTGAAAGACAGAGAGATTCTGGAACGTATGGCAGGGTATCCCGTCGTCGGTATGTCTTACCCTTACGGGCAGTACAGCGAAGAAGTCATCCGTGTCATGGAAGACTGCGGGATTGTGTATTCTCGCACCACCGGCAGTAACCCCGGGCAACGCTTTATTCTTCCGAACCGTTTTATGACCTGGCATCCGTCCTGCAAGCACGTCAGCGCCGAAGAAACGATTGAGGAGTTCCTTTCAAAGAACGATCCCGTCCGCTCCCCGCTTCTTTATATCTGGGGACACAGTTATGAGTTCAAGACCGAGGAGGATTGGGCACGCATCGAGGGCATCGTCGCTTCCGTCTCGGGACGCGAGGACACCTGGTACGCGACGAATATCGAGATTTATCGGTATATGCAGGCGGTCAAAGGGCTCGTCGTCAGTCTGGACGAAAAGATCATACAGAACCCCTCCGCGACAGACGTTTATATCGAAGTTGACCGAAAAGAGGTTTGCATTCCGGCGGGAAAAACCGTACGACTTTGATACGAAATTACAAGCAATCTGCCAATAAAAGATTACAAAAAAGAGTGTTAGCAGAGCAAAATCGCCTGCAAACACTCTTTTTAACGAATGATTCAATGGATATTTCAACGGATCGTTCAACGACATTCAATGGATCACCCAACGGTTTTCTGTAAAACGCGCAAGGGGTTCGGCAAATCGTTCAACCGTCGTAAAGACCTTGTCCGCCGAAAAAACGAGTTTACGGAAAACGATTGAGAGAAAAACGAAAAACGCAGTCAGCGGGACCGTGCGAGCAAGCCCGCTTTTTTCAGCGCTTCCGTGATCGGCGGAATGAGCGCGAGCTGGAGGATGACGCCCGGAAGCGTATCGAGAAAATACGAGGTCAGAAAGACGGAAAAGGGATACGACGGTATCAGACCGAAAAGCAAAAGTCCGTATTTGACGATACCGCCCGTGATTCTGCCGGCGAGCATGGAGAACAGAAGTGCGATCTGGATGCCGCAAACCCTTTTTTCAAAGGAACGAAAGAAAAGTCCCGCGGCGGTACCGTAGGTGAGACATTCAAAAACCATACAGAACGCGTTCGGAAAAAGCGTCGGCGCACCGTTGACGGCAGAGGCGAGAAGCGGAGAGGCGGCGCCGACAAGCGCTCCGAAGGGAGCGCCGGCAAGAATACCGGCTAACATGGACGTCAGATGTAACGGGGAAAGATTTTTGCCGAGGCCGCCCGGTATCGCACCGAAAAGGCGGGGTAAAACGACGGAAAGAGAGAGACAGACTGCCGAATAGCAGATCCGCAGGATCAAAATCCGGTTAGCGAGGGGGCTTTTTCTTTGATCCATACTGTTATTAGCGGACGTCATGGGCATTCACTCACTCTTGTTTGCCGTGGCTACGACGGGAACGCCGGTTCCGGCAACATTTTCGATCAGCACGTCGCCGATCGAGACGCTTTTCGCAGCCGTGGCAGCGTTGATCTCTTCCATCACGCGGAAGACGCTTTCTTTCGGGACGGGATCTTTCGTCTTACAGGGGACGACGAAGCCGTCGGCGGTGCGCATCGTGGACGTGACCGTTCTCTCGGGATGCGTACATTCCTTTTCGGCGTACACTTTGCCGCGCGGGCAGGAATTGCCGCTGACCGAAAGAACCTCTCCCCCGTCGGAAAGCGAAACCGAAAGAGCGCATCCTTTGGGACAAACGATACAGGTCAATTCTCTTGTTTTCATGGCACGTTTTCTCCTGTCAGTCCTCAATTGCAAACAATAGTTTGCAATTATAGAGGTTTTTGAGCATATCGGCGGTGAGCGTTACCGTTTCCATTTCGCCGGGAGCAAATTTCGATTTCTTCTTGGAGAGCAGTATTTTGTCTCCTGCACGAATGACGATCTTCTTGTCGCGGTAAACGTCGGCGACACGGAAATAGACTTTCGTATCGGCGAGCGTCCGGATGACCTGCGGGACGGTGTAGCGGACTTTTCCGTCAGATTGTAACGAAATATTTACAGTTTTGTCGTTTTCTCCACGTAAAAACCGCACAGCGGCTTCTCCGGCGACGGATGCTTCTTCCGAAACGTAATCCACGAGATCGTGTACGTGCAGGACGTTTCCGGCGGCAAAGATACCGGGTGCTTCGGTCTGTCGGTCCTCGTCCACGACGGCACCGCCTGTCACGCGGTCAAGGGGTATGCCGGCGCCTCTGGTCAGTTCGTTTTCCGGGATCAGTCCGCAGGAGAGCAAAAGCGTATCACAGGGAATGTATTCCGCGGTTTCGGGAATGGGACGGCGGTTTTCATCTACGGCGGCGATGGTCACGCCCTCGAGACGTTCCTTTCCGTGAATTTCAATGACGGTGTGTGATAGTTTCAGAGGAATGCCGAAGTCGTGCAGGCATTGCTCGATATTGCGAGCGAGACCGCCGGAATACGGCATAAGTTCGCATACCGCTTTGACTTTTGCGCCCTCAAGCGTCATACGGCGCGCCATGACCAGCCCGATATCGCCCGAGCCGAGGATGACGACCTCACGTCCCGGCATATATCCTTTCATATTGACGAATTTTTGTGCCGTGCCGGCGGTGTAGATGCCGGCGGGACGGGTGCCCGCGATGTTCAGCGCGCCTTTCGGACGCTCGCGGCAACCCATGGCGAGAATGACGGCGCCTGCGCGGATGCGGAAGATGCCGTGCTTTTTGTTCATTGCCGTCACGGTTCGGTCGGACTGTACGTCGATGACCATCGTGTCGAGCATAAAGGGAATGCCGAGTTCTCTTACCCGCTTCTCGTAGCGGTAGGCGTATTCCGGTCCTGTCAGTTCTTCGCCGAAGCGGTGAAGACCGAACCCGTTATGGATGCATTGGCGCAAAATGCCGCCGAGTGCCGTATCACGTTCGAGAATGAGAATGTCGCGCTCACCTTTCTCGTAAGCGGCGACGGCGGCCGCCATTCCGGCAGGTCCACCCCCGATAATGACAATACTTCTTTGCAATTCTTCCATTATCGTTTGCCTCCTCACCTGTTTTTCGTTTTGCCGACGTTGATTTTCGAGGCGCCGCCGCATTTGGTTACGTCGCCGTAATCTATGCCGAGTTCATCGGCGAGGATCTCGATGAGATAGGGGGTGCAGAAGCCGCCCTGGCATCGTCCCATAGTCGCGCGGGTGCGTCGTTTGATCCCGTCGATATCGCGCGGCTTCGGGTTCTGTCTGACGGCGGCGCGGATCTCTCCCTCCGTCACCGTTTCGCAGCGGCAGATAACGTGCGCGTAGGTCGGATCCTTTTTGATGACTTCGCTTTTCTCTTCGTTCGTCATTTCCCGGAAAGCGTGCAGGGGCGCTCTTTCGCGGACGGCGTTTTTCTTCGGCTCCGTCGCCACGCCTTTTTGTCTGACAAGACCGAGTACGTATTCGGCGATGGCGGGCGCCGAGGACAGTCCGGGGCTTTCGACGGCGGCAAGATTGATGAAGCCGTCCTTTTCGTTGATGACGAAGTCTCTGGTCGAGCCGACGCTCCGCAGTCCCGTAAAGGACGTGATGATTTTGTTGAACGCGATTCCTTTGACCTGCTCTGCCGCCTGACGGCGCACGAGATCAAGCCCTTTTGCGGTTGTCTTTTTATCTTCCTTGTCCTCTATATCTTCCGCGGTCGGACCGAGCAGGAGATTTCCGTCAACGGTCGGGGAAACGAGGATGCCCTTGCCCATTTTGGAGGGACAGCGGAAAACCGTGTGGGAAATGAGACTGCCGCACTCCTTGTCGAGCAGCATATATTCACCACGGCACGGATGAACGGTGAAGGAATCGTCCCCCGCCATTTTCGCGACCTCGTCGGAGTAAACGCCGGCGGCGTTGATGAGGATCCTGCCTTTCGCGGTCCTGCCGTCTTTTGCGGTGACGAGAAAACTGCCGTTGATCCTTTCGATCTTCGTAACGTCAAAATCCAAAGAAAGTTCCGCGCCGTTGTCCATGGCGTTTCCGATCGCCGCCATACAGAGTTCGTAGGGGCAGACGATGGCGCCCGTCGGCGCGAGAAGGGCGCAGGTGACGGCGTCGCCGACGTTCGGCTCGATCGCGACCACCTCTTCCCGCGACAGAAGCCGCAGTCCTTTGACTCCGTTGTTTTCTCCCCGGAGCATAAGATCCGCGAGCGTCGCTTTGTCTTCGTCGGAAAAACCGACGACGAGAGAGCCGTTTTTCTTGTATTTGACACCGAGTTCCTTTGTCAGCGCCTCCATGAGTTCCGAACCGCGCACGTTGAATTTCGCTTTCAGCGAGCCCTCGTGGGCGTCAAATCCCGCGTGGACGATGGCGCTGTTGGCGCGGGTGGCGCCCATGGCAACGTCCGGCATTTTTTCAAGGATCCCGACTTTGCAGTCGTGAAGCGCGAGTTCTCGGGCACAGACGCCGCCGATGACGCCGGCGCCGATGATCAGTACGTCAAGCATTTTTTCGCTCCCTTACCTTTTTTCAATTTCAGTATAGCACACGCGCACGTGAAAGACAAGTCTTTCGTGAAGATAATGAAAAAAACGCGTCCGTTCGCAACAAGAGCAAACCGACGCGTTTTCAAAAACGTGCCGTAAAGACAAAACGGATATTTTGCCGGAGCGCTTTTTTCAGAGGAAGGTACAGGATATACAATCGTAAAAATGACAACTATTATTGACCAAAATCGTCTTTTTTCACGCGGAATAAGAGTTTTCGGAGGGCTTTTCCGTTGAATGGGATCAAAGGATAAAGGTAGTGACGCTCCCCGTCTGCCGTTTTGTTGGTCAGAAGAAGCAGAACAAAGACCAAAAGTCCCGCGAAGAATCCGTAAACGTCGAACAGCGCCGTCAGAGCGAGCGTGAGCAGGCGCACGAACTTGAACGCGTAGCCGAGTTCCCGGTTTTGCTGGGCAAACGTAGCGATCGCGACGAACGCCATATAAAGAACGACGTCCTCCGAAAACCAGCCGACTTCGATCGCGAAGTCTCCGAGAATCAGGGCGCCGACGATCGAAAGGGAGTTTGAGAGCATATCCGGCGTATTCATCGACGCGATCTTCAGACCGTCGATGATGAATTCCGCGAAGAAAAGTTGCGCGAGGATCGGGAGCGCCCCCGGTTCTTTCGGAACCAGAAACGAAAAAAGCGGCGGCAATAATTCCGCGTGCTTCAGCGAAAGATACCAGAGCGGCGTGAGAACGACCGACAAAAACAGAATGACCGTCCGGATCAGACGCAGATACGTCCCCGTAAACGGCGGAAAGTAATAGTCATCCGTCTGTTGCAGATAATCGAAAAAGGAAGTCGGCAATATCATCGCATTCGGGGCGGTGTCGGTCAGCAGTACCACGAAGCCCTCGAGAATCTGCGCCGCGGCGGTATCGGGACGCTCGGTCAGACGGATCTTAGGGAAAGGATTCCACCACCCGCGCCGCAAGAGGGATTCCATCAGACTCTGAAAGCCGAGGCAAACGCCGCGCGGCTTGAGATTTTCGACTTTTTTCGCGATCTTTTCGACGTAAGCGGGATCGGCGATCCCCTCCATATAGCAGAGCGCCACGTCGGTCTTCGACGCTCCGCCGAGGGTGACGTGACGGATCCGCAGACGGGTATCCCGGATACGCCGTCGTATCAGTGCCGTGTTGGTCAGAATCGATTCGACGAAGCCGTCGCGCGCCCCCTGCATCACCCTGTCGCTCTCGGGCTCCCCGATATTTCTGCCGGGATAGGAGCGGAAGTTGACGGAGGCGGCGCATCCCTTGAGAGAGGAAGCGAGCACGGCGGTCTCGCCGGACAGGACGGCGTCGGCCAGTTCTTCGTAGGTCGCTTTCCACGACCACTGGGACGCCGGCAGTTCTTCCGGGAACTTTTCCGAGAGGACGTCGCCTTTTTTCGAGAGAAAGAAGGAAAGCAGTTTTTGCAGTTCGTTTTCTCTCGTCATTCCGTCGATGAAAAAAAGCGTCATCGACGCTTCACCCGTCGTAAAGCGGCGTTCCATGATGTCGAAACTTTCCCCCGCGTGCAGGAACGCGCGGAACTGTGCGACACTCGTCTCGTAATCGGTGGCAAACGGCATAGACTTCTCCTTTTTCGTTATTTTGCCGCGAAAACGGGAAACTATGAAAAAGGCGGAAAAAGAAAAACGCGAAAAAACCGCAGAGCCGCCTTTCGGCATTCTCTGCGGTCGTATGATCGGGGATCTTGCGGATCAGAAGAAAAACTGGGCGGTGACGAACGCCGTGTAAACGCAGAGAAGCGTGACGCCCTGCCATCTTCTGACTTTTCCCGAGATGAGGGCGGGGACGGTCAGGATCGCCATGACGGCGACCATCAGCGGCAGATCGAGGACGAGTGTGGCGTTCTGCCCGAACAGGACTTTGGACTGCGGCAGATCGAACGGCGCGAGAGTGACGGAAAGACCGGACACCAGGACGAGATTGAAGAGATTGGCGCCGACGATGTTGCCGAGAGACAGGGAACTGTGCCCTTTGACGAGAGAAGTGGCGGCGGTGACAAGCTCCGGCAGAGAGGTGCCGAGCGCGACGAACGTCAGGGCAATCACCGAGGTGGGAACGCCGAGGCCTTCCGCGATCAGCGTGCCGTTATCGACGAGAAGATCCGCGCCGAACGCGATGAGAGCCGCGCCGACGACGAGGGCGGCGATGTCGCGGAACCATACGTGACGGTCAAAGAAGTCCGAGACCGGTGCCAAAAGTTTTCCGAGACCGCTCTTCTCTTTTTCGTTTTCGTCTGTCGTGTCTTTCTCTTCTTCCGGGGTTGGCTCGTCCGGATGACGGAAGCCGCGGATCAAGGTGAAGGTCATATATACGACGAAAACGGCGAGAAGAAGAATACCGAAAAGACGGTTGAATTCCCCGAGAAAGTACGACGCCGCAAGATAAAGAGCGGCGGCACCGAAGAAGAAACAGACCGGAAAAAGAAACGATTTTTTATCCACGTCCGACGGACGGATGGCGACGGTCAGCGCGGCGATCAGCGCGGTATTGCAGATGACGGAGCCGATGGCGTTGCCGTAGGACATCTCGCCGATCCCCTGCAGCGCGGAGGTCGCGGAGACCATGACTTCCGGCAGAGTCGTGCCGATGGAGACAACGGTCGCACCGATGATGATCTCCGGCACGCGGAGTTTCGCCGCCACGCCCGTGGCACCGTCCACGAACCAGTCGCCGCCTTTAATGAGAAGAAGAAGTCCGAGAGCAAACAGTAAAACCGCAACTAACATAATGCCTCCTTAAAAGAACACGCCTTTGATGAAGATTTCAAGTCCGATGAGGATCAGGATCACGCCGCCGACGAGGGTGGCTTTGCCGGAGAGCTTCGTACCGAATTTCCGTCCGATCAGGACGCCGAAAACGCAGATGGCGAAAGTCACGGCGGCGATGATGAGCGCGGCGACGAGCGCCGTAAGCCAATCGTATTCGCCGATCGTGAAGCCGACCGAGAGCGCGTCGATGGAAGTCGCGACACCCTGCAAAAGGAGCGTCGGCAGGGTGAGTCCCGCGTAGTCGGCGGGATCTTCCGCCTCGCCGTCGTTTTTCAGCGCGTCAAAAAGCATTTTGCCGCCGATGAAAAGAAGCAGGCTCAAAGCACAGTAGGGGATCGCCGGCTCGAGCTTTGAAAATACCGAGACGAGGAAATGGACGAAAAACCAACCGATCATCGGCATCAGCGCCTGGAAAAACGCAAAGGTGCCGGCGATCAGCGCGATCTTGCGTTTTTTCATGCGCGGCTCGGCGAGCCCGTTGGCGAGAGAGACCGAAAAAGCGTCCATCGCCAGACCGACGCCGAGGAAAAAATTGGTCAGGATAAAGTCGAATCCCATAAGTATTCCTTTCAAAAAAACAAACCCAAACGGGCGTATGCCGGTTTGAGTCGGAACATGAGGGCAGCATACGCACCGTGAGTCTCGCAATCAAAGGCAAGCCAGACCTTTCGGCCGGGATTGTTGACTTGCCGCGGCAAAGCCGTTTGCTACTCCCTCAAGGATATTGGATTGTGAAACGATGATAACACAAAAGAGTATTTTTGTCAAGACTTTCTTTTCCCGCAGGCGGGGACGGATTTTTCTTCGCACCTTGCGCGCGCCCGCTTTTTATGATATGATAGAGAAAACCTCATCAGGAAAGAAGATCAATATGCAAAGAAGAAGTGGGGTGCTTTTGCCCGTCTTTTCCCTGCCCTCCGATTACGGCATCGGCTCGTTCGGCAAGGGCGCGTTCGTTTTTTTGGATTTTCTCGCATCTGCCGGCTTTTCGGTCTGGCAGACGCTGCCGCTCTGCCTGCCCGACGAATATCATTCTCCTTATAAATCCTACGGCGCTTTCAGTCTGAACCCGTATTACATTGATCTGCCCACCCTCCGCGAAGACGGACTGCTGACGGCGGCAGAGGTTGAGAGCGCGGTGCAGAAAACGCCCTACGCCTGCGAATACGAAAGACTCGAAAAGGAAAGACTGCCGCTTTTGCGAAAGGCGGCGGCGCGCTTTGACGGCTGGCGGGAAGTGGACGGATTTCTCGCTTCTCATCCCGAGACGGCGGATTTTTGCCGTTTTATGGCGCTCAAGGAACAAAACGGCGGCGTGCCGTTCTGGGAATTTCGGGTGGAAGAGCCGGACGCGGAACTTTTCCGCTTCTGGGCGTTTTTGCAGTACGAATGTGACCTGCAATGGCGCGCGGTGAAAGCGTATGCCGAAAAGAAAGGGATCGGGATCATCGGCGATATGCCGATCTACGTCGCGGAAGACAGCGCCGACGTATATTATGCTCCGGGTAATTTTGAACTGGACGAAAGACGCCGTCCGACCGCCGTTGCGGGCGTTCCCCCCGATTATTTTTCGGCGGAGGGACAACTGTGGGGCAATCCCCTTTACGATTTTGAACACATGAAAAAAGACGGCTTCGCTTTCTGGCGGTGCCGTGCCGAGACGGCAAAAGAACGGTTCGACGGCGTGCGGCTGGATCATTTCCGCGCTTTCGCCTCTTATTACAGGATCGAAGCGGGAAAAACCGCCAAAGAGGGAAAATATAAAAAAGGTCCCGGCATGGCGCTGATCCGCGCCCTCACCGAGACGGCGGGGGAGGATTTCTTCATTGCCGAGGACCTCGGAAATATCACGGAGGACGTCGTCGCGCTGGTCAGAAAAAGCAAATTCCCCTCCATGCGTGTCTTACAGTTCGCGTTCCTCGGCGATCCCGCGTCCGTTCATCTGCCCCACAACTGCGGGGAAAACACGGTGCTTTATACCGGGACGCACGACAATAACACGCTGCTCGGTTACGTTTTCGAGATGCCGGAAAACGAAAGACGGCATCTTCTCGCCTATTGCGGCTACGAGGGGGAGAACTGGAACACGAGGGCGGCTTATGACGCGATTCTCCGCACGGTCTTTGCCGCGAACGCGAAACTTCTCCTTTTGCCGATCCAGGACCTTTTGCTCTTCGGAAACGATACCCGCATCAACGTGCCGGGACGCGCCGAGGGCAACTGGGCATACCGCGTGACGGCGGAACAACTCGCCGGAATCGACAAAGAAAAGTTTTTGACTTGGAACCGCCGCTACGGCAGAAATGTGTGAATTTGTAAATAATTATTTGCAAAAGAATTATAAATTGCGATAAAACGAAACGATTCCGTCTTTTTCTCCTTCTCGGATAAAGAGCGATGCGAACAGAGAAAGCGACGGTGCGTTTTCGGCGGCGACGTCCGCACGGAGTTTTTCAAGCCGGAGCGTCCCGCGGCAAAAGGCGACGGCTTCCCGTATCGCTTCTTTGGCATAGCCGCTTCTGCGGAACGCCGAAAGGACGCGGACGGCGATCTTCGCCGTTTTTCTGCCGTCGAAAGAATAGAGCGTGACTTCGCCGACGGGTTTTTCTTCGTTTCGGATCACGAGGGACAGCGCCGCTCTCTTCTCCCATTCTTCCCCGATCTCCGCGAGAAGATCGCCGGCGTTCGTTTCATAACCGTAAAGAGAACCTGCGGTCTCTTTTTTCAACATATCGAATAAGGCGGCGTCCGCGTCGTTTGGCAGGGTGAGCGTGACGTGTTCTCCCTTGATCGGTTCGACAGTTTTCAGTCTGTGCAGTTCGGTGACGACGCGGAAACCCGAAAATCCGTCGCCCATATCCGTGATCTCGTGGTCGCGGTAGCGGAGCGCAAAATAATCTTCCCACTCGGCGTCCAAACCGACGAAAACGCGTTCCGTGCAGGCGGCACCGGCAAATTCATCCACGGCGTCGAGAGCGGCGGAAACGTCGGCGTCATCGTCCAGCGGTTCCGGCGGAAAGAATACGACGCCGTCTTCGTCTTTGCCGATGACGAGGAGGCAATCCGACGCTACGGCGGCGTAAAAAGACAATCCCGTATTCTCCGCTTCCCGCAGATAAAAGCCGACGCTTTCTTTTGCTCTTTCGTCGGCACAATTCTGAAGTTCATCGAAAAGTATCATAGTCATTCCCCCTCTTTCATTGTATCACAAAATGCCGCCTGCCGCAAGTTTTCGGAGGGCGACTTGAAAAACTTTTATATTTGTGCTATACTATTGACGTATTTGTAAGAAAGGGCTTCTTCTGAAGCTACGGTCATTTTATGTCTGATAATGCTGTCCATCTCCGCGTTTTACAGTTCAGCGATCTGCATCTGGATGCTCCGTTCGACGGTCTGTCGGAAGATAAAAGCGCCCTGGCGCGCGAAGGTCTCCGCACGGCTTTCGACGGTATGATGAGCAAGATCCGAGAGTGCGATATCCGGCTCGTTCTGATCCCCGGCGATCTTTTCGACAACCGTTTCGTGACCAACGGGACGGCGGAAATGCTGATCCGCGAGATGCGCTCCTGCCCCGAAACGACTTTCGTGATCGCGCCCGGCAAGGCGGATCTGTACGCCGAAAATCCGATCTACGCGTCCGGCAGACTGCCGGCGAACTGCCGCGTTTTCTCGGGTCCGATGCTTTCTTCTTTTGACCTTGACGAATTCCGTGTGACGGTGTACGGCTGGGCTTATCACCCCGATCTGCACGGTGAGTGCCCGCTCCGCGAGCGGCACGTGGAAAACTCTTCCCGCATCAATATCGTCTGTGCCTATGCCGATCTCGACGGCAGCGTGGACGGAGACGAATGTCTCGTTTCTTCGGAGGATCTGCGGGCGTTCGGCGCCGATTTTTACGCGTTCGGTTCCCGTCACGATACCAATACGTTCAACACCGTCGGTTCCGCGGTCTATGCGTACAGCGGCGCGCCCGTTTCGACGGGATTCGACAACACCGGAAAGGGTGATCCGAACTACGTCGTGATGGATCTCGAGGACGGCAATATCTCCATCAATCTGAAGCCCATTCCTTTCGAGGGACTTCGCCTTTACAACGAGGAGCTCGATATCACGGGTGTCGATACCAAGAGTGAGATCATCAACCGTATGGCGGGACTCATCAACGAGAAGCATTACGGCGCCAAAAGCGCGATCCGCCTTTCCCTCGTCGGAAACGTCGATCCGCATTTCGTCGTTCCGCAGAACTTTGAGAGCGAGACGTTCGGTCTGTTTTATTTCCGCGTGGAGGACAAAACGCTGCCGCTTTTCGGTACCGAGCATTTCGAGCGCGATATGACCGCCGCCGGCGAGATCTACCGCAAACTCTTGCCCTATATGAAGAGCAAAGACGAAGAAGAGCGTCTGGTCTCTGCCCGCGCGTTCCGCGTGGCGCTCCTGACGCTGGAAGGTAAAAATACCGAGCTTTAATTCCAAAAAATGCGAAAACCCCGCAGATCAGCCGAGAACTGACGGTTCCCGGCGTATGCTCTGCGGGGGTTTTATTTTCGATTTTAATTTTTCAGACAGCCGATGGGAACGACGATAACGCCGTCGGGACGGCGATACGCGTAATCCCCAACGCCCGTCAGCACCATGAGAAAAGAGGCGGCGTTCATTTTTTCATGTCGAACGAACAACTATTTTCCGACGATTGGCGAAAAACTTTTCCGACGAATGGCGGAAAATCATTCCGACGAATGGCGGAAACGTTTGAAAACCGGGTTTTGCGTTGTCAGGGCAGGCAAAACCGCGTTGCGTGGCGCGGCCGGTATTTGCCGATTGTCAGAATCCCGGAAAAGACGACACTTAAAAGCGAATCTCAAAAAGCGCGCAAAAAGGCGACAGGCGAGAACCTGCCGCTTTTTGCTTTGAAATTTGTGCCTGCCCGTCGAGAAGACGGGGTTCTCCCGGAGATGAAGATCACTGTTTGGTCAGAGTGACGGTGCCGGCGGGAGCGGTGAAGGAGAGGATGCCTCCGTCTTCCGTCGCGACAGCCGTGACGGTCGTTCCGCCAACGGTCGCCTTCCAGGTGCCGGCGGCGACGCCGCTGACATAGTAGTTGATGCTACCGGAACCGCCGGAAGTGATCGTGAAGTTTTCGGTTCTGCGCGTCGCGCTCTTGACGAACGCGGCAACGACGGAGCCCATCTTCGTCGCACAGACGACGTCGTTCGAGATGTCGGTCGCCGTGAGGTTCGGGTTGCTCGAAGAGCCAGTCACATACATCGCGTTGAGCATATAGCTTTCCTGTGAGCCGGAGGTCGTGATCTCGACGCGTCCCCACATACCGTCGTCATCGCTCGTGGACTTGGTTCCGGTGCCGACGGCGTATTGCCCTTTCGTGCCGATCGTGTTGTTCGTCACGTTCTGCAACACGAGTTTGCCGGAGCCGTTGATGACGGTGACGGTGTTGCCGCTGATGGTGGGCTGAGTCGGCGTATGAAGCATAAAGGTCTTGACGTAAGAGGAGCTCGACGTTTTCATCGCGTCAAAGACGAAGAAGAACATCGGCGACGCGGAGCTTTCGGTGTCGTAAACCGTCAGCATTCTTCTCTCCACGCGGGAGGCACCGGCGCCCGATTTGTAACAACCGGAGAGTTCGCCGGCGATGTAGGCGTAAAGCGGATTGCCGCTCGCATCGTAGGCGTAAGCCACGCCGGTAGTGGTACCGGTGTTATAGGTCGAGCCGTTCAGCCACGTAGTTGCGCTGTTCGTTTCGCTCGGTTGTTCCTGTCCGTAACCGTTGATCAGAATGGAGTTGTGCGCGACGGTCGCCTGGTGATATCCGGTATGGTGTGTCGATCCGTAAGAATCGTAGCATCCCGAATCACCGGTCAGAAGCGCTTTGTAGTAGATCTGGAACGATCCGGCGTCGGCGTGGTCGTGGTTTCCTGTCGTTCTGTTACCGATCTTCATAAAGACGGCGGCGTCACTGCTGTCCCAACGGTTGTGGGCAATGATCCTCGACTCGAATCCGCCGTTGTAGGTGATATAAGGGATCTCGTCGTAGCGGTCGTTCAGCGGCGTGATATCGAGCCCGGTTTTCAGCAGGAAGAGATACGACGAGGCGATGTACGCATAGTCTGCTTTTCTCGCCCAGACTTCGCCGGTGGCGTCGCCCAGCACGTAGGCGGATATCATACCGGTCAGGGCAAGACTGCGCGTTCTTTCTTTGGCGCTCTTGGTCTCTTCGTCGCCCTCCTCAAAGGTGAACGTCGTGCCGTTGACGAAGTTAGCGTAAACGGACGGCAAGACGCGTTTCATATCCTCTTCGTTGTAGGGATTCTCGCCGGTCGCGGACTTGAGAAGCCATGCGGACCAGAGGTCGGAGGTGTAACGGATAGCCAGGTAGTTGGAAATACCCTGCGGTGTGTAGCCCGCCGAGTAGTAAGCGTTACGCACGGGGACGTATTCCTGATAGACTCTGCCGGCGATGTACTGATACCATGTCGGCTCGTCGTCGTAGATGGCAATGGCAAAGGAGAGATAATCGCGCAGGATCTGTCTTTCGGAGCCGTGCCCGGAAACGGCACCCTGCCCGGACGGCGGGAAGCCGACTTCCATTTTGCTGCTACGGCAAAGGTTGTTTTCCACGCCGTAGATGATCTGTTTTTTGTCGGTCTCGGTGAGAAGATCGCGGCACCAGTCGTAAACAATGGCGGCGGTGAACATGACGTAGCCGTAAGTTCGGCACTTGTCGTTGACGTCCGTGCCGATCTTGACGGTGGCGATATATTCTTTCATGATTTTGATCGCTTTATAGCCGTAATATTCCGTGCCGGTCAACTGATACAGGAGCGACTGGCAGATCACGCATTCCAGAATATGCTCGTCGCAGTTGTGCGTGCCTTTCGGTCCGTAGCCGTCCGAAGAGGAGTGTTTGGTCGTCGAACCGAGTTTTCCGCTGTCGTAGCCGTTAGCCGAAGAGACGATGCTGTCAAGAACGTCACCCGTCGCGGGATCGGCAAACGCTTCACGGAGAGCCACGATACTTTCGGCGTTCATCAGCACGCGGGGCGAGGAGGGATATCCGCCGGAGGCGGCGACTCTCGCCATCGGATACTTCGTCGGAGCGGCATACGCCGTCGTGGACAACTTCGTGTATGACGTGCCGGAGAGACCGGAGGAAGAAATGCCGGATTTGAGCGTGTTGATATCGCTCGTATAATCGGCGTAGGATTTCGTCGTGCCGGTGGCTTTGCGGGCGCCGCAGTCGGTGCAGTACACGTAATATTTACCGGCGGTTTGTGCGGTCGGTTGTGTCAGCAGGACGGCTTCCGTTGACCAGACGTGTCCGGTGCCGAGCGCGGGAATGGACTCGGTCACGGAAGCGCCGCAGACCGAGCAGGTCGCGACCTGCGCGCCCGCCAAGGTCTCGGTGGGTTCTCTCAACACAGTGAACTTGCCGAGGGTGTGCGTCGTCAGTTTGGGAATGACTTTCGTAAGCGTCTGTCCGCAGACGGAGCAGGTCGCCGATTTGATACCCGTTTCTTTACAGGTCGCGGCTTTCGTAACGGTGTAGCCCTCGGCGTCGAACGTATACGTCGGGAAAGTATTGCCTGCCGCGTTGTTGGCGGTGAAGATGTCGTTCAGGGAATATTCGCCGGCTTTGCCCGCGTAGCAGCAATAGTTGTCGAAACGGACGTCGCAGTTCTTGGGCATCGAAGAGCCCATGCCCCAAATCACGTAGCATGCCTGATAACCGGCGACGGTGTCGGGAAGTGCCGAATAAACTTTCGTTAAGACCTTCGCACCGTTGATATAATAGTCAACCGCCTTGGTAGCGATATTGATATGAAGGGCGACGTCAATCCACTTGTTGTCATAGTCGGAAAGATGAGCC
>JAZLLY010000029.1:0-4286 GCA_045598385.1 Eubacteriales bacterium | reverse complement strand
GAGATGATGGGTCTGATCGGTATGGGTAACAACCCGATGGTCGGCGCGACGGTAGCCGTTGCGGTATCTGTCGAAGAATCCCAAAAGGCATAAATTGTACAGACCGAAAAGGCAGGGAACCCCCTGCCTTTTCTCTCGCCGTTTTCTCTCCTTGACGTACGGTTGTACGCCTCGCGGAGAGAAGAACGACGACTCTGTGCAATTTCTGCACTTTTGGTTTTCATTGTAATCAATTGTACAGACCGAAAAGGCAGGGCGAAAGTCCTGCCTTTTCTCTCGCCGTTTTCTCCTTTTTTGTATAACACATGAACGAAAAGACAGTTGACACCTTTTTTCTATCTGTTTTTCTTTGATTTTTCATATTTTGACTGAATACGAGCATACTAAAAGCGTTCGGCTATGCCGAAAGTTTTGAGGTATTATGAAAAAGATAAAAGGTTTATGTCTTGGCATATTGGCGCTTTTGCTCTTTGCGTTTCCCGTTTCGGCGGCAGACGCCGTCACGGCGGCGGGCAGTACCGTTTCGCATACCGTCGTTAAGGGCGATACGATGTGGAAACTCGCCGTTCGCTACGAGATCGGACTGTCCGAGATCATAAGCGCAAATCCGCAGATCGAAGATCCGCATTGGATCTATCCCGGCGACGTTCTGACGATTCCGCTGAACGATACGTCGATCACGGATTATGAAGCGGAAGTCATTCGCCTCGTCAACGTCGAAAGAACCAAAAGGGGGCTTTCCCCTTTGAGGGCGAACTGGCAGTTGTCGCGCGTCGCGCGGTACAAGTCGCAGGATATGAAGGACAAGGGTTATTTTTCCCATACGAGCCCGACTTACGGCTCGCCGTTTGAGATGATGAAGGCGTTTGGCATTTCTTACAGAACGGCGGGTGAAAATATCGCTATGGGTTACAAAACGCCGCAGGCGGTCGTAGAGGGTTGGATGAATTCCGAAGGACATCGCGCCAATATTCTGAACGCCCGTTTTCATGAGATCGGTGTCGGCTTCGTCAAAGACGGGTATTATTGGACACAAATGTTTACAGGTTAAGCGCACCGCGCTTTTGGGTGTGAAAAGGTTTTTCTTTTTCACACTCTTTTCTTTTTTCGGTTGAAAAAATGAAGAAAAGGTGCTATAATAGAGCGGTACGTTCCCGTAGCCCAGCAGGATAGAGCGATTGCCTCCTAAGCAATAGGCCAGCGGTTCGAATCCGCTCGGGGACGCCAACAAAAAAAAAACATTTGTCTACCGGACAAATGTGCGTTTTTTGAATGATGTTTGCCTTCGGCAAATGATGTTGGCTACGCCAATGATGACGCTATTGCTAATGATGTTGGCTGCGCCACGTTTTATGGCAAACATCGCATTATTGCGGCACGAAGTGACGCAGCATCATTTCGAAACGTAGCGACGAAACATCATCAGCCGCAAAGCGGCGACATCATTGATTTATTCTCTAAATATCGCCATGACTTTGAAAGATAAGTCATTTGCTATGCTGACTGCAAAATATCATCATTACGTATCTTTTCTCAATATATCCAGATATTCGTCATAGGCAAACACCTTGGATCCTCCGGATTTTCCTGCCGGTTTCAGAATGCCCATATCGCAGAACGTTTTGATATCTTTCGCCATTGTGTTATAGGCGCAGTGCATTGCTTCCGAAGTTTTGACCGTTTCGATGATCGGGCTTTGCTCGATATAGCGCAGGAGCGCCATAAGGCGGGCACGGGCGCGCTCTGACGTTTTGGCGATCGCTTCTTCGTTCTTCTGCCGCAACGCCGTCAGTTTGTCGATCGTTTCGATCGCGTCGTCGGCGGTTGCCGCGATGCCGCGCAGGAAGAACTTTATCCATTGTTCGTAATTGCCGGCGCGCCGTATTTCTCCCATCCGGTCGTAGTATTCGATCCGGTTGGTTTTCAGATAACACGACAGGTACAGCACCGGCGACGATATCGTGCGACTTTGCATCAGATACAGCGTGATGAGCAATCTTCCGACTCTGCCGTTGCCGTCAAGGAACGGATGAATCGTTTCAAACTGATAGTGCAGAAGTGCCGCTTTGACGAGCGGGTCCGTTTCGTCGTTTTCGTTGTTGATATATTTTTCAAGATCGGACATACATTCGTTCATATCCTGCACGTTCGGCGGAATATAACGGGCGTTTTTCAGCGTGCTGAAAAGTCCACCGATCCAGTTCTGCGATTTGCGGAACTCACCGGGCGTTTTGTCGTGCCCGCGCACACTGTTCATCATGACTGCGTGCGTCTCACGGATCAGCCGGTTGCAGAGAGGGAGCTCCATCAGACGCTCGATCGCAAAATTGATCGCACGCACGACGTTCACGACGTCGGACACTTCCGCATTGACGTTTTCGTCAATTTGCGGATTGAGGACGTCCTCCAGCGTGCACTGCGTCCCTTCGATCTGCGAGGAGATCAATGCCTCCTTTCGCACGTACATGGATATGAATTGATCGACGTTCGGGATTCTGTCCGCGATGCCGTCGAGAAGTGCCAATTTCTTGTTTGCTTCTATGAGCAGCGCCTGTCCTTCCGCATCCAGTTCGATCGGAGGAGAGGGCGGCAGCGGCGAGGGATAGAACGAGGTGTACTCACTGTCACCGCTGAAATTCTTTACCGTTCTTCCGGCTCTGTTTTGCATAGACTCATCTCCTTTATGAAATTGCTATATAAAGTATAGCATAATTCGTTCCGCTTGTCAAGCATATTATGAAACAAAGCGACACATTTATTTCACAAAATAAAGGTTTTCTGAAATATTAAAGAGGGCTTTGTTGGATTATGCGGTTTGAGATCGACGTTGCGGACGGGAAGCGATGGTTTTTGCGCAAAATCGGTTGTAAAATCACGAAAAATATGTTACAATGAACGGGAAAAAGCACATTTTGAATGGAGACGATCAGAGTGACTGCATTTAACGAAAACGTTTACGATTGTCTTTCCGGCTTCGGCGATATCGTGATAAAACCTATGATGGGCGGATATCTCGTTTACTGCAACGGTACGCTGATCGGCGATATTTGCGGCAATGAACTGTTTTTGAAGAGAACGCCGACGGCGGACAGACTGCTCGCGGATTCCGAACTACGATATCCCTATGATGGTTCAAAGACGCTGATGCACGTATTCGACCGATTTGAAGATGCGGAATTGATCGCGGAATTACTGGCGGGCATGGAATCGGAGTTGCCGCAAAAGAATCCGAAAAACGGAATCGTTTTTTGATTATTTCGGTATTGTGAAGGAATTTCTTTTGTTTTGCACCGCTTTTTGCTTTCATATAAAAAACCGCTTGTCGGAGCAAGCGGTTTTTTATATGATGTATGCCATTTCGGGCAAATGATGTGCCCTGCGGGGCATAAAGGGCAATCATCGTATCATTTCGAAGCGAAGCGGCGAAACGTCATCAGCCGCAAAGCGGCGACATTGATTATTTTTCCGGACTTGCCGGAGCTGGCGGTTTTCATGTTTTCTTGCTTTTGACGGCGGCGGACAGGGCGGTGATCGCTTCGCGATAACTCTCGAAACCTTTTCCCATGGCGGTCAGGAGAACGGCGTCGCGGACGTAAGAAATCTTTCGGAAATCTTCGCGCTTGGTGACGTCGGTGAGGTGGACTTCCGCCGCCGGAATGGCGACGGCGCGGAGCGCGTCCGCGATCGCAACGCTCGTGTGAGTGTAAGCGGCGGGGTTGATGACGATACCGTCGAATTTTCCGTAGGCGTCGCAGATGGCGTCAACGATCTCCCCCTCGTGGTTGGAGAGCAGAAAAGTCGGCTCGACGCCTACGTCGGCGCAAACGTCCTCAATAAAACGGATGAGCGCGGGATAATCGGCTTTTCCGTAGAGTTCCGGCTCGCGGATGCCGAGCAGTCCCATGGACGGCCCGTTGATGATCAGAAATTTCATTTTGACAGTTCCTTTACGATTCTTTCGGCGGTCGTTTTGACACCGTCGTTATCCGTGGTAAAATCGGCGTATTTTTGATAGTACGGCGCCCGCTCCCGATAGAGAAGCAGGGGATCTTTTGACTGACTGATGGGACGTCCTTCGGTGGGACAATCGGAAAGCGCGCGCTCGAGATACACGACGGCAGCGTTGCGCGACAGGGCTTCCGTTTCTTTTTCGTGAAGAACACCGCCCCCGCCGAGAGCGATGACGCAGCCGAAGTTTTCGGAGAGTTTTGCCATCACGGCGGCTTCCGCTTTCCGGAACGCGGCTTCGCCGTCTTTTCGTATGATTTCTTCGGGAGATCGACCGA
>JAZLLY010000028.1:0-65560 GCA_045598385.1 Eubacteriales bacterium | reverse complement strand
CGTCGTGGCTCCCTACGGGGGCATCCCTTTTTTGACGATGGCAATAGGACGAGAAGGGGAGCGGTACTGAATGACAGTCCGGCGTAGCGAAGCGGCGCGACGGCAGTGAATTATGCCCGGTGGGCATAAGAGCCGGAGCGTGACCGACCCGAGGGGAGACTTGTCAGAGCCGCGGAAGACCGAGCGCGCAGGTCGCGCGAGACCGAGTCCTGCCGGCGTCGTGGCTCCCTACGGGGGCATCCCTTTTTTGACGATGGCAATAGGACGAGCAACGATCTATATTTCAACGATCATTTTCTTTTTTGAAAAAGGAGGTACCCCTTATGCAGAATGAAATCACAGAGAAGACCGCCGTTCCCGCCGCGGGCGGGATCATCGAAAATCCCGGCTTTGCCAGGACCGAAGTCATGGAATACGTGCGCGAAAACGTCAAAGCGCCGTGGTTCCGCAAAAAAGAATGGGACTATTACCTCTTCACGAACGACAAATTCGCCGTCGCCTTCACGATCTCCGATCTCGGTTATATCGGACTTTTGTCCGCGTCGTTCCTCGATTTTGAGACGAAAAGCGAGCATACGGAGTCCGAGATCGCGGTTTTTCCGCGCGGCAAGAAATTCGGACTCGGCAAAGAGGTCGCCGACGCCCACGCCGAATGTCACACGAAACGGCTCGACCTCGTCTTTGAAAACCGCGGCGATCACCGTCATATTTCCTGCAACTTCCGTCGCTTTGACGGCGAAAAAGCCCTGATCGCCGAACTCGACGTTTTCAATTCGATGGACGAAGCCATGTTCATCGCGACGCCGTGGGCGGAAAAACCCACCGCGTTTTACTACAACTGCAAGAAAAACTGCCTCTCGGCAGACGGCTTTGTCACCTACGGTGACAGAAAAGAAAAAGTCGAAAGAAAAACGACCGCCGGCGTCCTCGACTGGGGGCGGGGCGTCTGGACCTACGACAACACCTGGTTCTGGGGCACCGGCAGCGGGTATTTGCAGAACGGGGAGCCGTTCGGCTTCAATCTCGGCTACGGCTTTTCCGACCGCAGCGCCGCCTCCGAAAACGCCCTGTATTATAAAGGCAAACTCCACAAACTCTCCGAAGTCACGTTCGGTATTCCCGAAACGGACGGCAAGCGCGACTTTCTTTCCCCGTGGAAGATTTCCTCGGACGACGGACGCTTTGAAGCCGTCTTCACCCCGATCCTCGACCGCGCCGCCGATATGGATTTCAAAATCATCGTCAGCGATCAGCATCAGGTCTTCGGCAGAATGAACGGCAAAGCCGTGACCGACGACGGCGAAACGGTGGAAATGAAAGATTTTATCTGCGCTTTGGAAGTCGTGCGAAATAAGTATTGACAAACCGCAAAAGAATGATATAATAATGGCGTAAAGTGAAGAAGAGAAAGAGTAATAACGACCGACGCCAAAAGAGAGAAGACGGTGGTGCGAGTCTTCGGTGCGTCGTTACGAAGCAGTCTCCGAGCGCGGGCAGAAAGCGAAAGCGAGTAGATCCCGACGGTCGCCTCCGTTATCGGGCAGGAGTCACAGACTCAAAGAGGGGCGTCCCGCGAGGGAAGTCCGAATCTCGGTGGTAACACGGTTTTTCGTCCGAGGCGATTTTTTCGCCTCGGATTTTTGTTTTTTGTAAACTTTTGTATTCATTTGGAGGATAATTATATGAAATGGACTTCTCTTAACGACTTGAGAGAAAAGTTTCTCTCGTTCTTTGAGAGCAAAGGACATCTCCGCCTGCCGAGTTTTTCGCTCGTGCCGAACGGGGACAAATCCCTGCTCCTCATCAACTCCGGCATGGCGCCGATGAAGAAGTTTTTCACGGGCGAGGTCGTCCCGCCGCGCAACCGCGTCTGCACCTGTCAGAAATGTATTCGCACGCCCGACCTCGAGCGCGTCGGCCACACCGCGCGCCACGGCACGTATTTTGAAATGCTCGGCAACTTCTCGTTCGGCGATTACTTCAAAAAAGAGGCGATTCCGTGGGCGTGGGAGTTTCTGAACGGCGTACTTGAGATCCCGAAAGACCTGCTCTGGCCGTCCGTATATAAAGACGACGACGAGGCATATGCCATCTGGCGCGACGTGATCGGGATCGACGAAAAGCACATCGTCCGTCTCGGCAAGGAAGACAACTTCTGGGAGCACGGCACCGGACCCTGCGGCCCCTGCACGGAGATCTACTTTGACCGCGGCGAAAAATACGGCTGCGGTTCTCCCGACTGCAAGCCCGGATGCGACTGCGACCGCTTCATGGAGATCTGGAACAACGTCTTTTCCCAGTTCGACAACGACGGCAACGGCAATTACACCGAACTGAAACAGAAAAACATCGACACCGGCATGGGGCTCGGACGTCTTGCCTGCGTCATGCAGGGCGTGGACAACCTCTTTGAAGTCGATACCGTAAGAAAGATTCTCGACACCGTCTGTGAGATCGCCGGCAAACCGTACGGCAAAGACAAAACGGACGATATCTCCATCCGCGTCATCACCGACCATATCCGCAGCGCGACCTTTATGATCGCCGACGGCGTCATTCCCTCCAACGAGGGACGCGGCTACGTGCTTCGCCGCATTCTCCGCCGTGCCTGCCGCCACGGAAAACTCCTCGGCATCAACCGCCGTTTCCTGCCCGAACTCTGCGAGATCGTGATCTCTCAAAACGTCGGCGCATACCCCGAAGTCGGCGAAAAACGCGATTATATCCTGAACGTCATCTCGCTCGAAGAAGAGCGCTTCGATCAGACGATCGACTCCGGTCTCTCGATCCTGTCCGGTATCATTGCCGACGCCAAGGCCGCCGGAAAATCCGTCCTGGCAGGCGCCGACGCGTTCAAACTTTACGACACGTTCGGCTTCCCCGTTGATCTGACGCGCGAGATCGCGGAAGAAAACGGGCTGAAAATCGACGACGACGCGTTCCGCGCGCTCATGGAAGAGCAGAGAAACCGCGCAAGAGCCGCGAGAGGCAATATTTCCGGCTGGTCCGACACCTCGAAGACCGCGCTTTCTCACCTCCCGAAGACCGAATTTCTCGGCTATGACGCCGACACCTGCGAGGGCAAGGTTCTCGCCGTCATCGCGGACGGCGAAGAAGCGGAAAGCATCTCCGAGGGTGAATGTTCCCTCGTCTTCGACAAGACCGTATTTTACGGCGAGGGCGGCGGACAGGTCGGCGATACCGGCGTGATCACCGCCGGAGACACGGTCCTCACCGTTCTCGACACCAAAAAGACCGACGGCGTTTATATCCATATCGTGAAAGTGGAAAACGGCGAAGTCAGAAAAGGCGACACTCTCACCCTCGCGATCGACAAAGACCGCAGGAACGCCATCCGGAGAAACCATACGGCGGCGCACCTTTTGCAGGCGGCGCTCCGCGCGGTCCTCGGCTCGCACGTCGAGCAGGCGGGCTCCTACGTCGATGAAAAAGAAGTCCGCTTCGACTTCTCGCATTTCAAGGCAATGACGCCAGAAGAAATCGAAAAAGTCGAAACCGCGGTAAACGAACACATTCTCGCCGCCGAAGTCTGCGAAACGACGGTTTCCGACGTCGCAACGGCAAAAGCCGCCGGTGCCATGGCGCTCTTCGGGGAAAAATACGGTGATAAAGTCCGCGTTGTCAAAGCCGGACCGTCCTCCCTCGAACTTTGCGGCGGTACGCACGTTTTCAACACCGGCAATATCGGTCTTTTCAAGATCGTCTCCGAGACTTCCGTCGCCGCCGGCGTCAGAAGAATCACGGGCGTGACCGGCATGAACGTGCTGGGACTTCTCGGTGAGCGCGACGCGCTGATCGGCGAGACCGCCAAAGAACTCAAATCCCAGAACGTAAAAGATATCGCCAAAAAAGCGGTAGCCCTGCAAACCGAGATCCGGGATCTGAAGCACGATCTCGAGAGCGCGAACGCCAAACTCTCCGAAATGCAGCTGAAAGATCTGCTTGCAGGTGTCAAAGCCGTCGGAAAGTTCCGCCTGCTCACCGCAAAGATCAACGCCCGCCCGGATGCCGCGCGCACGCTCGCGGATACCGTAAAAGCCAACGATCAGGACGGCGTCGCCGTCTTCGCCGCCGTATCCGACGGCAAACTCAACTTCGTCGCCTCCGCCGGTAGCGAAGCGGTCAAAAACGGCGCTCACGCCGGAAAGATCCTCGCCGAGATCTCCGTGATCTGCGGCGGAAAAGGCGGCGGACGTCCCGACTCCGCTATGAGCGGCGGCCGCGATCTCGATAAAATCGACGAAGCGCTCGCCCGCGTGGAGGAGATCCTCAAGGCGCTTTGACACTCTTCCGGTGCCCCGTCGGCACGCAGCACTAACAAAGCGCGACGATACTAACCGCACAACAAAATAACGAAGCCCCGGTGAAAACCGGGGCTTTTTTGTAACTTTTTGTAAATAATTATTGTCAAACGGAGGCGATAAACTTCAAAAATGCTTTTCTGCCGTCGGCGGTCGTCTTGTAAACGCCGGCATCCTCCAGCACGCGGATAAAGGTTTTTCCGATTTCCTCTTTGAGAATATCCCGCACGTTTTCAGGCGAAAAGCGGTAACGGTCTTTGAACTTTCCGAACCACGCCTCGTGCTTGGCGATCTCGGGCACCGAAGAAAACGGCGTGCCGTTAAGAATCGCTTCTTCCATTTTCGCCATCTCTCCTTTGAGACGGGCGGGCAGGACGGCGAGCCCCATGACTTCGATCAGACCGATATTCTCTTTTTTGATGTTGTGATGCTCGGCGTGCGGGTGGAAAAGTCCGAGCGGATGTTCCTCTGTCGTGCGATTGTTCCGCAAAACCAGATCCAACTCGTATTTTCCCTCGCGCATCCGCGCGATCGGGGTGATCGTGTTGTGCGGCTCGCCGTCGCTTTCCGCGAGGATCATGGCTTCGGGATCGGAGTACCCGCGCCACGCGTGGAGAATACGGTCTGCCAGACCGACGAGAGCGTTTCTGTCGGAGGAAGAAAGACGGATGACCGAGAGCGGCCACTTCACGATGCCCGCCGTAACGGCAGGGAAGTCCGAAAACGTAACGGGGATCTCGATCCCGGCGCGTTCCATCGCAAATTCGTATCTGCCGCCCTGCATATGGTCGTGCGAAAGGATCGAGCCGCCGACGATCGGCAGATCCGCGTTCTGTCCGATGAAATAATGCGGAAACGCAGAGACGAAGTCCAGCGCCTTTTCAAAGCTCATCCTGTCGATCTTCATGGGCACGTGCTTTTCCGAAAGCGCGATACAATGCTCGTTGTAGTAAACGTAAGGGGAATACTGGAAATACCACCTCTCACCGCCCATGGAAAGCGGGATCTGGCGGAGCGTCTGCCGTGCCGCCTGCGTCAGACTGCCGGAAAACCCGACGTTTTCGTGGCAAAGCGCGCACTTCGGATAATCCGACTGGGGCGCCGATCTCGCCGCGGCGATCGCGCGGGGGTCTTTTTCGGGCTTGGAGAGATTGACGGTGATATCGACGTCGCCGTAAACCGAGGGCGTTTTCCACTTCACGTCCTTGGCGATACGGTCGGCGCGTATGTAATTCGTGTCCGTAGCAAGACGGTAAAACCAATCCGTAGCCGAAACGGGATCTTTTTCATATTTTTCCGAAAACGTGCGGCAAACGCAGGAGGGAGGAGGCGTCACGATGCCCATGATCTCCGTGTCGAAGAGATCCCGCACGGTGATACTGTCTTTTTCAATCACGCCGGTCTCTTCGGCGTAGGCAAGCATCACCGAAAGGATCTCACAAAGCGGAATATCCTCCGTCGCTTCGGCAGGCGCGTCGGAGCGGATCCCAAGGAGGTGATAGAGGCGGTTCTTCACGTATATTTCGTCCTCTTCGCCTATCCATTCTCTTTTTCTTGCGTAAGCGATCAGCACCGCGACGGCTTCATAAACGTTCATTATATCTTCCTTTTTGTAAATAGTTGTTTTCATTTTTTGCTTATTTGACGGATATGGACTTCTCCGGCGTGTAAGATTTTCTCCCTGCCGTCCGTCATCCGCAGGACGAGCGCGCCGTCCTCCGTCATGCCCGTCACGTGCGCGTCATAGACCGCCTCACCGTCCGACACCTCGACGTCCGTGCCGATCACGAAGCAGGCGTCCTTGTATTTTTTCATCGTTTCTTCTTCGTTTGCCAGCGCCTCTCTGAAACGGGACAGCACGGCGGTCAGAAGCACGCGCCTTTTCGGGACGATCCCGTTTTTTTCCTCGACCGACGTCGCGATGTCGGCGATCCCGATTTTTCCGCAGACGTCTTTGAGATTGATCCCTATCCCGACGACGGCAAAGCGGTATCCGCCGTCTTCCACGGCGCCCTCGGCGAGGATCCCGGCGGCTTTTCTGCCGTCCAGATACACGTCGTTCACCCATTTCACCCGTGCATGGATCCCGCACACGTCGCGGAGCGCCTCCGTCACCGCCACGGCGGCGGCGACCGTAATATGCGTTTTTTCCGCCGCTCCGTCGGGATGAAAAAGATACGAGACGTAAAGACCGCCCACCGGGGACAAAAACGAGTGATCCCCGCGGCCGCGCCCGTTCGTCTGCCGGTCGGCGAGGAAAACGGCGTCACCGCCGCGGCTTTTTCCGTAAGCAAGAGCGAGATCGTTCGTGGACGCCGTCTTGCGGACGTGAAAAAGAGGGCAGAAATATCCGTCCGGCAACTTTATGTTTCCTCGCATATCAAACCCTCCTTTTTTCTTATTGTAGCATACCGCGCCCGCCGTGTCAACGCTTTCAAGCCGTCTCTTTGCTCGGTTTTCGTCGTTTGCGAACCCCACCGTGCCGGGCGTTTCCGTGCTTGCGCCGGCCTGCCGCCATCTTTATTTTACACACCGTTAACGCGCCGTTCATTTTCCGCTTGTATAATAAAGAAAAACGATGTATAATAGAATCGGAATAAAACATCCGACAATATCGGACACTCTTTACGGAGGTTAATATGAAACGTACCCTTTTGTGTCTTGTCCTCGTTCTGACGCTTTCTCTTTCATCCTGCCTGTATTACGATTTCTCGTCGTTTTTCGACGACGCCGGCGTAAGCGGCGGTTATACGCAGAATGACGGCGACGTCATGTATCTCACCGAAGCCGAACTGCAAAGGATGATCAACGAGGAAGTGGCGAGAGCCGCGCAAAATCTCACGATTGAGGAGGGCGACACCTACGCCGTGACCGTCCCTGACGACGAGGGCTCCGACCTGCTCGCCGCCTCCGCCGCGTTGCTTTCCACGGTCTCGATCATCACGACGTTCCAGGGACAGTCATATCAGACCTGGTCGCCGAGACAGGGCTATCAGACGATCACCCCGGATCCGAAGTCCTTTGCCGGCGCCGGCGTCATCTACAAACTCGATAAATCGACGGGCTCCGCCTATATCATCACGAACTATCACGTCGTCTATTATTCTTCCGCGATCACCGAGAACAAGATCAGCGACAATATCAAGGTCTATCTCTACGGTCAGGAAAGTTCGCAATACGCCATCCCCGCGACCTACGTCGGCGGATCCATGTACTACGACATCGCCATTCTGAAAGTCTCGAACAGCGAAGTGCTCCGCGCCAGCCACGCGACGCAAGTGCAGATCGCCAACTCCGACGACGTATCGGTGCTGGAGACCGCGATCGCCATCGGCAATCCCGAAGGTCTCGGTCTCTCCGCGACGGTCGGTCATATCAACGTCGTCAGCGAAAATATCACTATGAAAGCGGCGGACGATGTCAGCACGCTTTCCATGCGCGTCATGCGCGTGGACACCGCCGTCAACGGCGGTAACTCCGGCGGCGGTCTCTACAACAAAAACGGAGAACTCATCGGTATCGTCAATGCCAAGCTCGCCGATACCTCAGTCGATAATATCGGCTACGCCATTCCCTCCAACGTCGCGATCTACGTCGCGAACAATATCATTTATTATTGCGAAGGCAAGGAAGAAGAACATCTTTACCGCTGTATGGTCGGCATCACGGTCGAAGCGGCGGAATCCTACAGTGAAATGAATATGGAGACCGGAAAAGTCCACATCCGCGAGAAAGTGACCGTCAGCGCCGTCAACGAAGGCGGTGCCGCCGAAGGCATTCTGCAGGCGGGAGACGTCATCACCTCCGTTACCATAGACGGCAGCACCTACGCCGTCACGCGTATCTTCCACGTCGTCGATAATATGCTCAACGCGCGCGTCGGCTCCTCCGTCGTCTTCCACATCGTCAGAGACGGGGAAGAGACGGACGTGACGATCCCGATCACGGAAGCGACTCTCACACAGTATTGATACGCCCACGCGATGTTGCGATGCCCAAAAACAAACTGTCTTCGGAGGTTCTGACATGAAAAAATATTTGTCGGTTTTACTACTATTGTTTTCAATTTTCTGTCTTTGTGCCTGTAGCGGCGTCACGCCCATTCTTGACGCGCTGAAGATAGGCGCCCGCCGTCTGACTGTTCTGGACGAAAACGGACTGATCTACGACAAGCCGGAAAATAATCCCGAAAAGATCCGTCCCGGTGAAACGCTCACGTTCCATTGCGTTCCGCTCGACGACGCCGACGTCGTGATGCAGATCGACGGTGAGAACGTCAGCTACGGAAAAACCGTGGAAAAAGACGGGGAAACGCTGCTGGAATACACCTTTACCATGCCGGGAAACGACACGACGTTGGCGTTTCTTTACCGTGGAAAAAACGGCGTGACGCTCTCTTCTCTGTATCCCGCGCTCGCAGACCTGACGGAAGAGGACGTCTCCTCGGTCCGGATCGAATGGGCGTATATCGGCGTCAGTCCCGCCTACGCAACACCGAAAGTGACACAAAGCACCGATCCGCGCGATATTACCTATAACCTCGCGTTCCTCAAAGACGCAACGCTGTCAGTCAAAGAATACGATATCTGCGGCGGCAGATACGATAAACTGATTCTGACACTCAAAAGCGGAGATGAGATGTCTTTCACAATCTCCAACGGTTTTCTCAACGAAGGCACCAATCCGCTGACCTACGCGTTCGATAATTACAGAACCGTTTATCCGCAGATCCTGTACGGCGAGACCGTCGGCGATTGATCGGGGCGGAAAGCCCGAAGCCGAGGCATCGCAAAGAACCGCGCCAAGGCAAGCCCGTCGGAAAACGGTCTTATTAAAACCCCCCGGAACTTTGATCGTTCCGGGGGTTTTATTATTGATTGTAATTGTAAATAAAGGTTGTCAAAAACCCTGTTCGCCGGACGTCTGCCGCTTTTCCACGCTCTGCCCGGCAGGATCTCTCAACAAGCCGTTATCGCTTTTCCTGCCTTTTCAGCGGTGTGCCTCCAAAAACTTCCCGATCCGCACGAGCGCCTCACGGATATGCTCGATGGAATAGCAGTACGACGCGCGGACGAAACCCTCGCCGCCTTCGCCGAAAGCGGTCCCGGGAACGACGGCAACGCGCTGTTCCTCCAGAAGTTTCTGACAAAACTCCTCGCTCGTCATACCGGTGCCGCTTATGCAGGGAAAGGCGTAGAACGCGCCTTTCGGCTCACGGCAGGGAAGTCCGAGATCGTTGAATCCTTTGACGATCACGCGGCGGCGGTCGTCATACTGTTCTTTCATGCGACGGACGTCGTCCTCCGCGTTTTTCAGGGCTTCCACAGCGGCGTCCTGCGACGTCGTGGGAGCGCACATGATCGCGTACTGGTGGATCTTCGTCATCTGCGCGGCGAGCGGCGCCGGCGCGCAGGCATAGCCGAGACGCCAGCCCGTCATGGAAAACGCCTTGGAAAATCCGTTGACCGTGACGGTCCTTTCCCACATTCCGGGGACGGACGCGCAGGACACGTGTGTCTTGCCTCCAAAGGTCAATTCGGCGTATATTTCGTCAGAAATGACAACTATATTTGTCTTTTCAAGCACTTTTGCGATCTTTTCGAGATCTTCTCTTTCCATAATGGCGCCGGTCGGGTTGCAGGGATACGGCAGGATCAGCGCTTTCGTTTTCGGCGTGATGAGTTTTTCGAGTTCCTCCGGCGTCACCTTGAAAGCGTGTTCTTCATCCGTTCTGAAAATGACGGGAATACCGCCGAGAAGTTTCGTGATCGGCTCGTAACAGACATAACTCGGCTGCGGAATTATGACTTCGTCGCCGGGCGTGATCAAAGCGCGCAGAGCGAGGTCGATCGCCTCGCTGCCGCCGACGGTCACGAGGATCTCGCGTTCGGGATCGTAATCCGTGCCGTATTTTTCATGCAGATAGCCCGCGATGGCACGGCGAAGCGGGAGCGTTCCCCGGTTTGCCGTATAATGGGTATTGCCGCGTTCGAGAGAACGGATACCCGCCGAGCGGATCTGCCACGGCGTCGCGAAATCGGGTTCACCGACGCCGAGAGAGATGACGTCCTCCATCGTGTTGGCGAGATCGAAGAAGCGGCGAATGCCGGACGGCTTGATCTCGCGGACAAGAGGGGACAATGCCTTGTCGTAATCCATCATAACGAAACGTTCCCTCTTTTGTCTTTATCGCTGTCGATCAGATTGACGTCGTATTCCTTATAACGGCGCATGACGAACTGTGTCGCGGTGGACGTCACCGAATCGATCATGGCAAGTTCCTTGGAGACGAACATCGCCACTTCCCGGAACGTCTTGCCTCGGACGACGACGTTGAGATCGTAAGCGCCGGACATCAGCGAGACGGACTCCACCTCGGGGTAACGGGCGATACGCTCCGCCACGTCCTCGAAGCCGAGACCGGCTTTCGGCGCGACTTTCAGTTCGATGATGGCGCTGACGCGCGCGTCGTCCACGCGCTCCCAATCTATCACGCCCTTATAAGCGCGGATCACGCCCTCTTTTTCCATTCCGGAGATCTCCGCCTTGACTTCTTCCTCCGTTTTCCCGGTGATCGCGGCAATATCCGCCACGGCGATACGGGCGTCGGCTTCCAGTAATTGCAGTATTTTCTTGTCCATTTGGTTCCCTCCGAAACTTGATAGCAAAATTATATTCTTTTTCCCCCGCGTTTGTCAAGTTTTTTCTCCCGAAAACGCAAAACTCTTGACTTTGGCGCGCTTCTATAATATAATATCGTAGATATTTATCGCAAAAGGAGCGCGCCATGAGCGAAATTTACAAGAAAGTCCAGGCCGACCTCAACTTTACCGAGCGCGAGAGCGCCGTCCGGAAGTTCTGGGAAGCGGAACACATTTTCGAGAAAAGCATCGACGAAAGAAAGAAAGGCGAACCTTTCACGTTCTACGACGGTCCTCCCACCGCCAACGGAAAACCGCACATCGGACACGTTCTGACCCGCGTGATCAAGGATCTGATCCCCCGTTACCGCACGATGAAAGGGATGTGCGTGCCCCGCAAAGCCGGCTGGGATACCCACGGTCTGCCCGTCGAGCTGGAAGTCGAGAAAAAACTCGGCATCGACGGTAAGGAGCAGATCGAAAGCTACGGTCTCGCACCCTTTATCGCCCATTGCAAAGAGTCCGTCTGGAACTACAAAGGGATGTGGGAGGATTTCTCCGGCACCGTCGGTTTCTGGGCGGATATGGAGCATCCTTACGTCACCTATACCAACGATTTCATCGAGTCCGAGTGGTGGGCTCTGAAAAAGATCTACGACAAAGGCCTGCTCTACAAGGGTTTCAAGATCGTCCCCTACTGCCCGCGCTGCGGCACGCCGCTCTCGTCCCACGAGGTCGCGCAAGGTTATAAGACCGTCAAAGAGCGCTCCGCCGTCGTCCGCTTCCGCTGTGTCGGCGAGGACGCGTATTTTCTCGCCTGGACGACCACGCCCTGGACGCTTTCTTCCAACGTCGCGCTCTGCGTCAACCCCGACGAAACCTACGCAAAGGTCAAAGCCGCGGACGGCATGACCTATTATATGGCAAAAGCGCTCCTCGACACCGTGCTCGGCCCGCTCGGCAAAGACGGCGTCAAAGCGTATGAGATCCTGGAAGAAATGAAAGGCGCGGACCTGGAAGGACGGGATTACGAACCGCTCTACGCCTGCACCGCCGAAGAAGTAAAAAAGCAGGGCAAGCGCGGTCACTACGTCGTCGCCGACCGCTACGTCACCATGTTCGACGGTACCGGCATCGTCCATATCGCCCCCGCCTTCGGTGAAGACGATAACCGCATCGGTACGAGATACGGTCTGCCTTTCGTCCAGTTCGTGGACGGCAAAGGCAATCTGACGAGCGAAACGCCATACGCCGGCGTGTTCGTCAAAACCGCCGATCCCATGGTTCTCACCGATCTCGACAAAGAGGGTAAGCTCTTTTCCGCCCCGAAGTTCGAGCACGAATATCCGCATTGCTGGCGCTGTAACACGCCGCTCATCTACTACGCCCGCGACACCTGGTTCATCCGGATGACCGCGGTCAGGGAAAATCTTATCCGCAACAACAATACCGTCAACTGGATCCCCGAATCCATCGGCAAAGGCCGTTTCGGCGACTGGCTCGAAAACATCCAGGACTGGGGACTGTCCCGCAACCGTTACTGGGGTACACCGCTCAATATCTGGGAATGTGCCTGCGGCAACCGGCACGCCGTCGGCTCCGTGGAAGAGCTGCGTTCCATGTCGGACAACTGTCCCGAGAATATCGAGCTTCACCGTCCCTTCATCGACGACGTCACGATCCGCTGCCCGAAATGCGGCAAGCCGATGAAGCGCGTCAGCGAAGTCATCGACTGCTGGTTCGACTCCGGCTCCATGCCGTTCGCGCAATGGCATTATCCCTTTGAAAACAAAGAGACTTTTGAGAAACAGTTCCCCGCCGATTTCATCAGCGAGGGCGTCGATCAGACGCGCGGCTGGTTCTATTCTCTGATGGCGATCTCCACGCTGATCTTTGACTGTGCGCCGTACAAAAACGTGCTGGTGCTCGGTCACGTCCTCGATAAGGACGGTCAGAAAATGTCGAAATCCAAGGGCAACGCCGTCGATCCTTTCGAGGCGCTCGGAGAGTTCGGCGCCGACGCCATCCGCTGGTACTTCTACTCCAACTCGGCGCCCTGGCTGCCCAACCGCTTCTTTGCGGAAGCCGTGACGGAAGGGCAGAGAAAGTTCATGGGCACGTTCCTCAACACCTACGCCTTTTACGTTCTTTACGCCAATATCGACGGCTTTGATCCGACGAAATATACGCTGAAGCGGGATTCTCTGTCGGTCATGGACCGCTGGATTCTCTCGAAACTCAACGCCGCCGTACGCGCCGTTGACGAAGATCTTTTTGCCTACCGTATCCCCGAGGCGACCCGCGTGCTCGAAGAGTTCGTGGACGATCTTTCCAACTGGTACGTTCGCCGTTGCCGCGACCGTTTCTGGGGCAAGGATATGCCGCAGGACAAGATCAACGCCTACATGACTCTTTACACGTCGCTCGTGACGCTCGCAAAGATCTCGGCGCCTTTCGTTCCCTTTATGACGGAAGACATCTATCAGAATCTCGTCCGCTCCGTGGACAAGACCGCGATAGAATCCGTCCATCTGTGTGACTATCCCGCCGCTGACGGATCCCTGATCGACGAAAAACTCATGGACGATATGGAAGAAGTCATCGCCGCCGTCACCCTCGGCCGCGCCTGCCGTAACGCCGCCAACATCAAGAACCGTCAGCCGATCGCCAAAATGTTCGTCGCCGCGACGAAAGTGCCGTCGGACGAATTGATCGCCGTGATCGCCGACGAGCTTAACGTCAAAGAAGTCGTCTTCAAAAACGACGTCAGCGACTTTACTTCGTATTCCTTCAAGCCGCAGCTTCGCACCGTCGGTCCGAAATACGGTAAATACCTCGGCGAGATCCGGAACGCGCTCGCCGCGCTCGACGGCAACGCCGCCATGGCGGAACTTGACCGGGACGGCGCGATCACGCTTCACCTCTCCGCGGATATCACCTTGACGCGCGACGATCTTCTCATCGAGATGAAGAAGCTCGACGGTTTTGAGTCTCTCTCCGATGGCAAATTCACGGTCGTTCTCGACAAGACGCTGACGCCCGAACTCATCGAAGAGGGCAACGTCAGAGAACTCGTTTCCAAGATCCAGACCATGCGTAAGGATTCCGGTTTTGAAGTGACCGACAGGATCGTCGTCGCCGTCACCGGAAACGCGGCGGTCGAAGCGATCGCGAAGCGCAACGAAAAGAGCATCTGCGAAGACACCCTCTCCCTTTCCGTTTCGACAGACGCTCCCAAAAAATTTGCAAAAGAGTGGAACGTCAACGGTGAAAACGTGACGGTTTCCGTCGAAAAAGTCTGATTTTTTGCATACTTACGGTTGCCGCGGGACGCGTTCCCGCGGCAATTTTTTTGTAACTTTTGTTTAACATCTTATTTCTCTTTTGGACGATTTTGCTAAATATATATAAAATATCTTGATTTTCACTTATAATTATGTTATAATGTTAAACGTATAACAGTAACCATCAACGGAGGTTTTTATGGACGAGTTTTCGAACATTACGAAAGATCTGCTTGCCGCGATCGCGAAGAAGTTATCCTATACCCAGTCGGTCTTCGACCTTTGGTTTGCGGATCTGAAGCTCGTGGAGCTTTCCGAGGACGTCGCAAAGTTCACCACGTCCACAAAACTTCGCAAACAGATTTTGTCGACGAAGTATAAAGAGAATATCAAAGAGGCGCTTTTCGAGGTCATCGGCTTCTCGGTGGAACCGCAGATCGAATACACCGATAAGGAAGAGGGCTTCCCCGCCGTGCCTTCCTTTGAGGATCTGACGGCGGACCCGCCCGAGGTCACCCGTGCCGACGAAGTCGAGAAAGAAAAGAACATCGGCGCACTGATCCGCGGCGGTTCCGACAGCACCGCCCGTCTCGACGAATATACCTTTGACACCTTCATCGAGGGTGATTCCAACAAGTTTGCGAGAGCCGCCTGCTACGCCGTGGCGAAAGAACCGACGACGTACAATCCTCTTTTCATCTACGGTCATTCGGGCCTCGGAAAGACGCATCTGCTTTACGCCGTCGTCAACTATATCCGCAAAAACCATCCGAAGCTCAGCATCGTCTACAAAAACAGCGAGGAATTCATCAACGAGATGATCGCCGCGCTCGGAAACGGAACGATCGCTTCTTTCAAGGACAAATACCGCACGGTGGACGTGCTTCTGATCGACGATATCCAGTTCATCGCCGGAAAAGAAGCCATGCAGGAAGAGTTTTTCCACACCTTTACGGCGCTTTACGGTGCCAATAAACAGATCATTCTCACCTCCGACCGTCCTCCGAAAGAGATCAAGCCCCTGGAAGACAGACTCCGCACCCGTTTCGAGGGCGGTCTGCTCGCCGACGTCCAGCCGCCGAGTTACGAGCTTCGTACCGCCATCATCCGCAAGAAGAGCGCGGCGCTCGGCCTCGTGATCGAGCCGGATCTCATCGACTATATGGCGGAACGCCTGCAAAACAACATCAGACAGATCGAGGGTGTCCTCAAACGCCTTCACGCCGTCTGTTCTCTGAGCGGTGCTTCCGTGAACAAAGAGCTCATCGAAGAAGTGATCGCCATCATTGATCCCGGAAACATCCCGACCTCCGTCCTTGTGGACAGGATTCTCTCGGCAGTCGCCAAAAGATACGGTGTGACCGTGGACGATCTCACGTCCAAGAAAAAAACGGACAATATCGCCAACGCCCGGCACGTCGCCATTTATATCATCCGCAAAATGACCAATCTCTCGCTCAAAGAGATCGGAAAGATTTTTTCCCGCGACCACACGACGGTCATGGCTTCCGTCTCAAAAGCGGAACTCAATATCAAGACCGTGAGAAATTATGAAGCGGATATCAATCTCATCATGAAAGAAATCAAACATAACTGATTTTTCTTCTGTTGAAATGTGGAAAACAAGCGGTGAATAGAAGTGCTTTTTTACGGTTGAAAAGATGGGGAAAACTTTTCCACTTTCAGCCAACAGAAAACCGTACTTTTCCTCAAAAAATATTTCTTTGAAAACCCGTGTTTTTCAACGCATTCCGCGTTTTCCCCACAATCCACAGCCCTTAATACTGCTACTGCTAACCGTTTATAAAGAAATGAGGGATTTTTTCCCTCAACAAGAAAGTGAGGCCATCATGAGAATTTCTCTTCAAAAAAACGATTTTCTGAACCGTCTTCTTCCCGCTATGGGAACGATCTCCAATAAAAACACGATCTCTTCGATCGAAGGTGTCCTGATCGAAACCGTGGAGCCCGACGCCGTTCAGCTTTCCACCTACGATATGAATAAAGGTGTCAGATGTATGATCCGCGGCGTCAGGATCGAAGAACCCGGATGCTATATCATCAACGCGCAGCGTCTTTGCCAGACCGTCCGTGTTCTTCCCGACGACGAGTTCACCATCGACGTGGACGAAAACTGTAATTGTACCGTTTCTTCCGACGCCTCCTCTTTCTCCATGTTTGCCATGAAAGGCGACGAGTTCCCGAATCTGCCGGAACTTTCGTCCGAGCGCGGTTTCACCGTCAACGGCGCCGTTCTTAAAAAGATGATAGGAAAAGTCTCCCACTCCATCGCCGAACAGGATAACCGCATCATGCTTTGCGGCGCTTATTTCAAAGTAAAGGAAAACGGGCTGGATCTCGTCTCCTGCGACAGTTTTACGCTTTCCGTCTGCCGTATGGAATGTGAGATCGAAAAGATCGGAACCGAAGAGGGGATCTCGTTCATCGTGCCGGGACACGCGCTTTCCGAACTCGTAAAAGTGCTGCCCGATGACGAAGACGAAAAAGTCACCTGTTATCTTTCGAGAAAACACGCAATCTTCTGCTACGACGACGTCACGTTCTTCAGCCGCACGATCGACAGTGAATATATTGATTACGAACGTATCATGCCGAAAGGCAACGACATTTCCGTGGCGGTGGACAGAGAACGTTTCATGGACGGTCTTGAAAGAGCCAATATCGTCGCGGAAGAAAAGATCCAGGGATCCGGAAAGAGTTTTGTGAAGATCTCCGTCGCCGACCGTTATCTCACGCTTTCTTCCAAATCCGCAAACGGAAAAGTGTCCGACGAGATGAACTGCGAACACACGGGCGGCGATCTTGAGATCGGATTCAACTGCCGTTATCTCATCAACAGCGTGCGCGTTACGGAAGGCGAAAAGATCAAAATGACGATGAAGAGCGCGACGCAGGCGATCACCATCGAACCCTATAAAAAAATCGACGGTTTTGATTTTTACTATATGATTCTCCCTGTTCGTATGAACGGTTGATTTTATGGTCGTTCAACAATTCAACGCCGTAAACTTCCGTAATATTGAAAACGTCTGTTTGGATTTTTCGGAAGGTGTCAATCTTTTATACGGGCAGAACGCGCAAGGGAAAACCAACGCCATAGAGGGTATCTATTTTTTCGCGCGCGGAAAGTCTTTCCGGGGCGCGTCCGACCGCGAACTTTGCCGCTTCGGTTGTGAAGGATATTCTCTTTCCCTGTCTTTTCAAGACAAAAAAAGAGAAAACAAATTGGAATACGTCTATCACGACGGCAGCCGCAAAAAAACAAAAAACGGCTATAAGATCAAAAAAATATCGGAAATGATAGACGCGTTTCACGCCGTACTCTTTACGCCGGATCACCTGCGGCTCGTCAAGGACGGACCGGAGGAACGCCGCGGATTTCTGAACGTGGGGATCGCCGGATGTACTCCGGAATATCTGAAAATATACGCCGATTATAAGAAAGCACAGGAAGAGCGGAACTGTCTTTTGAGAATGGCGCAAAAAGGACTTTACACGGACGAAAGAGAAATAGAAGCGTTTTCCCTTTCTCTTGCGAAATACGCCGCGGATATTTATCTTTTCCGGAAAAATTACATTGAAAAGATAGGAAAATACGCCGGACCGTTTCTTTCGGAAATGACGGCGAAAAAAGAGATCCTCGATCTTCGTTATAAAAGTGATATCGGGGAAGCGAGAGACAAAGACGAAGCTTTCCTCGCTTACCGGAAAATATTCACCGAAAATACGGAAAAAGAGATCGCCGCCGGGACGACGCTTTTCGGTCCCGTCAGGGAAGATATGGATATTACGATAGGCGGAAAAAAAGCCCGTGCCTTTGCTTCCCAGGGGCAGCAGCGTTCCGTCGCTCTTGCTCTGAAATACGCCGAGGGCGAAGTTTGCAAAGAAGCCGTGGGGGAATATCCCGTTTATCTTTTCGACGACGTCTTTTCGGAACTTGACGAACAAAGAAAAGCGTTTATTCTGCGGGGACTCGAAAACCGACAGATCCTGATCACATCCTGTGAAAAGATCGGTGTCGGCGTCCGTGACGTCAACGCGATAGAAGTGAAAGGCGGGTCTTATGTATCTTCATATCGGTAACGGAGAAAGTATCGTTAAAAAAGAGATCGTCGGAATATTCGATCTTGACACCGCGACGGTTTCTCCTATCACGAAAAACTTTATAACCGAAAACGAAAAAAAGAAAAAGATCACCTATACGGACAGTGATCTTCCCCGTTCTTTTATTCTGATCGGAAAAAACGAAAAAGAAAGCAAAATCAAACTGTCAAGAATATCCACGGTCGGTCTCATCAGCCGTGCCGAGGACGATAACGTGTTTTGAAACCTAACAAAACGGAAGGAAATATCATGGAAGAAAACAAGAACCTACACGAATACGACGACAGTCAGATTCAGGTGCTGGAAGGACTGGAAGCAGTCAGAAAGCGTCCCGGTATGTATATCGGAACGACGTCGATCCGCGGCCTGCATCATCTCGTATTTGAGATCGTTGATAACTCGATCGACGAGGCGCTCGCGGGTGCCTGCGATACCATTCGTGTCACGGTGGAAAAAGATAACAGTATCACGGTCGAGGATGACGGACGAGGCATTCCCTCCGGTATGAACGAGAAACTCGGTCTGCCGACGCTGGAAGTCGTCTATACCGTCCTTCACGCCGGAGGAAAATTCGGCGGCGAGGGCTATAAGATTGCCGGCGGTCTTCACGGTGTCGGTGCTTCTGTCGTCAACGCCCTTTCCGAATGGGTGGAAGTGGAAAACTGCCGCGACGGGATCAAATATACCGAGCGTTTTGAAAAAGGAAAAGTGGCAAGAGCGTTCCGCTGTGAAGGCCCCTGCGAGGAAAAACACGGTCTGACCGTTCATTTCAAACCCGATCCCACGATCTTTGAAGAAACGGTGTTTGATTTTGATATTCTTCTGACGCGTATGAGAGAACAGGCGTTTCTGAACGCCGGTGTCCATATTGTCCTCTGTGATAAAAGAGAAAATATGGAAAGAGAAGAGGATCTCTGTTACGAGGGCGGTATTATTTCTTTCGTTGAGTATCTCAACAATGAAAAAAGAGGCGCGCCCGTACATCCCGACGTCATCTATATGAAAGGCGAAAAGAACGGTTCTATCGCCGAAGTCGCGATGCAGTATAACGACAGCTATAACGAGACGATCATTTCTTTCGCCAACAATATGTCCACCATCGAGGGCGGTACCCACGAAACGGGATTCAAGAGCGCTCTCACCCGCGCCGTCAACGATTACGGAAAGAAAAGCGGTATCATCAAAGGAGACGACGCGCTTTCCGGTGACGACTGCCGCGAGGGTCTCGTCGCCATCATTTCCGTCAAATTGACCGACGCACAGTTTGAAAGCCAGACGAAAGCCAAACTCGGAAATTCCGAGATGCGGACGCTCGTGGACAGTATCGTTTACGCCAAACTCGCCGAATATTTTGAGGAAAACCCCGCTTCCGCAAAACTGATCATCGAAAAAGCCATGGCGGCGAACCGTGCGAGAGAAGCGGCACGCAAGGCACGCGAACTGACGCGGCGTAAAAACGTCCTGGAAGTTTCCACGCTGCCCGGCAAACTCGCCGACTGCCAGGAAAAAGAAACCAGACTCACCGAAGTCTATCTCGTCGAGGGAGATTCCGCAGGAGGATCCGCAAAGGACGGACGCGATAGCCGTTACCAGGCAATTTTGCCTTTGCGCGGTAAGGTGCTGAACGTGGAAAAATCCCGTCTCGACAAGGTTTATTCCAACCAGTCCCTGATCCCGATCATTCAGGCACTCGGTTGCGGCATCGGCGACGATTTCGATATCAACAAATTGCGTTACGGCAAGATCATTCTGATGGCGGATGCCGACGTGGACGGCTCGCATATCCGTATTCTTCTTCTGACGTTCTTCTTCCGCCATATGCGTCCTCTGATCGAAGAAGGACACGTCTTTTTGGCGCAACCCCCGCTTTATAAGGTACATAAGGGCAAGACCGTTCTTTACGCGTTCAGCGATGCCGAGCGCGACCGCTTCATCGAACAACTCGGTACGACGGGCGTCGAAGCCGAGAGATACAAAGGTCTCGGTGAAATGGATCCCGAACAGCTCTGGGAGACCACGATGGATCCCGAAACGCGTACGCTTCTCAAAGTCGATATCAACGACGCCATTGCCTGCGACGAGATGTTCTCGGTGCTGATGGGCGACATGGTGGAGCCGCGCCGCGAATTCATTGAGAAAAACGCGAAATTCGTTGAGAATCTCGATATTTAACGGAAGGAGGAGACAACGATGGAACATACTTATCAGAACGCCGATATTGAATTTCCTTTCCAGAAAATAGAAAATAAAGACATCGAAAAAGAAGTAAAAAGCGCTTTTATCGAATATTCGATGAGCGTCATCACATCCCGTGCTCTTCCTGACGTCAGAGACGGTATGAAACCCGGTCAGCGCCGTATCCTCTACGCTATGTACGAAGATCATCTGACCTACGACAAACCGTTCCGCAAATCCGCGACGACGGTCGGAAACGTGCTCGGTAGATACCATCCGCATGGTGACTCCGCCGTCTATCAGGCGATGGTCCGTATGGCGCAGAATTTCTCTTTGCGTTATCCTCTTGTGGACGGCCACGGAAACTTCGGTAACGTGGACGGCGACGGTGCGGCGGCTTACCGTTACACCGAGGCGAGAATGAGCAAGATCGCCGATCTCATGATGAGCGACATTGAAAAACGCGTCGTTCCCATGACGAAGAACTTTGATAACACGCGCGACGAACCGGTGGTTCTTCCCTCCCGTTTTCCGAACCTTCTGGTGAACGGCTCGGTGGGTATCGCCGTCGGTATGGCGACGAACATTCCTCCGCACAATCTGACGGAAGTCGCCGATTGTATCATCTACCGCATGGAAAATCCCGAATGTACGACCGCCGATATGATGGAGATTTTGCACGGACCGGATTTCCCGACCGCCGCTCTCATCTACGGTACCCGCGGTATCCGCGACGCGTACGAGACCGGAAAAGGAAAGATCTACGTCCGCGCGAGAGCGAAGATCGAGGACGAACACAGACGTATCGTCTTCACCGAGATCCCCTACATGGTCAACAAAGCCATGCTGATCGAAAGCATCGCCAATCTCGTCAAGGAAAAGAAGATCGAGGGTATCACGGGACTGCGCGACGAATCCGGACGTGCCGGTATGCGTATCGTCGTGGAATACAAGCGTGAAGCCAACGCCGAAGTGATCCTCAATCAGCTTTATAAGTTCACGCAGTTGCAGGACACTTGTTCGGTCAATATGCTCGTCATCGACGGCGGAGAACCGAAGATCCTGCCGCTTTCCGGCATTCTCGATAAATATATCGCGTTCCAGGAGAGCGTGATCACGAACCGCACGAAATTTGACCTTGAAAAAGCCCTGCGCGAACTGCATATTCTCGAGGGCTACAAGATCGCGGCGGAGAATATCGACGAAGTGATCGAGACCATCAAACGCAGCGCCTCCATTCCCGAAGCCAAGCAGAATCTGGCGGAAAAGTACGGCCTTTCCGACGAGCAGACGCAGGCGATCGTCGAAATGGCGCTCGGAAAACTCTCGGGTCTCGAAAGACAGAAGGTGCTCGACCGTATGGAAAAGCTGGAGGGACTCGTCACCGAGTACCGCCATATTCTTTCGGACGAAAACGAAGTCAAGAGGATCCTCAAAGAGGAGCTGACGGCGATCCGCGATAAGTTCGGCGATAAACGCCGTACCGAGATCATCGAAGCGACCGAGGAGATTGACCTCGAGGATCTGATCGAAAGACACACCTGCGTGATCACCATGACGCACACGGGTTATATCAAACGCCAGAGAGCGGACACCTACGTCGCGCAGAACCGCGGCGGAAAAGGCATCATCGGCATGACCACCAAAGAGGACGATTACGTCGAAAAAGTCATGGTCGCCGACAGCCATTCCTACATTCTCTTCTTTACCAACCGCGGAAAAGTCTATATGAAGAAGGCCTACCGTATCCCCGAGGCGTCGAGGACGGCAAAAGGCACTTATATGGCAAATCTCCTTGAACTCGAAAAGGAAGAAAAAGTCACGGCGATCGTGTCCCTGCTTGCCTTTGCCGAGGGAGAATACCTCACGATGGTAACGCGCAACGGTATCATCAAGAGAACGGCGCTCACCGACTTCTCCTATCACAGAAAAGGCGGTAAGATCGCCATCCGTCTCGACGAAGGAGACGAACTTCTGTTCGTCCGTCATACCAAAGGCGCCGATTGCCTCATTATGGCAAGCAAAAACGGCAGCGCCGTCAAATTCGACGAGGAAAACGTCCGTTGCATGGGACGTACCGCCCGCGGTGTCCGCGGAATGACGCTCTCCGAGGGAGACGAGATCATCGGCGTCGTTCCGACCGAGGAAGACCGGATGCTGCTCACCGTCACCGAAAACGGACTTGCCAAGAGAACGCCGTTTGAAGAATTCCGTCTGATGAAGCACAGAGGCGGACGCGGCGTGACCGTTCATAATATCACCGAAAAGACCGGAAAACTCGCCGCCGTCATCTCCGTCAGCGAAAAAGACGACGTCATGCTCATCACAGCAGAGGGCACTATCATCCGCACCGCCGTGTCCGGCATCAACGTGTATTCGAGAACCGCATCCGGCGTTATCGTGATGCGTCTGTCCGAGGGTGACTGCGTTATCAACGTCGCACCGATCGAAAGAGAAGAAGAGATCGAGAAAGAGAGCGACGAGATCCAGAAACAGGCGGAACTTCTCCCGGCGGACGCCGAGGACGAAGAAATCAGAGCCGAAGCGGAAGAAACCGACGGGGAAGCGGAGGAGGAAGCCGATGCCGAAGAAGCGGAGGAAGACGCCGCCGATGAACCCGACGGGGAAAACGCGGAAGACGGTGAAGAATGAAAAAGATCATCCTTCTGCTCGTGACGTTTTGTATGCTGCTGACGGCGTCCGCGTGTGAAAAGAAAGTGAAAAACCGCACGTACGACGAAGCGGAAGTTCTGGCGGCAGCGGAAGAACTGATCGAAAAATCCGTCCTTTTCAACCGGATCTATTACGGCGAGGGCATCCCCGTCAAGCCCGACAATCCGAAGACTTCCGGCGGCTACGTCGAAGCGGATCCCGCGTTCCTCACGGAAAACGGGATCACCTCTCTCGGTCTTCTCAGAGAGAAGACCGAGGAGGTCTATACCAAGGCAACCACCGCGTATATTTTTAATACGGTGCTCGGCGTTATCTACAGCGGCGATAACATCGTAGGATACAAACGGTATATCGAGGACGCGGGAACGGTCTATGTCAGTACCGACGAGGAAAGAAACAATTACCGCGATACTGCCGCCGTCACGTATCATTACGACACGTTAGCCGTGGATCACGTGAAGGGAGAAATCATTTTCGTCACGGTACTTGTCACGGCAGAAAACGCGGCGGGAGAAACGCGGAGCCGGACGATCGACATCCGCCTTTTGGAAGAAGAGAACGGTTTCCGGCTCGATTGCAATACCTATTTTACTTATTTTGCTAACGAAAAATAACAATAAAAAACCAAAGAAAGGAAAAAACGATGAAATTCAGTGAAAAAATCGTGATCATCCGCAAGAAGTACGGTCTTTCTCAGACCAAGTTTGCAAACGGAATCGGCGTTTCCCGCCAGGCCGTTTACAAATGGGAAGCCGGACAGTCCTATCCCGAAGTGGCAAAACTTCTGGAAATCAAATTGCAGTACAACATCAGTCTGGACGAACTTCTTGACGACAACTTTGTCCTTCCGCTTCCCGAAAAGAAGAGAAAGAAGAGAATTTCCAAGGCGGTTGCCGCCGAACTGGAAGCCAACGTGAGACGCGAGGAAGCCGGCATCGCACCCGCACCCGTTGCGGAAGAAGTCAAAGCCGCACCTGCGCCTGCTGCGGAAGAAGTCAAAGCCGCACCTGCACCCAAGGCAGAGCCGGTACCGGAAGCAAAACCCGAGCCCAAGGCAGAACCGGTTATGAAAGCCGAGCCCGCGCCCGAAAAAGCAGAGCCGGAAGAAGTGAAAACCGAGCCGATCACCAGAGCGGAAAAAGCAAGTTTGTTTGACCGTCTGTTCGGAAAACACTGATTTTGTAAATAATTCCTTACAAATACACACTTTTGCGAGGAAAATACGTCGAATGGAAGAAAAGCCGTCCGACAATCTTATCTTTTGCACTTTTAGCAGGCAAGATAACGGATGGCATTTTTCCGCATGAAAATCAATCATTATGAATAAAGAAAAAGAAATCAAGCAGACGCAAAAGGATGGCAAGGAGCAGAAAAAACGTCCTTTTTACCGTCATGCAAAAAAAGCGGCGCCGAAGCCAACCGCCTCCGATTTGAAAACGCCAAAGAAGACCGAAAACGCGAATAACCCCGCGGCGGCCGTTCCGGGTAAAAGCGGTCAAAGCGCCGCGCCAAATAAAGACCATCCCCGTACGCGCAAACCGAGTAAGACCAAGGTGACTTCTGACAGAAACAAGAAAAATGCAGAAGGAGGGCTACGCGTGCCCGAAGAACCGAAAAAGCAAGAAACGGGGAGATATCATAACGCCGCAAGACCGCAGAACGGTCAGCCGTCTCCCCAAAAATACGACAGAAAGCCGGATGCGAAACCGGCAGGCACAACGGCATCCGCCGTTTCCCGCACAGGCGGCAATAAATCCAAGAAACTGCTTGCCGCCAACACACCCGCGCAAAAAAACGTTAAGATGCGGCATCCCGGAACACAGTTTCCGAAAGTCGTCTCCGGCGCGAAGATCCGCGTGATCTCTCTCGGCGGTCTGCAGGAGATCGGAAAGAATATGACCGTCATCGAGTGCGGCGACGATATCGTCGTCATCGACTGCGGCATGGCGTTCCCCGACGAGGAGATGCCCGGCATCGACTATGTCATTCCCGATATTTCCTACCTTGTCAAAAACGCCGACAAAGTGCGCGGCATACTGATCACGCACGGTCACGAAGACCATATCGGCGCCGTCGGCTACGTTCTTTCGCAGATCCGTGTGCCCGTTTACGGCACCCGCCTTTCCCTCGGCATCATTGCCGCGCGGCTGGAAGAAAGTCCCCTGCCTTTTACACCCGAACTCTGTACGGTGGAAGCAGGCGACGTCGTCACGCTCGGGGGAATGTCCGCGGAGTTCATTCACGTCAATCACTCCATCGCCGACGCCTGCGCTATCGCCGTAAGGACGGCGGGAGGGCTCGTGTTCCATACCGGCGATTTCAAACTTGACGTCTCCCCGATCGACGGGAAGATCATGGATCTTCAGCGTATCAGCGAGATCGGAAAAGAAGGCGTCACGCTGCTTCTCTGCGAATCCACGAATGCCGAGCGTCCCGGCTTTACGCCGTCGGAAAAGACGGTCGGCAGTTCTCTCGAACGCATTTTTCTGCAATACGTTGACCGCCGGATCATCATCGCCACGTTCTCGTCCAACGTCCATCGCGTCCAGCAGATCATCAACGCCAGCCGCAAGCACGGCAGAAAGGTCGCGATCCTCGGCAGAAGTATGACGAACGTCGTCGGCGCTGCTTCGGAACTCGGCTATATGGATCTCTCGGACGACGTTCTGATCGACGTGGACGCCATCAAACGCTATAAACCGGAGCAGATCACGCTGATCACGACGGGGAGCCAGGGTGAACCCATGTCGGCGCTCTATCGCATCGCCTTTGACGAGCACGAAAAGATCAAACTCACGTCCCGTGACGTCGTGATCCTCAGTTCCAGCGCGATCCCCGGCAACGAAAGGACCGTCGGCAATATCATCAACGCGCTCGTGAAAAACGGCGTAAAAGTAGTGAACGATACCGTGGAGGAAGTCCACGTTTCCGGACACGCCTGCCGTGAAGAACTGAAACTCATGATGGCGCTGACGAAGCCGAAATTCCTGATGCCGATCCACGGCGAATACCGCCATCTTTACGCAAATAAAGAGATCGGAGAGTTTATGGGCATCCCCGCACAGAACATTTTCGTCGCGGAGCTCGGAAAAGTGCTGGAAGTCAGCGGATCGGGCGCGAAGTTTCTCGGCGCGCCTGTCACGTCCGGAAAAGTCCTCGTGGACGGCTCCGGCGTCGGTGACGTCGGCAACATCGTTCTGCGTGACAGAAAGCATCTGTCGGAGGACGGTCTCGTGGTCGTTGTGGCTACCGTCGATCTCCTTTCGGGACTTCTCGTTTCGGGGCCGGACATCGTTTCCAGGGGTTTCGTTTACGTGAAAGAAGCGGAAAATCTCATGGACGGTGTGAAGCGCGTTGCCACGGCGGCGCTGGAGAAGTCGCTGGGCTCAAACCACGCGGATTTCAATCAGATCAAAACGGATCTGCGGGACGCAATCGCCAAATATCTTTATAAGGCAACGAAGAGAAAACCCATGGTGCTTCCGGTGCTTATGGATATCTGACGGAACCCGTATTCAAACGCTTTTGTCAGATAAACAGAGAAAAATGACAAGGATTATTGTCAAAATTATATGTTAGACGTTTATTATATGACGATTGACACCGTATCACCGGAGATGCGGGATACTATGTTATCCACGCTTTCCGAGGGTGAGGCGGAGCATTGCCGCAAAAGAAAAAGAGAGCGGGATTTCCTGCTCTCTCTTTGCGGTCATTATATGATGAAAAACGTGACGGGCAGGGACGATGTGCTTTACAATAAAGCCGGAAAGCCGTATTACGAGGGCGGACCGTTTATTTCCCTTTCTCACGATGAAAATACCGTCGTCCTTGCCGTATCGGACGTACCCTGCGGCGTGGATATTCTTTTTGCTACCGAGGCGCGAAAAGCGAAGATTTCGCAGGTCGTCGGCAGATTCGTTCACGATATTTACAAAGGATTGTCTCTTTCTTCCGACCAGGTGTCGTTTTACCGTGTCGAAGTTCTCGACAACGAGCGCCTGCTTTCTCCCTGTTCCTACACGGAGATTCCCGAAGAATCCGGCGAGTACGCCTACGCCAGGGCATTTACCAAGGCGGAAGCCCTGATGAAGTGCGACGGCGGTGGTTTTGCCGCCATCACGCTCCTTTGTCAACTGAAGCAAACGCTGGAAACCTTATCGGTCGCTCTGCCGGATTTGCCGGACGCCGTCGTGACGTTGGCGAGGACGAAATCGCCGCTCCCGGAATCCACCGCCACGGTTTGATTTTGCGGTCGGCGTGACGAAAACACCCGTTTTCTGTTTGCATCGCCCGGCAGCTTTTGACAAAAGAAATCAAAACGAAGCCCACAAAAAGTAAACATATATTGACATAAATACAGAAAAGCGGTCTTTCGACCGCTTTTTTGTTTTGCTTTTTGGGCAAATTAATTTTTGAATAATTTTTTGAAAAATCCCGAGGTTTTTTTGTTGTTGGATTCTCCGATAGATTCCGAAAAGGCGAAGAGCAATTCTTTCTACTTTTTGGGCAAATTATTTTTTGAATAATTTTTTGAAAAATCCCGAGGTTTTTTTGTTGTTGGATTCTCCGAGAGATTCCGAAAAGGCGAGGAGCAATTCTTTCTGCTTTTGGGAAAGATTCTGCGGCGTATCAATAACGACCGTCACGACGAGATCACCGCGGCGCTTGGTATTGATATCCGCGATGCCTTTTCCCCGAAGCGTGAAGCTTGTTCCGGTTCCCGTACCCTCCGGGATCTTGAATTTGTCCGTTTTTCCCTCCAGCGTGGGAATGGAGATCTCGGCGCCGAGCGTTGCTTCGGCAAAGGTGACGGGAACGTCACAATAGATGTTGTTCCCCTCCCTCGTGAAGAACTCGTGTTCCTTGACGCGGACGTCGATCACGAGATCGCCGTTCTGACCGCCGTTTCTTCCGGCGGACCCCTGCCCGCGCAGGACGATGCGCTGCCCGGAGGCGATGCCTGCCGGGATCGTTACGTCGAGCTTCTTGTTGATCTTTATGTACCCTTTGCCGTTACAGTTCTTGCAGGGCGTTTTCACGATTTTTCCGGTACCGCGGCAGTTCTGACAGGGGCGCTGCGTCTGCATATAGCCGAGCATCGTCTGTTGCTGAACGGTTACGCGTCCCGTGCCACGGCAGGCGGAGCAGGTCTCGGGCTTCGTTCCCTTGGCGGCACCCGTCGCGCCGCATTCGGCGCAACCCTCAATACGGCTGAACGACACTTCTTTTTTGCAGCCGAACGCCGCTTCCTCGAACGTAATCGTCACGCGGGCGAGAATATCGTCGCCGTCCGCCGCCATATTGGAGCGGGAACGGGAGGATCCCGCGCTTCCGCCGAAGAAAGAAGAGAAGATGTCGCCGAAATCGAAGCCGTCGCCGCCGAATCCGCCGAAACCTCCGAATCCTGCACCGCCGCCGGCGGAGGGATCGAAAGCGGCGTGACCGAACTGATCGTATTTGGCACGCTTATCGGCGTCCGAAAGCACGTCGTAGGCCTCGTTGACTTCTTTGAACTTTGCCTCTGCCGCTTTGTCGCCCGGATTCATATCCGGGTGATATTTTTTGGCGAGGGAACGGTACGCTTTTTTGATGACTTCATCCGAAGCGTTCTTGTCAACGCCGAGGACTTCGTAATAATCGCGTTTAGTATCTGCCATAGTTTCTCCAAGCTGAAATCAGCTTTTGCTTTCTTAAATAAGGCAAAATGCAAAGTATTGTTTGCATTTTGCCAAAATCATTTATTGCTGGGTTTTGTCTTCAAAGTCTGCGCCGTAGTAGTTACCGTCGCCGTCGGTGCCTGCACTTCCTGCGCCGGCGTCCGCACCGGCTCCTGCTGCCTGCTGTTCCTTGTAGATCTTTTCGGCGATGGGATAGAACGCTTTTTCCAGCGCCTCGGTGTCGGCCTTGATCTCTTCGGTCGTGCCGTTCTTCAGCGTTTCCTTTAGCTTCGCGATCGCGTCGTTGACGGGTGCTTTGTCGGCGTCGGTGATCTTGTCGCCGAGTTCCGACAAGCTCTTTTCGAGCTGGAAGATGGTGGATTCCGCGTGGTTCTTGACTTCCACGGCTTCTTTCATCTTCTTATCCTCTTCTGCGAATTTCTCCGCTTCGTGGACGGCTTTTTCAATATCGTCTTTGGACATATTGGTCGAAGAAGTGATGGTGATATGCTGTTCTTTACCGGTTCCCTTGTCTTTCGCGGTTACGTTCACGATGCCGTTCGCGTCGATATCGAACGTGACTTCGATCTGCGGGATTCCGCGGGGAGCGGCGGGAATGCCGTCGAGGATGAAACGGCCGAGGGTGGTATTGCCTGCCGCCATTTCACGCTCGCCCTGCAAAACGTGGATCTCAACCGAGGTCTGACCGTCTGCCGCGGTGGAATAAACCTGGCTCTTTTTGACGGGGATCGTGGTATTTCTTTCAATGATCTTGTTGAAGACGCCGCCGAGCGTTTCGATACCGAGGGAAAGAGGCGTAACGTCGAGAAGAAGGACGTCTTTTACGTCACCGCCGAGGACGCCGCCCTGGATTGCCGCGCCGATGGCGACGCATTCGTCGGGGTTGATGCCCTTGAAAGGATCTTTACCCATGAATTTTTTGACGGCTTCCTGAACGGCGGGGATTCTCGTCGAACCGCCGACAAGCAGCACTTTGTTGACTTCGGAAGCGGAAAGTCCGGCATCCGAAAGAACTTTTTTCGTCGGGATCATGGTAGCTTCCACGAGATCTCTCGTGAGCTCGTCGAATTTGGAACGCGTGAGCGTGGCTTCAAAGTGTTTGGGACCGGTCGCGTCAGCCGTAATGAACGGAAGAGAGATCTCGGTGGACTGAACGCCGGAGAGTTCGATCTTCGCCTTTTCTGCGGCGTCTTTGAGTCTCTGGGTCGCCATTTTGTCGTTCAGAAGATTGATGCCGCCGTTTTCTGCGGCAAAGGTGTCCGCCATCCATTTCATGATGCGGGCGTCGAAATCGTCGCCGCCGAGACGGTTGTTGCCGGCGGTCGCGAGAACCTCGAAAACGCCGTCGGAAATGTCAAGCAGCGAAACGTCGAACGTGCCGCCGCCAAGGTCGAAGACCATGATTTTCTGCGCGCTTTCCTTGTCCATACCGTAGGCGAGAGCGGCAGCGGTCGGCTCGTTGATGATACGTTTGACCTCAAGACCTGCGATCTTACCGGCGTCTTTGGTCGCCTGACGCTGTGCGTCGGTGAAGTAGGCGGGGACGGTGATGACGGCGTCCGTCACGGACGTGCCGAGATATGCCTCTGCGTCCGCTTTGAGCTTCTGCAGGATCATCGCCGAGATCTCCTGCGGCGTGTAGGATTTGTCGTCGATCTTGACTTTGTAATCGGAACCCATTTCACGCTTGATGGAGCTGATGGGCTTGAGGGGGTTTGCGACCGCCTGACGTTTTGCGACCTGACCGACGAGACGTTCGCCGGATTTGGCAAAAGCGACGACGGAAGGCGTCGTTCTCGCGCCTTCGGGGTTCGTGATAACGGTAGGTTCGCCGCCCTCAAAAACGGCGACGCAAGAGTTTGTCGTACCAAGGTCGATACCAATGATTTTTCCCATAATAATTACCTCCGGGATATATAGTGTATTTTTTATGATACAAAGATATAGGAACTGTCTGAAAATATGACAGTCTTACTGATAAGTAATTTCCATAAATAATCCGTTTCTTTCGTAAGAAACGCGCGGCGTCATGCCGCCGTCTGTTGATCGGATGCCGACGGTTTTTCAGTTGACCGTCTTGACCATCGCGAAGCGAATGACCTTGTCGCCTTTTTTGTATCCTTTCTGGAACACCTCGACGATCTCGCCCTCGCCCTTTTCCCCGTCTTCCTCGTGCATCACGGCATTGTGAAGCGCGGGATCGAAAGTATCACCAACGGAACCGAATGCCTCGACACGAAGATCGGAAAGCACAGACGCGGTCGTTTTCAGCGTCATTTGTAAACCGTCCTTTACTTTTTCGCCGTCTTCAAAGGCAACGGCGCGTTCGAGATTGTCGATCATCGGCAACAATTTCTTTACCGTATCGGACAGGGCGTTGTCGTAAACCGCGTCCTTTTCGGCGGCGGAGCGCTTTCTGAAATTGTCGTATTCGGCAGCCATGCGCAGATATCTGTCGTCTTTTTCCTTGAGCTCGGCTTTCAGCTTTTCGATCTCTGCTTTCAGCGCTTCGGCGTCATCCTTTGACGCTTCTTTCACCTTGCCTTTTTGTTCTTTCTTTTCTTCTTTGCCGACGTCCTTGCCGGTCTTTTGTTCTTTTTTCAGTTCTTCTGCCATGTTATCCCTCAACGTTCTTTATTTTCACTGTCAAGCCGGTAAAGCATCGGAAGACTGTGCCCGTCGTTGAACAGGCGGTCTATGCCGGATGCCAGAGAGTTGATCATACCGATGACTTTCGTATAATTCATGCGTTTCGGACCGATGACGCCGACCGAGAGCTTTTTGCCGCCGATATCTATATTTTTATATATCACGGTCGTTTTGCTCATGGCGCCGTCTTCGCTCTCTCTGCCGATAAAGATATGCAGATCGTTGTCGCTTTCTTCCTCGTCGCGGGCAGTGATCGTATCCACGAGGGTGTTTTTCTCTTCGATCATGCTGATAAGATCGCGCAGATTATCGACGTCCGCGTATTCGGGATAGCGGAGCAGCTTGTTCACGCCGTCGATCTTGATATCTGCGGTATCCATCTCGTTCATGCACTCGTAAATGACCTTGACTGCGGGGTGGACCATGGCGCTCTGATTACCCATCACGGCTTCCATCCGCACGATGACGGGCATGGAGATCTCGCGGCTTGTCAGGTTGACGAGGAACGTGTTGAGCGCCTCCGAGAAGCGGGAAAGATCATCCGGCTCAATCGGGAACGGAAGACGGACGGTTTTGGCTTTCACGACGTCGTCGGAGAACATCATCACGAGCAAAAACTCACGCGGAGAAATATATACGGTCTCGTATTTGCGGACTCGGACGGCTCCGGATCCGGTCTTGAACGCAAAACCGGTATAATCGGTGAAATTTGCGGCGAGACGGGACACTTCTTCGAGGATCGCGTCCATCTCGCTGAGTTTGTTGCGGAGCTTCTCGTTGATCTCGTCGATCTCGCTGCGCGTCGCGCTGTACTGACGGATCAGAGAATCGGCGTAAAAACGGTAAGCAAGTTCGGAGGGAACGCGGCCTGCCGAAGTGTGCGGCTGTGTCAGATAGCCCATATCTTCGAGATCTGCCATTTCGTTACGGATCGTCGCCGGAGAGCAGGAAATCTTCACGTCGCGGGACAGAAATTTCGAGCCGACCGGTTCGCCGTTGTTGATGTGTGCATCCACAATGGCGTACAGGATCTGTCTTTTCCTCGGTGTCAGACGGTTGTCTTCCAAAAGAACGCCTCCTCACTACAGTTTAGCACTTATAATTGCAGAGTGCTAACAAACTTGCCTATAATATACTCCTATTTTGATGATATGTCAAGGATTTTAATCAAAAAAATTATATTTTTTATACTTTTTTGTGCCCCGAGGACTTCAAGTGCTAATTTCAGAGCGCTCGGCAGGTTGTTTTTCGGGAAAAACCGTCATAAAACGACGGATCGGCAGATTGAATGTGATCGAATGTGAAAACGGGGGCGTGAAAAAGCGGATGCCGCCGCAGACGAAACGGTAGCCGACGGCAGATCAAATGTGAAAACGTGGGGTGGAAAAGCGGATACCGCACGAAAAAAAGCAGAACGGCGTTTGCCGCTCTGCCATTACGGGATGTCCCTATATAAATAACCAATATAAATACAAATAAGTAGATACAATAAAAACCAAAAAACGCAAAAAAGAAAATAACGAGGTCGAAAAAAACTGCCGACCAAGCAAAAAACAATTGACAGAAAGTCGTACAAATATCAAAAACGGGGAAGCAGCCCCGGATACGTCGCGTCAAAATCATCTTTGAGGAGACGGTGATAGTGTATCCCGTCCGGCTCGTAGGAAAAACAGTAGCAAAACGGATCAAAAACGTCAAAACAGAGCGCCTCATCGAACTCGCCGTCAATGCCGGGAATAGAGAAGACGTCGGACGCATAACGCCGAAAAAGAGCGTGGACGGCATTTGCGTCGGCATCGGGGACTGCGGTCAGAGCGATCAGTTCACCGACGAACGCGTCGTTCTCGGTTTGCGGAAGCGAGAGAATGGCGGCGACGCCGGCTTCATCTATCGAAACGACGGTCAAGTCGCGCATAGATGTAAACGACAGTTTGCCAAAAGAGAAACGCGCAACTTCCTCTCGACACGCTTCTGCGTATTTTTCGTCCGACATATTCCGGTCGCCGAAAAGAGCTTTCAGCGTTTGCGGCGGGAAGTTGAATGAGATTCCGCAACCGCCGCCGATCTTCAGGACGGATTCTTTTACGTAGGAAATAATAGCGTCGGAAAAACAAATCATACGTTCTGTAAAAATCGGCAGACGATTATTGCCGATCTCCTTTCATGCGCAAAATGCAAACAAATATGCGCAAATATAGTGATATTTGAGTGATTTCACCTAATTATGTGAGAATTATTGCTTGAGAGCTGTAACCATGTCTGCCGCTTTTAACTCGCTGTCTTCCGAATAAATAACGGGATAAAAAGCACCGTTTTCATAGGTGACGATACTGTAGGACGCGTTCGTGGGGAATGGCAGAGCATGTCCTAAATCCTTCGGCGCGATTCCTGCCACGATTCCGTAAAAGGAACGTATCACACCTGCGTGTGAAGTGATGAGAACGGATTCGCCGGGATGTTTTTCTGCGATTCTTTTGGCGGCGTTCCAAAACCGTTTTCCTGCTTCCGTGACGCTTTCTCCATTCGGGGCGGCTGCTTCTCCGAAGTTCTGATACCAGGGTGTCGGGAAAAGATCGGGATATTTTTTCTCGATTTCCGCGTAAGGCATACGCTCCCAATCCCCGCAAAATACTTCCCGCAGTTCGTTATCCACGATAACCGGACAATGAAATGCCGAGGAAAAAGGTTCCGCCGTTCTTCTGGCTCGCAAGAGCGGAGAAGAGTAAATCGCGGTAACAGGTGCTTTGGAAAGAACCTTTGCCGTTACCTCGGCTTGCTTAATTCCCTTTTTTGTCAGAAAATATTCGGCGCTTCCGGCAAACACGGCAGTTTCGTTTGCCTCGCTTTCGCCGTGTCGTATCAAGTAGATGGTAGTTATCATTTTGGCTCCTTATCTTTCCATTCATTATAACCTACTTGCAAGTGAATTGCAAGATTTATCCGATATTATCGGTTAACAAAGACAAAATACCGAAAAGAAAGGAAAATTGCCCAAAAAACTCCCGCCCCGGCTTAAATATCTAACTTAAAAAATATAAAACCGAAAGAAAAAGCACGGCAGAAAACAAGATTGTTGCTAATTGAGAAAAAATCACAATATTTTTAGTGAAAAGACCCTCTTAAAATTTAACATTTTGCCGTCATTTTACAGAAAAAAGACCTGTTTTTTTATGGTGGATCGCATTGTTTTTACTTTTTAACAGTATTTGATGCCGGAATCAACTTCCCAAATCGTATTATATATTTCAGACTTTCAAATTGCTGATTTTCTCTTTTTTGCGAATAATCTTGTTCTCAAATTCGTTTTTTCTATAAATTATATATTTACCGTATTTTTTCATACATTTGGCCGTTACACTCTCGTTTTTAACCCGTTTTCTCCTCTTTTTATATGATCCATCCGCTTTTTGAGCGGATTTTTTCATTTTTTGTTGTTTCACGTGAAACAATATTTCTGTTTAATGCGTTTTTTGCTTGAAAACCCTTTTTTGCCTTTCGGATTCTTCAAAATCGTCTTTTTTGTTCGCTTTTTAGCAAAAAACGCAGCCGTCATGCGATTGTTTCACGTGAAACAATCATTTTTGCTCTTTATATTGACAAAATCTGATATATTATGGTATAATATGACATTAAAACGTGGTTTTACCATATATTTCTGCTTGTTTGACTCTTCGTTTGTATCTGCTGGCTGTTGTTTGTGCTTTTTGAAGCGAATTTCACGGTTCTTGCTTGTTTGGTATACACTTTTTGCATTATTTGCTTGATTTTATCAATATCACTATCATTTTTGAGGAGAATTATCATTTATGGGAAAAATTATTGCGTTTTCTAATCAAAAAGGAGGCGTCGGAAAGACAACTTCATGCGTAAATATCGCCGCCGCTATCGCGAAGAAAGGCAAAAAAGTCCTTCTCGTAGATATGGATCCTCAAGGGAACGCCACGAGCGGGCTTGGCGTTTACAAGTTCCCGGAAAGCCGCTCGGTGTATCGTGTCGTTATCGGAGAATGCTCGATGCGCGATGCCGTTATGCATAGCAAATATGAGTATCTTGACCTCGTTCCCTCCGGAATTGATCTTGCCGGGGCGGAAATTGAGCTTCACGACATGGATTCGGACGTTCATTTTACCAAAAACGCCTTTGAATCCATCAAAAACGATTATGATTACATATTGATCGACTGTCCGCCGTCGCTCGGTATGCTGACCGTCGAGGCGCTGACCGTTGCCGACGGCGTTGTCGTCCCGATGCAATGCGAGTTTTACTCTCTCGAGGGCATGACGCAGCTCATGAACACGATCAAACGTATCCGTCAGAACCGCAATCCGTCTCTTGCTCTCGTCGGAATCCTTCTGACGATGTATAATGCCCGCTTGACGTTGACGGGGCAGGTGGTCGCGGAATTGAAGAAGTATTACGAAGATAAACTTTTCAAGGTTCCGATCTCGCGTACCGTGAGACTTTCCGAGGCGCCGGGCTTCGGAGAACCGATCTGCTATCACGATCCATACGGAAAAGGATCTCTTGAATACGCTGCGGTCGCCAAGGAATTGATGCTCCGTATCTGAAAGCCGTAACAAAAAAATCCTTTTTGAACGCCTAAAAATGGAAGAAAATGGAAAATCGGAGCGTATTCGGATTTGCCATGAAACCACGAGCGAAAGCGCAACTCAGTGCCAAACCCGTGGAAAACGCGATGAAATCCCGTGGATTGACCGTGTAAATGCGCGGAAATCATGGAGAAGAGGAAAATCCGATAGATAATCCGTGACAAAATCACATTTTCCACACGGCAATTGTGGAAAAGCCGTGTTTGAATACGTCGATAAACAAAAAAGAATGCCCATCGCGGCAAACAACCGTCGAAATCGGGCAAATAAAAGTGCCTTTTGGCAATGGAGGAATCATGAAAAAGAACAGCGGACTCGGCAGAGGGCTTGACGCCATTTTTCTGGACAACGAAACCGAGAAAAGCGAAAACGGAGGCGTAAAAGAACTGCCCGTATCGCTTATTGATCCCCGTGCGGACCAACCCCGAAAATCCTTTGATAAAGAGGCGTTGGAGTCTTTGGCACAGTCTATACGCGCCAACGGACTGTTTCAGCCGATTCTGGTGCGTGAAATGCCTTCCGGGCGGTATCAGATCATCGCCGGAGAGCGCCGTTTTCGCGCTTCCAAACTCGCCGAACTGACGTCCATTCCCGCCATTGTGTTGGACAAGGACGATAAAAAGACGGCGGAGATCGCGCTCGTGGAGAATATTCAGCGCGAAGACCTCAATCCGATGGAAGAAGCGGCGGGATATCGCTCGCTCGCCGAAGAATACGGTATGACGCAGGAAGAACTGTCCGCGACGGTCGGAAAGAGCCGCAGCGCGATCGCAAACGCCATGCGTCTTCTGGATCTGCCGCAAGAAGTCGTTTCCCTGGTGATCGCTGGGGATCTCTCCGCGGGACACGCGAGAACGCTTCTCGCTCTCGGCAGCGAGGAGGAGATGGTCGCGCTCGCCCGTAAATGCGTAGATGAAAAACTCTCGGTGCGCGAGGTGGAAGCCGCCGTCAAAAAAGCCGGGAAAAAGAAGCGCGAGACAAAAGAGGAAGAAAAAGCGCCGATCGTCGATTATTTCAGAGAACTTGAAAGACGTGTCGAGAGAACGCTCGGCAGACAGGTCCGCATTGAGAGCAAAGGCAAGAACAAAGCCATCACCCTCTTCTACGAGGACAACGACGATTTGCAGGAACTTCTCGTGAAACTGTGCGGCGAGGACTTTATCGAAGAATAAAACGCTCGTACTTTGGCGCAAAGTGACGCATCCTAATACGAAGCAGAGGATGCTTGCGCCGACGCACGAAAACGGAAGAACATGAACAAAATAACAAAAAAAGCAAACAAAAGATAACATTTTTCGCTATGCGGCGACAATTTGTGCGACAATAACAGAAATATCATCACGTCTTTTGTTGTGTATGATCGTCTCTTCCAGGATACTGTTTGCGTATTCTTCCATAGACGCGGGAAGTTCTCCCGAAAGGAATCCGGAGAGCCAGGGAGCGTCTTCCGGAGACGTGCTGACGCCGTCGGAGAACATGATGATGACGTCTCCCTCTTTTGTTTCCACGTGTATCTTTTCGGTATCGAGCGTGGGGAGAATGCCGATCGGTACCGTTTCGCTTCTGACGCGGTAGATCTTGTCTTTTCGCTTGAGAAAAGACGGCGCCGCGCCGCTTTTATAAAACGCCGCGTGGCCGGAAAACAGATCAACTTCACAGAGATCGACGGTTGTCGAGCATTCGTCGCCCTGCCCGCGCAGAATACTGTTCAGAAGATAAAGCGATGAATGCTCGGAGCAACCCGCTGACATCATTTCCCGCAGATAATCCGACGAAAAGCGGGAAACCGTCTTTGCTTCGGCGCCGCTGCCCATGCCGTCGGAGAGGACGAGGTAATATTTGCCGCTTTCATCCTCAAAATAATCATAAGAGTCCCCGGAGGGCTCTTTTCCGTTCTTGGTTTGTGACGCCGCAAACGCTCTGATGCCGTATTTTTTACGCGTTTTACACTCCAAAAGCACCATTTCTTTCTGCCGATAATAGGACGGCGCCGAAAGCGACGCGCCGACGGCTTCTTCGAGAGACTTGAAAAGATCGGGAGACGTGATCTTCCGACCGCCCGCGTCCTCGGCGGCGGCGACGACGGTTTTGATCCGATTTCCGTAAACGCGGACGACGCCGTCCGGCAGTCCGTGCTTGGTCAAAACCTTTTCGAGGGATTCCGAGAGCGCGGTGTCGAGCGAAACGCCGCATTCGGCTTCCGTCTGCGCTTCCTCAAGAAGACGGGAGACGGCAGAGCAAAGGTCCGCGTAGGAAGGCGCGGCGGCACGCTTCACGTCTCTGGAAGAAAGATCGGCTATCCGCAGGGAAAGATAATAAAGGATTTGCTGTTTTTCATCATCGTCTTTATCGCAAAAGGACATATCCTCTTGTGATAATGCTTCGCCTCGCAGACTTTTTGCCGTCAGTCCACGGACGAGATTCTGTATGCCTGCCGTCCCGCAAAGATCACGGTGGGAGCAGTCGTAACAGGAATGCAAAAGGACTTCGCATACGGTCTCTTTATATTCTTCTTCCTCCGGATTGTGATCAAATTTTTGCATTTTATTCAAAATAGGAACCAAAGACCGGAACAATTGCGAGATTTTCTTTTGATTGTTGGCTGCGTTTGCCCGATAGGAAAGTGCCATAGCCCCGACCATATCTTCCGCCGTTTTCGTCGCGGAGTTTCCCGGCTTCGGCACGGAAGCGGAATACTTTCGCCAGGCGGGGAACCCGAGCGACGCTGCGAGCGCATATTCCGGAAAGACCGATAAAAAACCTGTCATTCCCTCGGTATATCCGCTCCAGAGTATCAGGGCGGCACCGCCGCCGAGGAGTGCGTAAAGCAGACCGAAAGAAAACAGAAATCCTGCCGCCGCTCCCGCGAGCGCAAAAGCGACCGCGGCAGATGCCCCGCCGGGGAGCGCACAGAGGAATCCTGCCGCCATGGCAGGCACGCCGCCGTAACGGGAAGCGAAAAACAGTGTCAGAAAACCCGTCAGCAAATAAGAAAGCGAGATTCCGGCAACCGAAAACGGCAATAGAGAATACGAGAGTAAAAACAGAGTTACTCCGAGCGCCCCGGAGAACGCCAAACCTTTTTTCGACGAAAGGGGCAAAGGGCGCACCGACCGAAACAGCGCGTCGGGAAAATCCTCCGCAAACAGAAAAGAGAACAAAAAAGCGGCGACGCCTGCCGTCAGCATCATAGCGGCGGCATAGATTACGGCGGGGAGGGTCAGTCCGTTCAGCAGGACCTCATAGCCGCCCCCGATAAAACCCGAGATCACGGCGAAAGAACTGCGAAGCATCGGAGATTCCAAAAACCGCTGTTCCTTCGGCTTTCCGGCGTTTTTGGCGTCGGAGACGGAGAGAAACAGACGCATAAGCACGGCGATGGCGTAGATCATCGCATAGACGATCCCGCGTTTTCCCATTGAGAAAGCGCCGATCACGCAACCGGCGAGTGACGTATAGACGCCGTAAGGAAGAGCGCACAGCCAGGCAATACCGAGCGGATACGCGCCGAAATACAGGTGTGTACGCGCGAAAAGAAACCCGGTGAAAAAGAAAAACAGATCCTTAAAAAGCATCTTCGGATCGTTTTTTCTTTTTGTCGCTTCCTCTCTGATCCGGTCTTTGCAGATCCTTCTTTTGTCGTTAAAAAACGAAAGGACGGCGGTTGGATTTTTCATAAAGGCCCCCTGCTTGTTTCTTACGCCATTATAAGCGAAAAGGCGCTGCGCGCGGTGTCGAAAACCGTCAGTCGAAGAAAATCGAAAGAAAACAGAACAGGGAAGGCCGGCAAGAAAACAACCGTAATTTTCGGCAATGCGTCGAAAAAACGATGAAAATGCGATATATTTACAAACAATTCTTTACAAAAACGCATAACGGAAGAACGAGATGAAAAACGGTATTCTCATTTTGGACAAAGGACAAAATATGACTTCTTTTGCGGCGGTGCGCCGCGTTCAACGGTTGCTCGGTGCGGATAAAGCCGGTCACACCGGTACGCTCGATCCGATGGCGACGGGCGTTCTGCCGATTTTGATCGGACGCAGCGTCAAACTGTCGGAATATCTTCTGACGGGAGAAAAACACTACGTTGCGACGCTGTGGCTCGGTCTGACGACCGACACGGAGGACGTGACGGGAAAAGTGCTTTCGACTTGTGACCTTTTGCCGCCCGAAGAGAAAGTGAGAGACGTCTGTTCCTCGTTTGTCGGGCGGATCCTCCAGACGCCGCCGATGTATTCCGCTTTGAAAATCGGCGGAAAAAAACTCGTTGATCTCGCCCGTGCCGGTATCAGCGTCGAGCGGGAACCCCGACCGATAACCGTTTTTCGGCTCGGCGTGGAGAAACTCACCGATCGCGAGTATTCTCTTGACGTTCTCTGTTCCAAAGGAACGTATATCCGTACGCTTTGCGCCGATATCGGCGCCGCGCTCGGGGTGGGTGGCGTGATGGCGTCTCTGCGCCGTGTCAGCGCCGGCGGATTTACCCTTGCCGATGCGCATACGCTCGAACAACTCGAAGCCATGACGCCGGAGCAAAGAGACGCTGTCGTTTTTCCGCCGGAAACGCTCTTTCTCTCGGATCCCGCGGTCGTATTGCCGCCGTTCTTTGCGCGTCTTGCACGGTCCGGACAAACGATCCTGCAAAAAAAGATCGGCGCGCATTTCGATGAAAATCAAAGGGTTCGCCTGTATGACGGGGAAACGTTCTTTGCCATCGGCGAAGCCGTAATGACCGCCGACGGCCCTGCCGTCAAACCGATAAAACAGATTGAACTCTGAAATCCTCGTGCGGAAAATCGGGATCTTTCGCTCGAGAAACGCAAATCGCCGGACGGCCGAGCGAAACCGTCCTCAATCAAAGCAACGAAAAAACGGTCCGTCACGGAACGGAAAACCGAAATTGAGGTAAGATATGGGATTCACCGATAAGCAAAAACTTGCGCTGGACGTCAAAGATCGGACGCTTCTGATCTCTGCCGGTGCGGGATCGGGCAAAACGACCACGCTGATCCGGCGTATCATTGATACGCTGACAGACGCGACCGATCCGGCGGATATCACGGAACTTCTGATCGTGACGTTTACCAACGCCGCCGTGGAGGAGATCCGTGCCCGTGTGGAAAAAGCCCTCGGCGACGCTATCGGAAAGCAGCCGCAAAACGCGCATCTGCAAAAGCAGCTGGCGTTGCTTTCCGCCGCCAATATCATGACGATCGACAGTCTTTGCCAGGATTTTCTCAAGCAAAACGCCGAAGCGCTCGGTCTTTTGCCCAATTACAGGATCGCCGATTCCGCCGAGGCGGCATTGCTCGCGTCGGATGTGATGGAGACCGTTCTTTCGGGTTTTTATGACGGCGCCTACGCTGACCGCGTGAGCGAAAAGGATTTTTTGTCCCTCACCGATATGCTCGTCGGCGTGAAAAATTCGGAAACGGGCATCGGGAGCGTTTTGCTCTCTCTTTATGAAAAGACACAGAGCCACGAAAAGGGCGTTTTCGTGCTTTCCGATATTGAGGAAAAGTTTCCGCCGGCAAATACGCCGGAGGAAACAACGTTCGGCGCGTATATTGTCGCGGAGACGAAAAAACAGGCGGAAAACCTGCTTGCCGCTTACCGGAAAAGACTCGAAACTCTGCATTTCGGCGACCCGAAAGAACAGGCGTGGGCGGTTTATCTCGGCACAGAGCGCGATTTTCTCGACCGTCTGACACGGTGCGATGCCTATGCGGAGATCCGGGATGCCGTCCTTTCGTACGAAAAGACAAAAGCGCCCGGAGTCATAAAAAAGACTGCGACGGACACCGAATACCTTTGCCGCGGATTGCATCAGAACTTTCAAAAAACGATTTTTGACGGCACGTTATCTTCGTTTTTCGTCTGCTCGGCGGAAGATTTCATGGAAACTTACGGGGAAACGCGAAAAGCGGCAAAAGCGACGGCTGCCGTGCTTTCCGCTTTTGACGAACGCTTCCGCGCCGAGAAAAAACGGCTCGGCATTTGCGAATATTCGGATCTCGAACGGTATTTTTACGAAAGTTTGTGGAAAGACGGCGAGCGGACGCCGACCGCGGAACTTTTGCGGGAACAGTACCGCATGATCTTCATCGACGAATACCAGGATATCAACCCGCTTCAGCACAAGATCTTCGAGGCGCTGGCAAAAGACGATAACCGTTTTATGGTCGGCGATATCAAACAGAGCATTTACGGTTTCCGCTCGGCAGATCCCACGATCTTCGCCGGGATGAAAAAGGCGTTTCCTCTTTGCGACGCCGAAGCGAAAGACAAGGCGGGAACGATCTTCATGTCGGAAAACTTCCGTAGCGACGAGGGCATTGTCCGTACCGTCAACGAGATCTTCGGCGTCCTGTTCGATGCGATCGCGGACAGCATCGGTTACGTAAAAGACGAAGAGATGATCTATCGGAAAAACAACGGCGCGCCGCTCCGGAAAAGCGAAGTGACCGTCCTGGAATGGAAAGCCGAAAAACAGAGCGAAACGGCGGATGAGTCGGATCGGGTCATCGCGGAACTGAAGAACAAAGCCGCCGCCGAAGCGTATGTGATGGCGGATAAAGTCATGGAACTTTGTTCCGACAAAAAAGACGACGGCACGCCGATCTGTTACGGCGATATTGTCGTTTTAATGCGAAACGGAACGAATATGCAAACAATGATTGACGTTTTCGAGCAAAACGGCATTCCTTGCCGAGGTGCCGGTGAAAAAGAGTTTTTCAAAAGCCCGTCCGTCCTTTTGGCTATCGCTCTGCTGAACGCGATCGACAATCCCTATCGGGATATTTACCTTTCCGGCGTGATGATGTCGCCGATCTACGGTTTTTCCCCCGACGATATGACGGCGATCCGTGAAGAAAAGCCGAAAGCACCGCTCTACGTCTCTCTGCTTTCGTACGCGGAAAAACACGGCGAAAACGAAAAAGCAAAGCAATTTCTTTCCTCGCTTTGTGCCTATCGCACGATGTCGGAGGGAACGAAACTCGAAGAACTCTTGTTCCGCCTATATCACGAAACGGGACTTTTATCCCTTGCCGTCAGAAACGGGGAGGATGACAATCTCTGGATCCTCTTTGAGAATGCCCGTAAGTTTGAGCATACCTCTTATCAGGGACTCGGGGCGTTTCTCCGCTACGTTACCCGCGTGCTCGAGAAGAACGGAAAGTTCGACGCGCCGGACAGCAGCGTACCGGAAGAAAATGCGGTGCGTTTCATGACGATCCACGCCTCGAAAGGACTGGAGTTTCCCGTGGTCTTTCTTCCGGAATGTGCCACGGCGCTCGTTGACAGAGACGCGAAAGACACGATCCTGTTTTCCGAAGAACTCGGCTTCGCCTGCACGCTTTACGACGAGACCGGCACCGTTCGCGTCAATACCCCGATGCGCGAGGCCGTCAAACATATCGCAAAAAGAAAAATGCTCGACGAAGAGATGCGCATTTTTTACGTAGCGATGACGCGAGCCGAAGAAAGACTGTATCTGTTTGCCTGCCGCTCGCAAAAAGAAGAAGATTTTGAAAACGATAGAATGAACGCCCGTTATGCTGTTGATAAGCGCGCGGACGTTCTCGGCGCCGCAAGTTATCTTGACTGGACGGTGATCGGCGCGAACGAAAGCGTGACTTTCCGTTTCATTCCTGCGGAGCAAGTGAGAAACCTCGCGGGGGATTGCCCGATTACGGATACGGTTGACGATGACGCCGGGTCCGTTGAGATTCCTGCCGATCCCTTGCTCGTTGAAACCCTGAAAGATCGGTTTTCGTATCTTTATCCCGACGCCGCCACCCTCGGTGTTCCCGAAAAACTGTCGGTCTCGAAACTGTATCCCGCCGTTCTTGACGGAACGGAGGACGACGCGGCGCAACTGCCAAACGGGGAGCCGAAAGAGAAAGGACACCGCGAGCCGCGCTTCCTTTCGGGGAAGATCGAGGACGAAGCGGCAAAACGCGGTATCGCCACCCACGCGTTTTTGCAGTTCTGCGATTTCGAGAGATTGCAGTCGGAGGGAGCAGAGGCGGAACTGTCCCGGCTTCTCGCTATGCGTTTTCTTTCGGAAGAAGACGCAAAACTTGTCCGGATGGAAGAGATCGGGAAGTTTTGCGTGTCGGATCTGGCACGCAGGATGCGAGATGCGAAAAAACTGTACCGCGAACTGCGTTTTCACGTCCGTTTGCCCGCCGAAGCGTTCACGACCGATGAAGAAAAGAAAAAAGACCTTGTCGGCAAAAAACTGCTCGTGCAAGGCGTTATGGACTGCGTGATGGAGAACAGCGACGGGACGTTGACGCTCGTCGATTACAAGACGGACCGACTGCCGCCTTATGCGCTGGATAATCCGGGCGTGGCGGCAAAGATCCTCCGCGAAAAGCACGAAAGACAGCTTTCTTATTACAAAGAAGCCGTCCGCTCCCTCTTCGGTAAATACCCCGAAAAAACGGAGATCTATTCGCTCTTGCTCGGTTATACTGTCGAATTGTAAAGAAATATTTTCAAAAAAGAAAATCCGAAACCGTAAGATCGCACGGGAAGATCCCGCATAGAGACGATCTTTCGGTTTCGGATTTTTATCTTTTGATGGTTTTGAGAGAACAGGATTTTCGTCTTACCATGACATTGGAAGATTAGGATTTTCGTCTTACCATAACATTGAAAGATTAGGATTTTCCGTCTTTCCATGACTTTGACGGAATAGAACGGCGGTGCGTCCGCCGCCCGCAAAACCGATTGTCCGGCGATTCACGCTCTTTTCCAGACGCGACCGGAGAAGAGGATGAGGATCGGATAGATTTCGAGTCTGCCCGCGAGCATATCGAAAACGAAGATGAGTTTGGATACGGCGGAAAAGCCGGAAAAGTTCGCGGTAGGACCGACACCGGCGAGACCGGGACCGATATTATTGAAGCAGGCAAGCACCGCGGTAAATGCCGTCGTCGGATCTCCTCCGACGTATTTGTCGAGTGAAATAAGCAGAAAACTGACAACTAATATTGACACATATGCCACAAAATAGGAGTTTGTGCTTTCCACGGTCTTTTCTTCGACGGTCTTGTTGTTGATGCGAATGGTTGCGACTTTCTGCGGATGAAGCGCCTGCTTGACGTTGCGCACGACACCTTTGACGAGGATCAGAAGACGGGAGCATTTCAGTCCGCCGCCCGTCGATCCGGCGCAGGCGCCGATGACCATCAGAAAGAGCAGCACCGCTTTTGAGAACGCCGGCCAAAGGTCGAAGTCGGCGGTGGAATATCCGGTCGTCGAGACGATGCTCGCGACCTGGAACGCCGCGTCCTTGAGGGCTTTCCCGACCGTTTCGTAGTTTTTCTGCGTAAAGTCATTCTGCGTAAAGAACAGATTGCAGGTGATGAAGAGCACGGAGCAGGCGACGATGATGATAAAGGCGCGTAGCTCCTCGTCTTTCAGAACGTTTTTGATCTTGCCGAGAATGATGAGGTAATAACAACCGAAGTTGACGGCAAACAGGAACATGAAGACGGTGGTGACGATCTGCACGTAGTTGCTGTACCCGGTGAGACTGTCGTTTTTGACACCGAAGCCGCCGGTGCCCGCCGTGCCCATCGCGGTACAGAGTGCCTCGAAAGCCGGCATATCGAAAAGCAGAAAAATGAAGTTTGCGACGGTCAGAATGATGTAGGTAATATAGAGGATCGACGCGGTCTTCTTGATTTTCGGCACGAGTTTTCCGACCGACGGACCGGGCGATTCCGCGCGCATCAGATGAAGCGTGAAGCCCTGTTTTTTGCCCTCCATCGGAATGACGGCGAGCAAAAATACCAGAATACCCATACCGCCGAGCCAATGGCTGAAGCTTCGCCAGTAGAGAATACCGCGCGGCAGACTTTCGACGTCGGCAATGACGGAGGCACCCGTCGTGGAAAAGCCGGACGCCATTTCAAACAGAGCGTCGATATAGGTCGGGACGCAGCCGCTGATCCGGAGCGGGAGCGCGCTGATCACGCTGATCAGGATCCAGGCGACGCCCACGCAGACGAAGCCCTCTTTGGCAAAGAAACCGTGATCGGCATCCTTACAGCAAAGGAGCAGAACGGCGGCGACGAGCGCGCATCCGAGAAGCACGTAGAGGAACGAAAGACCGGCGGCGGTATCGGCGTCCGCGAAGCACAGGATCATGGCGGGAACCATGAAAACGGCGAGGGCACCGAACAGAAACGCCTGAAAGCGTCCCATCAGTTTGTAATTCATAAATACCTCTCTTTAATCGGCAAAGATGTCGTTCAGTTCCAGAACGACGCCGTCTCCGCCGGAAACAACGACGACGGTATCGCCGATCTCGAACTTCGAGTGTCCGTCGGGAATCTCGATCTTGTCGTCTTTCATGATACCCGCGAGAAGAAGTCCGGGCTTCATTTTCATATTCAAAAGTTCTTCGCCCACGTGGCGTGTCGAAGCGTCCACGATGAATTCCGTAGCTTCGGTTTCACCGTCGGCGATCTTATGCACCGAGATGGCGGCGCCCGTCTTGCGGCGCATGGCGCGGACGTAACGCACGATGTTGTTGCAGCAGAGCTTGTTTGGCATCACGATCGAGCCGAGGGGCAGACTGTCGGTGACTTTGCCGTCCTCCATGTGCGAAAGTTTTGTGATGATCTGCGGAACTTTCACGCTGTCGGCGTACAGGGAAAGGAGAATGTTGAGTTCGTCCAGGTCCGTCGCGGTGATGAAGGCGTCGCAGTCGTCGATGCCCTCGCTTTCCAGAAGAGACGGCTGGGTGGCGTCGGCACAGATGATATCCACGCTGGCGGGCAGAAGTCCGGCGAGTTCTTCACAGCGTTCTTTGCTGCGGTCGATGATCTTGACACTTACGCCGCGTGCCGTCAGCATTTTGGCGAGATAGAACGTGACGCGGCCGCCGCCGACGATAAAGACGTGGTGTGCCTTTTTGCTGACGATGCCGAATTCTTTCAGAAGAACGGAAAGATCGGAAGCGTCGGCGGTCACGTAAACGCGGTCACCCTCCTCGAGAATGAAATTGCCGTCCGGCGTATAGGAGACGCCGTCGCGGACGACCGCGCAGATCAGGACGCGGCACTTTGTTTTTTCGGACAGCGCGTACAGTTTCGTTCCGCAGAACGGGTTGCCCTCTTCGAGCTTCAGTTCCACGATCTCGAGACGCCCTTTGGCAAAGGTATCACGCTTGAGAAATCCGGGATATTTGAGAAGACGGTCGATCTCCGCCGCCGCCTGCCGGTCGGGGTTGAAGACCATGGAGAGCGAGAACGTGTCGCGCATCTTGTAGATCTGTCCCGTGTATTCGGGGTTACGGATCCTGGCGATCGTGTGGAGTTTCGGATTCAGACTGTGCGCCGTGGCGCTACAAAGCAGGTTGACTTCGTCGGAATCGGTGACCGCGATCAGAAGATCGGTGTCCTTCACGCCGGCTTCTTCCAGCACTTCCATGGAAGCGCAGTTGCCGTTCATCGAAAAGACGTCAAAGTTTTCGACGATGCTTTCGAGCGCGGCTTTGTCCTTGTCGATGACGGTGACGTCGTAGCCCTCCGCCGAAAGGAGAGAGGTCAAAGATTCGCCGACTTTTCCGCCTCCTGCGAGCATAATTTTCATACGTTTTTCTCCATACCGCAAAAAGCGGTGATAAATAAGACTTAATTTATAAGTAACGATATTATAACATATTTTGCGCGAATTTGCAAGAACAAGTCAATCCGGTGGAAAAAACGGGGCGGTTTTTCTTGACATACGCGCGCCGATGATATAGAATAAGGGGGAAAGAAACAACGGAGGTTTCCTATGCTCAACGATCAGAAGATCGTCTTTTCCGGCGTTCAGCCGTCGGGAAATCTGACGATCGGAAATTATCTCGGCGCCATCAAGAATTTCACGAGATTTTCCGAAGAATACAAAACCTTTTATTGCGTGGTCGATCTTCACGCCATCACGGTGCGGCAGGTCCCGGCGGAGCTGCGCCGCCGTACTTACGAAACGCTCGCACTTTATATGGCGGCGGGATTGGATCCCAAGAAAAACACCCTTTTCGTCCAGTCGCAGGTCCCCGCGCACGCGGAGCTCGGCTGGATCCTCGATTGCTACACCATGTTCGGCGAACTTTCGAGAATGACGCAGTTCAAGGATAAAAGCGCGAAAAACGCACAGAATATCAATGCGGGACTGTTTACCTATCCCTCGCTGATGGCGGCGGATATTCTTTTGTATCAGGCAGACGTCGTCCCCGTCGGCATTGACCAGAAACAGCATATCGAACTGGCGCGTGACGTCGCGATGCGCTTCAATCAGGTTTACGGCGACACCTTCACGGTGCCGGAGGGCTTTATCCCGACGGATACCATGAAGATCATGTCCCTCGCCGAGCCGACACTCAAGATGTCGAAATCCGATGCGAACGCGAACGCCGTCGTCTATATTCTGGACCGAAAAGACGATATCATGCGGAAGTTCAGAAAGGCCGTCACCGATTCCGACGCCGTCGTGCGTTACGCCGAGGGAAAAGACGGCATCAACAATCTGATGAACATTTACCGCGCCTTTACGGGAAAGACGTACGAAGAGATCGAGAGGGAGTTCGACGGTGTCGGATACGGGGATTTCAAAGCCGCGGTCGGCGAGGCGTGTGCCGACGGATTGGCAGGCGTGCAGGCGGAATACGACCGTCTCATCGCCGATAAAGCGTTCCTCGAAGCGACGATGAAAGCCGGCGCGGAGGAAGCCGCGTATTTCGCGAGAAAAACGCTCTCGAAAGTCAGACGGAAAGTCGGCTTTGTCGGTTGATGCGTCGGTTTTGAACCTGCGGGATCTACATAAACACGGATGGAGAGATGACGAACGTTGTCTCTCCGTCTTTTTTCGGAGGATTTATGTGGATTGCGCTTTTTTGTGCTTTTTCGTTTTCTTTGGCGGTTTCGTTCCTCTTGCTTCGGGTGGGGAGAAAGATCGGCGCCCTTGACATTCCCGACGGACGGCGGAAGCGTCATGGAGAAGCGACGCCGCGCATCGGCGGACTCGGGATCGCCTGCGGCATCGCCGTCGGCGCGGGACTTTTCGGTTTTTTTCGTGACAGAGAGGCGCTGACGCTGCTTTTGCCGTTCTTCTTGTTTCTTGCCGTCGGACTTGCCGACGATTTTCTGAACCTTTCCCCTTTGCCGAAAGGTCTTCTTGAGAGTGTCGGGCTTCTCCTTTGGCTTTCGCTTTCACTCGGGACGTTTTCGGGGCTTGCGGTCGCTTGGTTTCTTCTCGCTCTGTTCCTCATCAACGCCTACAACTTCATGGACGGCGCGGACGGGATCGCCGTCGCATACACCGCCCCGGCGTTTCTCGGGCTTTCCCTGTTCTTTTTACTGTCGGGCAACGTGCAGGCGCTGATTTTGTCGTTGCTTGCCGCGGCGGGACTTCTCGGCTTTTTGCCGTGGAATCTTCCGAGAGCCGGACTCTTTATGGGTGACTGCGGTTCTCTTTCCGTCGGGTTTCTGTTCACGGCGCTGACGCTTCTCGCGGCGCGGGATAACGCATGGGCACTTCTGTTCTTCCTTTTGCCGGCGTTTGACGCCTTGCGCGTCGTGATCCTGCGTCTGAAAGACGGACAGAAGCCGTGGCTTGGCGACAGACGGCACTTGCACCACCTTTTGCGCGAACGGGGTTGTTCGGCGGCAGGACTGTTCTTTTTGTATCTTTCTTTTTCTCTTTTTCTGTCCGTTTGCACCGTCGCCGCGCGTTTCGTCTCGCAATAGCCATGCAAAAAGAGCGCGTTCCGCTTTGCAACATTTGCGTCAGAACCGCGCGTTTTCCACCTTGCAACGGTCGTGTCAAAGCCATGCGCCGTTTTGTGATAACCGTGTTTGAACGGCAACTGTAATTGTCGTTTTTCGGCGACCGATCCTCGTTCCGCGCGGCTCTTTATTCAAAAGAAAAAACGGGTTAAACACCTGACGCTTTTGTGCGTTTCGGATCGTTTAACCCGCTTTTTGTCAACAACTATTTACATTATATCGGTTTTACTCTTCGCTGCTTTCGTTTTCGCTTTTGGTATTGCCGGACTTGATACCGCGCTTTTTGCGGATCAAAAACCGTCCGAGGAAGAAAGCACCGGCGATCAGAGCGCCAATGATCACGATGGTGGGCAGATTGCCGAAGAAGAACACGATGACATCTGCCGCGCCTTCACCGACGCCGCGGAGGGATTCCGTGAAAGTATCGGCGATCCGTTTGAAGATATTGTCTCTTTTCACGGCTGCTTCGGATTTTACTTCGTCGATCGACAGGTAGATCGTGGAGAACGCGACTTTGTCGTCGTAAGTTGCCAGCGTCTTATTGATCTTTTCAAGTTTGGTTTTGCGGGAATCCAGCTCGTTTTCCACTTTGGACTGCTCATCGATCCCTTTGCATTCTTTCATCAGTTCGGTGTAAAAATCGATGGCTTGTTCCAGCGTTTCTTTTTCCGCCAGCGTTTCCGCGTATGCCGTCGTGACGTCGTCGATCGAGGCGGAGAGGTAAGTGACGACGCCGTAATCGTTGAATTCCCCTGTGAATTCGTTGTATTTCTCAACGGGGATGCGTACGGTCAGCGAAGCGTCACGCGGCTCGTATCCGTCGTAGGATTCTGCGTCGATGCGCCCGCCGAGGGCTGCGACCTTTTCTTTGATCTTCGTGAGCGTTTCTTCGTACGTCTCGGTCTTGATCGTGGCGTGCGCAGTCCTGACGAGTTTTGAGCCGTCGCTCGGCAGATCAGAGGAGGAGAGGTCTGTTCCCACGTCCGACGAACTGATCATATCCGACGAATAAAACTTATTTTTCTTTGCGGATGCCGCGAGACTGAACGACGACGCCTCGTAAGAAGCGTAAGGAGCGTTGTCCTCCGCGCTCCCTGCGTTACATCCCGCGAAGGTGAAAAGGAGCAGGAGAACTGCGACGAAAAGACAAAGGATCTTCTTTTTCATGATAACCTCCGAAAAAAGGATTGGATTTACGTTTTCAGTATAGCATACGCCCTCTTTTTTTGCAAGATTCTTTTTTCGGATTGCCAAATCGCGCGCAATGTGATAAGATGGAGGAAAGAAAGGATCTCGCTATGGAAAGAATGGATTTTGCGCCCGGCGCGCTTACGGCGCCGCTTCCGCCCGCGCTCGTCACCGTGGGCAAGGGGGAAGAAGAAAACGTATTGACGGTCGCCTGGACGGGCATTTTGTCCTCTACGCCGCCGAGGACCTATATTTCGGTGCGTCCTTCGCGCCATTCCTACGGACTTTTGAAAAAATACGGGGAATTCGTGCTTCACCTCCCGCCCGATACGTTGGCGAGAACGGTGGACTATTGCGGCATCTATACCGGCGCCAAGGTCAACAAATTTGAAAAATGTCATCTGACCAGAGTGAAAAGCAAGGTCGTCGGCGCGCCCACGATCGCGGAGTGCCCGATCGCGCTCGAATGTCGCGTGACCGGGGTGGAAAACAGCGGATCCCACGATATTTTCTTCGCCGATATCCTGAACGTCTCGGTCGATTCCGCGATCCTCGACGAAAGCGGCAAGATTCGGTATGACAAAGCGCATCTTTGCGCTTACGCGCACGGCGAGTATTACACCCTCGGAAAAAAGATCGGGACGTTCGGATTCAGTGCCGCGAAAAAGAAAAACAGAAAAACAAAAAGCGGAGATTCGAGGAACAACAAAAACGGCGGAAAAGCGAAAACTGCGGAAAAGTCGAGAAAATGACAACAATAGATAGCAAAAGCGGCAACAATCCGCAGCAGAAGACGGCGGGCAAATCCAAATTGTCCTCGTCGCCGTCGAAGAAAGGATCCGTGAAATGATCGAAAACGACAGAGTCAAAGAGAAACTGCTCCTGCTGATCGAGACGGAGTATCCGAGCGACGCGGCGTTCGAGCGTGCCATGTCTCTGAAACCCAAAACGGTGGATAATTGGCGGCGCGGCAGGTCACGCTCGTATCTCAAAATGCTGCCGGAACTTTCTTCGCTCTTCCACATTTCTTTGGAGGCGCTGATGAATATCCCGCTTCAGAGGATCGCGACCGACCTCTCGGACGACGAGTACGAAATGCTCACGCTCTACCGTGAGACACGCGTCCTGCCGAAAGCACAGAGGGAAGCCCTGAAGGAAACCCTCGAAACCACGATGCGGCTTTATCTGGAACTGAAAAACAAGTCGAAACGCAAAGAAATGAAGCCCTGACGGAACATAATGTTTTCGGGCAGACAGAGAAGCTTAAATACAAAAGGTCACGAATGAAAACAGAAAACAAAAAGCAGGAAAACGGATGTTCCGCTCCTGCTTTTTTCTTTGACCGGACAGATTGCCGTCCGGATAAAATCAGAATATTTGCTGTGCCGTCATTTCCTCAAAAGTTTCCCGCCTTACGGCGATATACTCTTTATCTTTCGCTAAAATGACTACTGCCGGTTTGCAAATAGCGTTATAATTTGAGGACATGGAGTAGTTATACGCACCGGTGGTCAACACCGCGAGGACGTCGCCGCGCTCCGGCTTTGCCAGAAAAATATCCTCGCCGATGAGATCGCCGCTCTCGCAGCAGCGTCCCGCGACGGCGCAACGGTAGTCGGCGGGTTTTGACGCTTTGTTCGCGGTGATCACCGTGTATCGGGCTTCGTATAGCGCGAAACGGGGATTGTCCGCCATGCCGCCGTCCACGGAAACGTAATTCTTGAAACCGGGGATCTCTTTCTTTCCGCCGACGGTGTAGAGGGTGATCCCGGCGTCGGCGACGACGGATCTGCCCGGTTCCGTGAGGACAGCCGGCATCGGAATGTCGAGTTTTTTGCATTCCCGTCTGACGGCGTCGGCGATTTTTTTGAGATTTTCGGCGTAATCCACGGCGGGATCGGCTTCGGTATAGGGGATTCCCATGCCGCCGCCGAGATTCAGCATATCGGCGGTATAGCCGAGAACATCTTTCGCTTCTTTGATAAAGCGGAGCATGACGCGTGCCGCATCCGTGAAAGGACGGCAGTCGAAGATCTGCGAGCCGATATGACAATGAAAGCCCTTAAGATCCGTATTTTTTGCCGCGAGCGCGTGTCTTGTCAGCGACATGGCCTGTCCCGTTTCGATCGCTGCGCCGAATTTGGAATCGACCTTTCCCGTTGCGATCTTGGCGTGGGTGTGGGGATCAATGCCGGGCGTCAGACGCAAAAGGACGCGCTGGACGATTCCGCGTTTTGCCGCCTCTTTGTCGATCGCCGAAAGTTCTTCTTCGTTGTCGCAGACGAAATATCCGACGCCCGCGTCCATGGCGTAGGCGACGTCTTCGTCGGTTTTGTTATTGCCGTGGAAAAAGGCGCGTTCCATGGGAAATCCCGCTTTTTTCGCGGTATAGATCTCTCCGGGGGAAACGACGTCGATGCCCATGCCCTCTTCTTTCATGATGCGGTACAGACCGCCGATGCAAAGGGCTTTTCCGGCGTAAAGCGGGAGAGAACCCTCCCCGAAATACGCCGTCATGGCGCCACGGTAAAGGCGGCATCTTTCGCGGATCTTTTCTTCGTCGAGTATGTAGAGCGGCGTTTTGTACGTCTCTGCCAGACGGACGGTGTCGCGTCCGGCGAAAAACAGGTGTCCGTTTTCTCCGATTCCGAGATTGTCGTAGATCATAAGGACCTCACTTACAGAAGATGTGCCCGCAATTCGGCGCCGTCCGTCGGGACGAGGAGCGCCGGGGCGATATCGAACACGGTCTTACATCCGCAAATGCCGGATCCCGAAAGCCGGAAAGCGGCGCGCGCGTAAGCGGCGAGAACGCTGCCGGTGAATTCGGGGTTGGATTCGAGCGTCAGACTGAATTCGGCGGTGTGCCGCGTTTTCGGTTCCGTGCCGGTCCTGCCGGTGCGGATGACGCGTCCGCCGTGCGGGATCCCCGCGTGATTTTTCTTCAGTTCTTCTTCCGTGATGAACGTCACGGTCGTGTCGTAATCCGCGAAATAGTCGGGCATCGTCTTGATCTCGCGCTCGATCCTCTCAAGATCGGCGCCCTCTTTTGCCACGACGTAACATTCTCTTGTGTGCTTTTCCCTTGCCGTCAGGACCGGCTCTTCACCGGCGCGGACTCTGGCGATCGCGGTTTCGACGGGAACGGTATATTGCCGGGCGTCGAGGACGCCGTCGATCCGGCGGATCGCGTCGGAATGTCCCTGGCTCACGCCCCTGCCCCAGAAGGTGTAGTCGTCGCCGTCGGGCAGAACGGCGTTCGCGTACAGGCGGAAGACGGAGAAAAGACCGGGATCCCACCCGACAGAGATGACGGCGACTTTTCCCGCCGCCGCGGCGGCTTCATCGACCGCGGCAAAATGCGAAGGGATCTTCGCGTGAGTGTCAAAACTGTCCACGACGTTGAAAAGGGAAGCGAGGAGCGGCGTGGTTTTCGGCAGATCGGTCGCGCTGCCGCCGCAGTTGACGACGACGTCGAGTTTTCCTTGGTATTCGCCGATCTTTGAGAACGGCACGACGGGCACGCCCGGCGTGCGAAGCGTGACGGACGCGGGATCGCGTCTTGTGAATACCGCGCACAGTTCCATATCGGGCGCACCGGCAACGGCGGCTTCCACGCCCTTGCCGAGATTGCCGTAACCGCAGATTCCGATTCTTATCATACGTTTTCTTCTTTCTTCACAATACTGTTCATATCGTAGAGACCGGGCGCCTTGCCGCAGAGGAAGGACGCCGCCGAAAGAGCCCCCTCGGCGAAGAGCGCGCGGGAGTGCGCCTCGTGTTTGAGCGTGATCGTCTCCGTGTCGGTGGAGATGAGCACCTCGTGGATGCCGACGATATTGCCCATGCGGACGGAATGGATGCCGATCTCGTTTTTGGCTCTGCCGTCCTTGCCGGAACGGCCGAAACGCAGAACGGCGCGCTCGCGGATCTTTTTCAGAACGTTTGCGAGCATGAGAGCCGTGCCGCTCGGCGCGTCGAGTTTTCGGTTGTGGTGCGTTTCGACGATCTCGATATCGGCGTTATCCATCACCGCCGCCGCTTTTCCCGCCAGTTCGGCGAGCAGAGCCACGCCGAGAGACATATTTGCCGAATGAAAAACGGGGATCGTTTTTGCCGCTTCGCGGATCTTGTTTTCTTCTTCCTCGGTGTGTCCCGTCGTGGCGATCACGGCGGGGATGTTTCTTCTGACAGCGTATGCGAGGAGCGGTTCGGCTGCCAGGTGGTGGGAGAAGTCGATGATGACGTCGGCTTGTCCGTCAAACGCCGAGAGGTCGGAAAGGACGCCGTCCCCGTCGGCGAACGCGTCGGCTTTCGCCGCGATCTCAAAACCGCCGGAAGCGTTGATGAGTGTTTCGACTTCGCGCCCCATTCTGCCGAGAGCGCCGTTCAGTATCACCCGTATCATATCAGACCTTCAGTCCCTGTTCACGCATCAGCGCGAACAGTTTTTCTTTGTGCGCGGGCTCGATCGGCGTCAGAGGCAGGCGCAGATAATCCTCGCAGAAGCCGAGCGCCGCCATCGCCGCCTTGACGGGGATGGGGTTGACCTCCGAGAAGAGAGCGTTGATGAGAGGGAGATAACGGCATTGCAGAGCCATCGCGCCTTTCAGATCTCCCCGGAAGAACGTGTTGCACATTTCCATGGTCTCGGTCGGCAGGACGTTCGAGAGCACCGAAATGACACCTTTTCCGCCGAGCGCCAGGATGGGCACGATCTGGTCGTCGTTGCCGGAATAGATGTCGAGGCGGTCGCCGACGATCCGGACCGTTTCGACGATTTTCGACAGGTTGCCGTTGGCTTCCTTGATCGAGGTGATCATCGGGTGATCCGCGAGAACGCCGTAGGTCTCGGGCTCGATATTCACGCCCGTTCTCGACGGGACGTTATAGAGAATACACGGCTTCGTGCTTTCGTCCGCGATCGCGGTAAAGGTGCGGATGAGACCGCCCTGCGTGGCTTTGTTGTAGTAAGGCGTCACGAGGAGCATACCGTCGTAACCGATCTCACAGGCGTATTTGGTCAGATCAATGGCGTATGCGGTGTCGTTGGAGCCGGTGCCGGCGATCAGCGCGGTCTTTCCGGCGGCGCGTTTCGCCGCGAAATCGAGGACATCGCGGTGCTCCTTGTCGCTCAGCGTGGAGCCCTCACCGGTCGTGCCGCAGATGACGAGGGCGTTGATGCCCTTTGCGATCTGCCAGTCGATGACTTTGCCGAGACGGTCGTAGTCCACGCCCTTTTCGGTGAGAGGGGTGATCAGCGCCGTGGCAACGCCTTTGAAAATAGTAGGTTTGTTCATAACGGTATCTCCTTGTCGTCAGACGTATTATTGCAAAGCACCGCCCAAAGCGGGAAAAAACGGAAGCATAAAAAAACAGCCGATGAAAGTCGGCCATCAAAAAACGATACTCCCCCGAAGAAAAGCAGGTCGTTCGATAGCTCTCCGCGAAAACGCGACAGTGAGGAGAATGTTATTCTCGCCACCAGGTCCAACCTCGGCAGGGTTGCCTTCGGCACCGACCCCTTTCGCACGTTCCGGATCTTGCCGGGATCCACGGGATGCGTGCTACTCTTGATAAGTGCGCCTCTATCTTTCATTTTCCTCATTGTAGCACAACGCTTTTGAAAATGCAAGGGTTTTTGAAATTTCCGAAAAAAAAGGGAAAGGATGGCAAAAACGCGACAGAGTTTTTACCATCCTTTCGGTGCTGAACGGTGTGCCTGCGGCACAGTTATGATTTGCGCGGAGCGCAAAGTTATGATTGCCCTGCGGGCAAGTTACGGTGTGCCTGCGGCACAGTTATGATTTGCGCAGAGCGCAAAGTTATGATTGCCCTGCGGGCAAGTTACGGTGTGCCTGCGGCACAGTTATGATTTGTGCAGAGCGCAAAGTTATGATTGCCCTGCGGGCAAGTTATGGTGTGCCTGCGGCACAGTTCTGATTTGCGCAAAGCGCAAAGTTTTTCCGAAAGAAAATAACTCATAATTCATAACTCACAGTTCATAACTGCGGCGAAGCCGCCGCGCGCGGCGGATGAGGCGCTCAATAGTTTTCTTTGCGGACTTCGAAGAAGCTCTGCGGATGTGCGCAGACCGGGCATACCGCCGGTGCTTTCGCGCCCATGACGAGATGACCGCAGTTGCGGCATTCCCACATGGTCATTTCGCCTTTTTCAAAGACTTTCTGCATTTCCACGTTGGAAAGCAGAGCGCGGTAACGCTCCTCGTGTGCCTTTTCGATAGCGGCGACGGCGCGGAACTGGAAAGCGAGCGCTTTGAAGCCCTCTTCCTCGGCGTCTTTTGCGAAACGCTCGTACATATCGGTCCATTCGTAGTTTTCACCGGCAGCGGCGGCGGCGAGATTTTCGGCGGTGGTGCCGAGTTCACCGAGTGCCTTGAACCAGAGTTTTGCGTGTTCCTTTTCGTTGTTCGCGGTTTTCTCGAAGATCTCCGCGATCTGCTCGTAGCCCTCTTTCTTCGCTACGGAAGCAAAGTAGGTGTACTTGTTTCTCGCCTGCGATTCGCCGGCAAAAGCCGTCAGCAGATTTTGTTCGGTTTTGGTTCCCTTGAGTTCCATTTTGGATTCTCCTTTATGTTTTTATTTTTGATTTTTACACTTCTCGCAAAGGCGGTGGATCGTGAGGGAATAGCAGACCGGCTCGCCGAACGCGGCTTCGACGGCGCGTCCGATGTCGGGCAGAAAAACGTCCTCCCATGAGCCGCAAACGGGGCAGACCGCGTGCGGATGATCGCACACCGTCGTGTCGTAGATCGCGGTGTTGCCGTCCGTCATGATCTTCTTCAGTTTTCCCTCCGCCGTCAGAGTGGGGAGCGCGTTATAGACCGTCGCGCGGGAAAGTCCCGGATATTCCTCTTTGGCGAGAGCATAGATCTCCGCCGTCGTGTAGTGTCCGGGATACCGGGCAAGACAGGAGAGGATGGCGAGTCGTTGTTTTGTCATGCGGACTCCTTTTTTAGAATGATTCTAAATACGGACTCATTATATCAAAGAAGAGCGCGGATGTCAAGGGATTTTAAGGGAAGTTCCCGCCTTTTTTCCGACCGAACGAAAATGTAAAGGGTTCTTTACTTTGATCGTTAAATATTTAACGATTTTATATGCGCGAAAAGGGTTGAAAAAAGGAAAACGTTGTGTTAGAATGGAAATGTCATATAAAAAATTTGGAAATTAACCGTTTTCAAAATGCAAGTCAACTTGCAGGAAAGGATCACGATGTTTCATTTCCTCGGGAAAACGCACATTCCTCACGAAAAGCATACGGCAAATCTCCCTGCCGTCCGTATGCCGGCGCCGGCAGAGGTGCTGATCCCTCTGTCACAGCATATCGGCGCCCCGGCGGCGTCGCTCGTCAAAGCGGGAGATACCGTCAAGGTCGGGCAGAAGATCGCCGAGAGCGGCGGTTACGTTTCGTCGCCCATCTACGCTCCGATTTCGGGAACGGTCGGAAAGGACGAGAGCGTCCTTGTCTCCGCCGGACGGCGCGTCAGCGCGATCCGTATCGTTTCGGACGGCCTTATGACCGTTTCGGAGACGGTGAAGCCCCCCGATATTTTTGATTTTGATTCCTTCCGCAAAGCGGTGGCGGAGTCGGGACTCGTCGGTCTCGGCGGCGCGGGCTTTCCGACGGCGGTCAAGCTGGACGCCGAAAAGAAAGGGCTTTTCGATACCGTCGTCATCAACGGTGCCGAATGCGAGCCGTACATCACCTCCGACACCCGCACGATGATCGACCGGGCGGAGGACGTAAAGGCCGGCGTTGAACTTCTCATGACGTATCTTTCCGCCGAAAAATACATCCTCGGCGTGGAAAAGAACAAGCCCGAAGCCATCGAAAAAATGCGGGAAACGTTCCTTGACAACGAAAAGTTTTCCGTCAAGGTCCTGCCCGAGACTTATCCGCAGGGCGGTGAAAAAGTCCTCATTTATAACACGACGGGACGCACCGTCCCGAAAGGCAAACTGCCCGCCGACGTCGGCGTCCTCGTCATCAATGTGACGTCCCTCGCGTTTCTCGGTCAGTATGCGAAGACCGGAATGCCGCTGATCGAAAAATGCGTGACGGTGGACGGCACGGCGGTCGATGAACCGAAAAATGTCATCGTGCCGATCGGAACGCCGATCATCGACGTTCTGAACTTTGTCGGCGTGGATGAGGCGAAAGTCGCGAAGGTCCTCTACGGCGGTCCCATGATGGGCATCTCCGTTTACAGCGTCAAGGATCCCGTCCTCAAGACCACGAACGCCCTGACCGTCTTCGATCACAAGAGCGCCGAGAGCGAGAAGACCGCGCCCTGCATCCATTGCGGACGCTGCGTCGAGCATTGTCCGATGGGACTGACGCCGACGCTCTTCACCACTTATATGGGACTCGATAACAAAGACGAACGCGCCCGCCTGCTCGACGCCGAGAATATCAATCTCTGTATGGAATGCGGCTGTTGCTCTTTCGTTTGTCCCTCGAAGCGTCCCCTGGTACAAAACAATCGCCTTGCCAAAGCGGAAGTGCGTGAATACAACGCCCGTCAGGCAACGCTGAAAGGATGATGCACATGGAAAAACTGATCGTATCGTCATCGCCCCACGTCAAGTCGAAGCTGACGACACAGCGCGTCATGCTCGACGTGCTGATCGCGCTCGTTCCCGCGGCGGCGGCAGGGTGCGTCATCTTCGGTTGGCGCGCGCTTCTCGTCCTTGCCGTATGCGTCGCTTCCTCGGTCCTTTCGGAAGCGGGCTTCAATCTTCTTGCGAAAAAAGAGCAGACGGTCGGCGATCTTTCCGCCGCCGTCACCGGTCTTTTGCTGGGCATGAATCTGCCCGTTGATATCGGAATCTTTCAGTGCGTGATCGGCTCGGTGTTCGCCGTCGTCGTCGTGAAATGCCTTTTCGGCGGTCTCGGCTGTAACTTCGCGAATCCCGCGATCACCGCCCGCGTTTTTATGCTGATCGCCTTTACCGAAACGGCGAAAGCCGCGTTCCCCGTGAAAGCGGAGATCACCTCGGGCGCTACGCCGCTGGAAGCGATCGGAACGGAAAAGGCGCTTCCGTCGCTTCTCGATATGTTTCTCGGTCTGCGCGGCGGCGCCATCGGCGAGACCTGCATCCTTGCGCTTCTCGTCGGCGGGATCTACCTCATCGCCCGCGGCATCATCAAACCGTATATCCCTCTCGTCTTCATCGGTACCGTGTTCGCCTTCAGCTGGATCTATTTCGGCTCGGCGGAGCTTGCCCTGTACGAGATTCTGGCGGGTGGTCTCGTGATTGGCGCGTTCTTCATGGCGACCGATTACGTCACGATCCCGATCACCCCGGTCGGCAAACTGATCTTTGCTTTCGGTTGCGGCCTTGTGACCTGTCTTATCCGCTTCTTCGGCAATTATCCCGAGGGCGTTTCCTTCGCGATTCTGCTGATGAACATCGTTTCCCCGTATCTTGAAAAGTGGACGAAGGTCCGCGCCCTCGGAGGTGAGACGAAATGACGGAAAAGAAAAAGTTCAACTTCGAGACCGCGAAACCCACTATCGTCCTCGGCGTGATATGTCTCGTTGTGGCGGCTCTGCTCGCCACCGTCAATCTCCTGACCGCGCCGATCATCGAGCGCGTGACCGAGGAAAGAAAAATGGCGTCCCTTTCGGAGGTGCTCCCCGGCGGCGATTTTGAAGAGATCGCGGCGGAGGGACTTCCCGCCACCGTCGGCGCCGTCTATCTCGATAAAAACTCCGGCGCCTACGTGATGCTCCTTTCGACGAAGTCGAAGTTCACTTCCTCCGGGCAGTCGCTCGACGCCACCGTTGCGATCGGCGACGGAAAGATCAAAAACGTCAAAGTCACGTCGTATTTCGAAACCAGGAACTTCGGCGACTGGCACAAGAACTTTTTGGATAAAGACAAGAGCGAAGCCGCCGGCGTCGAAGTCAGCGCCGGCATCACGTTCTCGTCCACCGCGTTCCGTGAAATGATGACGGACGCCCTCTCCGCTTACGAAACCGTGTCGGGAGGTAACGTGAAATGAAGATGAAAAACAGTAAACTTCTGATCGTCCTCAAGGGACTGATCATGGAAAACCCCGTCCTGGTCCTCGTCCTCGGCACCTGCCCGACGCTGGCGCAGACGACGGGTGTCATCTCCGCTCTCGGTATGGGCATCGCGGCGACGCTCGTGCTGATCTGTTCCAACGCCGCGATCTCCGCGCTCCGGAAAGTGATTCCCGAGACGGTGCGCATCCCCTGCTACATCGTCGTGATCGCCGGTTTCGTCTCCGTCGTTCAGATGCTGATGCACGCGTACCTGCCCGACATCTACGATATGATGGGCGTTTACCTTGCCCTCATCGTCGTCAACTGTATCATTCTCGGCAGAGCCGAAATGTTCGCGAGAAAGAACACCGTGCCGGATTCCGCGCTCGACGGTCTCGGCATGGGACTCGGCTTCCTGCTGGCGCTTCTCGTGATGGCGACCGTGCGCGAAGTCTTCGGCAACGCCAGTTTCGCCGGACTTCCCATCAAGTTCCTCGAACCGTATAAGATCGCCATTCTGACGCAGGCACCCGGCGGCTTCCTCGTGTTCGGACTTCTCATCGCCGCGATGAATAAGATCATGGAAAAGCAGGGCGGCGTCAAGCGCAAGAGCTTCTCCTGTGAGGGATGCCCCTCCGCCGCGACCTGTAACAAACACGCTTGCTCCGAAATGGCGGAGATCTCCGATCATACCGAAAGCGAAAAGGAGGAAAACGCGTAATGGATATCAAATCGTTGATTCTGATCCTGATGGGCGGCGTGCTCGTCAACAACTACGTGCTGCAGCGTTTCCTCGGTATCTGCCCGTTTCTCGGTGTGTCGAAGAAAGTCGATCAGGCGGCGGGCATGGGCGTTTCGGTCATCTTCGTCATGCTCTGCGCGACGGCGGTTACCTGGCCGATCCAGACGTATCTTCTGACGCCCAACAAACTCGATTATTTGCAGACGATCGTCTTCATTCTCGTGATCGCGGCGCTCGTCCAGTTCGTCGAGATCGTCCTGAAGAAGTTTCTCCCCTCGCTTCATAAATCCCTCGGCGTATATCTGCCGCTCATCACGACCAACTGTGCCGTTCTGGGCGTTACGATCAACAATATCTCCGACGGATACAACTTCATCCAGTCGATGATTTCTTCTCTCGGCGTCGGACTCGGATTCCTTTTCGCCATGGTGCTTTTCGCCGGCGTCCGTTCCCGCATCGAACACGCCCCGACGCCCAAGTGCTTCCGCGGCGTTCCGATCACGCTGATCGCCGCTTCCATTGTATCGCTTGCGTTCTTCGGTTTTGCCGGTGTCGTCGAAACCCTGTTGAAGTGAGGTGCCTGCCATGAGTAATATCTTACTTCCGATTTTGATTTTAGGCGGCGCCGCCGTCCTCTGCGCCGTGCTTCTGACGCTTGCCGCCGTGTTTCTTTCTGTGAAAGAGAACGAGAACTTCGCCCCGATCCGCGATTGCCTGCCGGGTGCCAACTGCGGTGCCTGCGGCTACAGCGGCTGTGACAGTTACGCTCTGGCGCTCGCCGAGGGCAAAGAGACCAAGACCAATCTTTGCGTGCCCGGCGGCGACGGCGCAGCGAAGAATATCGCCGGCGTTCTCGGCGTCAGCGCCGAAGACGTGATCGAAAAGGTCGCTTACGTCGCTTGCAGCGGAACCTGTTCCGGCGACGAGACCAGAAAGTTCATGTACGACGGACCGAAAAATTGCAAAGCCGCCAATATGTATTATCAGGGCGATCGCTTCTGCTCCTACGCCTGTCTCGGCTACGGCGACTGCGTTGCCGTCTGTCCCCGCGGCGCCATCTCCGTCAAAAACGGCATTGCCCGCGTGGAGCCGTCTCTCTGTATCGGTTGCGGTATCTGCGAGCGCGAATGTCCGAACCATATCATCAGAGTCGTCCCCGACGTCGTCAAAGTCACCGTCAACTGTTCCAACCACGATATGGGCGCCGCCGTGCGGAAGACCTGTATCAAGGGCTGTATCGGTTGCGGAAAGTGCGTGAAGACCTGTCCCGAGGGTGCGATCACGCTGGATAACAACCTCGCAAAAATCGACTACGACAAGTGTGTCGGATGCGGAAAATGTCACGAAGCGTGCCCCGTCGGCGCGATCCACCTCGGCAATTTCCGTTGTGCCGCCCACGAGGATTAAGAAAGGACCGATCCCGAAATGGCAGATAAGCCGGTGAACCGAGAAAAGAAAAACCCGCTTTTGCGGGACGCCGTTTTGGCGATTCTTTTGCTCGCCGTCGGCTTGTCTGCCTTTTTTATCGTCCGAGCGAACGAAAAGCCCGGAAAAACCGTCACGGTTTATCACGACGGCGAGCCCGTCGGGACCTATTCGCTTTTCCGAAACGGAAGCTATGAGATCAACGGCGGGACGCATATCCTCGTGATCGAGGACGGAACGGCGTGCGTGACCGACGCCGACTGCCCGAACCTCCTCTGTGAAAAGAGAGGGAAGATATCCGCCGTCGGGGAGAGCATCGTCTGCCTGCCGAACCGCGTCGAGATCCGCGTGGACGGGGAAAACGGCGCGGACATCGTCCTGCCGTGAAAGGAGCCGCCGTGAACAAAACGAAAAAACTCGTTACGCTTTCGCTGCTTCTGGCGATTGCGCTGGTACTGTCTTATCTCGAAAGTCTCTTGCCGCCGCTCTCGGTCGCCGTGCCGGGCGTCAAGATGGGGCTCGCCAATATTGCCGTGATCTATACGCTTTACGCGTTCGGGGGAAAGGAAGCCGCCGCGGTATCACTTCTGCGCGTCTTTTTGTCATCCCTGCTTTTCGGCAGTTTTACGGTATTCCTTTACAGCGCGGCGGGTGCCGCCGTGAGTCTGCTTCTCATGATTTTTGTCAAAAAAACGTCGTTTTTCGGCATAACGGGTGTCAGCGTCCTCGGCGGCGTCGCACATAACGCGGCGCAGATCGCCGTTGCCGCGATCCTCTTCGGGAGCGGGTATCTTTTCTCCTATCTCCCGATCCTCACCGTTTCCGGTACGCTCGCAGGTGTTCTCGTCGGTATCGCCGGCGCTCTGCTCGTCCAAAAAGTCAAGCCACGGTGAGGGTATCCGGAAATCGGAAAAACGGTCCGCCGCGCCGACGGGAGATGCGCGGTGACCTGCCGTTTTCGGCTTTGTTCAATGCCGCCGTCAAAAGACGGCGCCCTGCCCGTCAAAAAGCACAGTTCCGGGTGTGACGCCCGGAAAGCGGATTTGTCCGCGCTCCGCGTTTTTCGCGAAAAAAAGAACGGCCGGCCGCCGTTCTTTTTTGTGTTTTTTTGGGGATGCGCGGGACTCTTTTTTCGTATTACCCGAAATATTCTTCCGCCAGTTTTTTGAAAGCGGGAAGCGAGCGTTTGATCATTTCCGTCGATACGCAGTAGGCGATACGGACGTAACCCGTACAGCCGAAACTGTCCGACGGGACGAGCAGAAGCTCGTATTTTTTTGCCGATTCACAGAACGCGACGGCGTCCGGAATGGGAGACTTCATAAAGAGATAAAACGCGCCGTCGGGATAAACGCAGGTGAATCCGTACTCGGAAAGTGCGTCAAAAAGCAAACTTCTATTTACATTATACACGTTTTTATCGGAAGTTTTGCCGAGACACCGGGCGACGACACGCTGCATCGTGCTGGGTGCGCAGACAAATCCGAGGGCGCGTCCCGCGCCGCAGACGGCGGCGAAAACGTCGGCATGCTCCGCCATACGGTTGGATACGACGATGTAGCCGATGCGCTCACCGGGCAGGGAGAGGGACTTGCTGAACGAGTAACAGACGAGCGTCCTGTCGTAGAGATTGATGAGATACGGAACGACCGTCTTTTCGTCGTAAACGAGTTCGCGGTAGGGTTCGTCTGAGAGCAGATAGATCGCCGTGCCGTATTCCTTTTCCTTGGCGCGCAGAAGATCGCAGAGCCGCGTCAGCGTCGCTTCGGTCAGCACCGCGCCGGAGGGATTGTTCGGGGAATTGATGATGACGGCTTTCGTATGTGCCGTGATCGCCTTTTCACACGCTTCGAAGTTGATCTGAAAATCATCCGCCGCAGGAACGGTGACGAACTTGGCGTCTGCCGCTTCGGCGAACACGCGGTATTCGGGGAAAAACGGTGCGAAAGCGACGACTTCGTCCCCCTCGCAGACGAGCGCGTTGAGCGAAACGGTGAGGGACGCCGCCGCGCCGCAGGTCATGTAAATGTCGTTTTTGGAGACGCCGGCGCCGAAACGGCGGTTGATATCGTCGGCGATCGCCTCGCGGACGGCGTTGTCGCCTACGGCGGACGTGTAGCCGTGAAGCGCCACGGAGCCGAAGTTTTCGGTCAGATCGAGGATCGCGTCGCGGACCTCCGCCGGGGAGTCGGTGCTGGGGTTGCCGAGCGAGAAAT
>JAZLLY010000027.1:0-12401 GCA_045598385.1 Eubacteriales bacterium | reverse complement strand
GACTTCGGTCGTCTCGTCACAACCGCTTCTGAGACAATGACGGGATTTCGAACCGTCTGCCGTACAGGTTGCGGCAAGATCAATTGTCCATTCGGTCGAGAAGTTGTGATTGAGGGCGTTGATCTCGCGGGTCTCGAATGCGTCGCAGTTTGCGCAGTCTCTGCGTTCGCTTCCGGCTTCGGTACAGGTGGGAGCCGAAACGGTTTCCCATTCGCCGTAAGCGTGCGCGAGCATTTCGCCGGATTCAAAGGTCTCGGTGCCTTTCGCGCCGCAGACGCAGGAGTAGTAATACTGCGCTTTGGCGGTACAGGTTGCGGGGGATTTCTGATAAGTATCGGTCGTGACCTGTCTGTCGTAGTTGTGCGGCAAAAGAACGCCGGACTCGAAGGTCTCGGTGCCTTTCGCTCCGCAGGAGCAGGAATAGTAATACTGCGCTCTCGCGGTGCAGGTTGCGGCGGACTTCTGATAGGTTGCGCTTACGACTTCTCTGTCGAACGTATGCGAGAGCATATCGCCGTACGCGAAAGCATCGGTGCCGACGGCGCCGCAGACGCAGGAGTAGTAATACTGTGCTTTCGCGGTGCAGGTCGCATCGGTTTTCAGATACGTTTCGGTCGTGACCTGTCTGTCGTAGGTGTGCGGCTGAAGATCGCCGAATTCAAAAGTCTCGGTGTCGGCGGCGCCGCAGACGCTGCAGGAATAGTAGTAGCGCGCTTTGGCGGTGCAGGTAGCAGCGCTCGCAAGATAGGTTGCCGAGGCGACTTCTCTGTCGTAGGTATGCGGCAGAAGCTCACCGCTTGCAAAGGTATCGGTGTCGGCGGCGCCGCAGACGCTGCAGGAATAGTAGTAGCGCGCTTTGGCGGTGCAGGTAGCAGCGCTCGCAAGGTACGTTTCGGTCGCGGTCGCACGGTCGAACGTATGCGGCAGGAGTTCGCCGGATTCAAAGGTGGAATTGCCTCTCGCGCCGCAGACGCAGGAATAATAATACTGCGCTTTTGCGCTGCAGGTGGCGTCACTCTTCAGATAATCTTCGATTGCGACTTCTCTGTCGTAGGTGTGCGGAAGGACTTTACCGTTCTCAAACGTTTCGGTGCCTTTCGCGCCGCAGACGCAGGAGCAGTAATAAACGGCTTTCGCGGTACAGGAAGCGTCGGATTTCAGATACTCGGCGGATACGACTTGCTGATTGTACGTATGGGCAAGTTTCTCGCCGTACTCAAAAGTATCGGTGCCTCTCGCGCCGCAGGAACAGGAGTAGTAATATTTCTCTCTTTCGGTACAGGTGGCGAGGGATTTCAGATAAACGCTCGTCGTTTTCTGCTGATTGTAAGTATGCGGAAGCGTATCGCCCGACGCAAAGGTCTGTGTCCCTCTCTCACCGCAGACGCAGGAGTAGTAATACTGCGCTTTAGCGGTGCAGGTCGCGGGGTTCGCAAGAAAGGCGTCGGTGGTCTTCTGCTGATTGAAAGTATGGTCAAGCAGATCGCCGTAAACGAAAGTCTCGCTCCCTCTCTCACCGCAGACGCAGGAGTAGTAATAGACCGCTCTTTCGGTACAGGTGGCGGCGCTCTTCCGGAACGTTTCCGCCGTGTTCTGCTGATTGTAGGTGTGAGAAAGCATCGGAATCTCGGTCACTTCGGTGACGGCAAAACAACCGTCTCTCTTACAGTGACGGGACTTGGAGCCGACACTCGTGCAGGTCGCGGCGAGATCAACGGTGAATTCCGTCATATAATCGTGGCTGAGAGCGGCAACGTCGCGGGTTTCGTAAGCGTCACAGTCGGCACACTGTCTCTTCTCGCTTCCCTCTTCGGTGCAGGTGGGTTCCGTGACGGTCTCCCATGCGCCGTAATCGTGATCTTTCAGCGGGATCTCTTCCGTTTCTAATGTTACGTGACAGTCGATACATTCTTTATGTTTCAAACCGACGGCGGTACAGGTCGCGTCAAGGTCAACGATCCACGCACCGGGCGTATGACCGGTCGCAGGGATCACGGTCACGTCGGTCGTTTCGGTACAACCGTCCCTCTTACAATGATAAGAGCCGGAGCCGGCAGAGGAACAGGTCGCGGGAACATCGACCGTCATCTCTTCCGAGAAATCGTGCCCGAGGAATGCGGTCTCGCGGATCTCGAAGACCTCGCAGTTCACGCAATCTCTGCGCTCATAACCCGTTTCGGTACAGGTAGGTGCCGTGACGGTCTCCCATTCACCGAAAGTGTGCGGCGCCGTTTCGCCGTACTCAAAAGTCTCGGTGCCTGCCGCGCCGCAGGAACAACAGTAATAATACTGTGCCCGCTCGGAGCAGTTCGCCCCGGATTTCAGATATTCGGGAAGCGGGGACTGCTGGTTATAAGTATGCTGGAGCATTTCGCCGGACTCGAAAGTCCCGGCGCCGACAGCGCCGCAGACGCAGGAATAGTAATACTGCGCTTTCGCGGTACAGGTCGCAGCGACCGCGAGATAGGCATCGGCGGTATTTTCCCGGTCATAAGTATGAGCAAGAAGATCTCCGAACGCAAAAGTTTCGGTCCCTGCCGCGCCGCAGGAACAGGATTTGAAGTAAACGGCTTTTTCCGAACAGGTCGCCGGCGTCTTCAGATAATCGTCGGAAGCAACCTGCCAAACGAACTCGTGCGGCACAGTCTCGCCGCTCTCAAAAGTCTCCGTCCCCGCTTCGCCGCAGGCGCAGGAGTAGAAATAGCGGGCTTTCGACGTACAGGTCGCCTCGGATTTCAGATACGTTTCGGAAGCGATCGCGCAGTCAAAGGCGTGCGGGCCGAACTCACCGTACTCAAACGTTTCGGTGCCTTTTGCGCCGCAGACGCAGGACAAATAATAAACGGCTTTCGAAGTACAGGTCGCCGCCGTTTTCAGGCAAGTCGCGCTCGCGACCTTTTGATTGTACACGTGCGGGAGCGTCTCGCCGTACTCGAAAGTCTCGCTGCCGGCGTCTTTGCACTGACAAGACTTATAATAAACGGCTTTCGACGTGCAGGTCGCCTCGGATTTCAGATAAAGAGACGACGTGACTTCTCTGTCGTAAACGTGCGGCAGTTTCGCGATCTGTTCGACGATCGTCGCGCCGCAGACGGTACATCTGTAAGTCTCGGAGCCCGAAGACGTACAGGTCGCCTCGATCCGACTCACCAATTCGGAATCGTGACCGAAAGCGGGCGTCACGACGACGGAATCCTCTTTTACTGCCCCGCAGGCCTTGCAGGTCAGATATTTTTCTCCGTCTTCGGTACAGGTGGCTTCACCCTTTACCGTGTAAGTATCGGACCATTCGTGATTCGTCTTCGGGATCGTCACGGTTCGTACCTCTCCGCAAAGGGAACACATCTCGGCCGTGGAGCCCTCCGACGAGCAAGTCGGAGCGACAGATTCGCCGATGGGACTGAATTCATGTGCGCACTGCGCGCCAATGAAGTCCAGAATCACCGAACGGAGATCACAGGACGAAAATGACAACGCGCAGAGGATGGCTGTAGCCAGAACTAGTAACAGGATCGCTGATTTTTTCATGGGTTTCCTCCGAAAAATATTTTGCGTGTAACGTGCTTAATATAACATATTCGTAAAGAAGGGAAAAGGGCAAAGCTTGGTAAAAAAATAATTTTTTAGCAAAAAAGTACAATATTGTACAAATTTGCACCTCGGGTTTCCGACAAGTCTAACAATTTGACGAAAAAATACGCAAAGAAGAGTTGCTTCTCCCGCGCCCGGTCACACACCCCGGAGCGTCGCCGAAGTTACGGTAAAAAACCGTTTTGAAGATCAAAAGCAGCCGTCAAGGAGAAAAAAGGCGAAGTCTGTCGGAACATCGCGGAAAATGTAAGAAAACAAAGATTTTCGATCGTGAATATCCTGATTTCTTGGTTTTTCGGCTTGCTTCGAAAAAGAAAAAACCGTCTTTCGACGGTCGGCTTCCAAAGGTATTAAAAATACAGAAACACGGGTTGTTTTTGCGTCCGTTTGAGGATTATCGGTGATTGCGACGGGAAGCCGTATCCATTATACGGCGACGGGAGAAAACGTAGGTTTTCACCGGAGAAATTGGTTTTTTTGAGGGAAAAACGGTGATTGCGACGGGAAGCCGTATTTTCTCATACGGCGACGGGAGAAATCGCCGTTTTTCACCAAAAAAAAGAGAGATGGAAGGGGTGCAGCAGTCACACCGCCATATATAATTCCATCTCTCTTCTTCAGCCGAGTAAGCCGAAATTATTTAATTTCAACTTCAGCGCCGGCAGCCTTGAGCTGTTCAGCGATCTTCTCTGCTTCGTCTTTTGCGATGCCTTCCTTGATTGCCTTAGGAGCGGCTTCAACAAGGTCTTTCGCTTCCTTCAGTCCGAGACCGGTAAGTTCACGGACAACCTTGATAACGGGAAGTTTGGAAGCGCCGGCATCCTTCAGGATGACGTCGAATTCGCTCTTCTCTTCTGCAGCGGGAGCAGCGGCAGCACCTGCTACGGGAGCAGCGGCTACGGGAGCAGCGGAAACGCCGAATTCTTCTTCAAGAGCTTTGACAAGATCAGCAAGCTCAAGGATGGTAAGACCTTTTACGAGGTCAAGAATCTGAGTAGTCTTTTCGTTCATTTTAATATCCTCCGATACTGAATTCAAATTTTTGTTGCAGAGATACGTTCCTGCGGACGTTCAGGCGGATTCGCCCTCTTTGTCGATTTTTGCCTGGCATACGTAAGCAAGGCCGTAAAGCGGGGACAGGAGACTGCCCATCATCTTTGCGATAAGAACTTCCTTGGACGGAACTGCGGCAAGCGCCTCAACACCGGCAACGTCAAGAAGAGAACCGTCAACAAAACCGGCTTTGATCTCAAAGCAATCGATCTTATCGGCATACTCTTTCAGGACTTTTGCGGGAGCGAGAGGATCGGTGTCGGATACTGCGATAGCGGTCATACCGTTGAGGTACTGCTTCATATCGCCGTAGCCGGCAAGGTCGCAAGCTTTTCCCGTCAGGGTGTTCTTCATAACAGAATAATAGACACCTGCTTTGCGGAGAGCCGCACGAAGTGCCGTATCGTCTGCTACGGTAATGCCTTCGTAGTTAACAAGAACGCCCGCTGCCGCGCTTTTCATCTTTTCGGCGAGATCGGCGACCACGGTCTGTTTCTGTTCCAGAATTTTCTGACTTGGCATAGATACACCTCCATTTTCATGAAAAAATCCTTTCCGGCGACATTCTGACCGCCAAGAAAGGACTACTATTTCTGATAGCGTCTTTCCTCGGCAGGAAAGCAAAATGCTTTTACCGGAACCTGCTGTCTTAGGATAACGAAAGCATTATACACGCTTTTTTCCCGTTTGTCAAGAGTTTTTTTCATTTTTTCCGTTTTTTCAGAAATCCGTCGTTTTCCGTGAGCCGGACGACCGTTTGTGCGTTTTTCAGAAGCGTCGTGAGGCAGATCACAGACAAAAGCGCGAGAAAAGCGTCCGACAGAGGGATGCACGTCTCCGTCGGGAGAAATCCGCCGATGAATACGGCGGCGATATAAAGCGCCGTATAGACCGCTTTTCCGTTCTCTCCGAAGAGAAAGAAGCGGCAGGCGTCTCCATAGGAAAACCAGCAGATGACGGTCGCAAGAGCGAAAATAAAGACGGCGAGCGTAAAAGGCAGACGGTACGCGGGGCCGAACGTACCGGTAAAGGTATCGGCGATGAGATCCATCGCCGTCTTTGACAATCCGAAATGCCCGCCGCAAAGCAGCGTCAGCGCGGTGAGCGTACAGAGAAAAACGGTATCCACGAGGATCTCGAACGTCCCGAGGATCCCCTCGGACGTCGGAGAAGCGGAAAGATTCCCGCCGTGCGCGAGCGTGGACGTCCCCGCCCCCGATTCGTTGGAGAGAAGTCCCGCCGATATTCCGGCATAAGCACGTTTTCCGACGGCACCGAAAGCGAAACCGCCGACGCCGTATGCCGCCGAGCGGGGTGAAAACGCGTCGGATACGATCTGTGAAAGGACGCCCGGCAAAGCCGCACGGTTACGGATCAGAACGGTCAGGCAGAGCGCGGTATACAAGAGCGTCGCCAAAGGCACGAGGACGCCGCTGGCTTTTTCGATTTCTTTTTTTCCGCCTCGGATCAGTAAAAACGCAAGCACCGCCGCGAGAACGGCGAACGGAAAGATCGGAAGACCGTAAAGCGCCGTTACCGTTTCGGTGATGGCACGCGCCTGCAAAGCCGATCCCATCGTAAACGCCGTAAAAAGGCATAAAAGTGCGTAGGTCACGGACAAAAAATCGCCGATTTTCCAACTGTTTTTCACGACGTAAGGCATTCCGCCGAATCTGCGTTTGTGTGCTTCCCTGTCGTATACGGTCACGACCGACTCGGCGTATTTGAGCGCGGCGGCAAAAGCGGCGGAAACGAGCATCCAGAAAGCGCTCCCCGCGCCGCCCCGCAAAAGGCAGAACGCCACCCCCGTTACGTTGCCGACGCCGAGCGTCCCGGCGAGTGCGAGCGAAAGCGTGGCGGCGGGTTCTCTTTTTCCGTCTTTCTGTGTCTTCCACCAAAGGCGGAGGGAACGTACCGGACGGAAAATAAAAAAAGCGCGCAGGCGGACAAGAAAATACAGCCCCGCGCCGAGAATGCAAAATACGATGAACCCCATAAGCCCCTCCGCCTTTCGTTTTGCTCCCCGCGTCGCCGAAACACTTCGTCTGCCGTTATTTCACGCGCAAAAAAAGAGCACAAGAATCCTTATGCTCTTTCATCGTTTCGTATGCTCAACCGCGAAAAAAGAAGAACCAGACCATAAAGCCGATGAGCGCGGCAAGCGTGACGCCCGTCACGATATTCATGATATGATCCGACTTTTTGCGCTTCTCTTCTTCCTCGGAATCACGCATTTTGTCTTCTTCCGTTTCGGTCAGTTCTTCGGGGACGTCGATCTCTTCTTCCGTCTCTTCCGCGAGGATATCTTCCGAAAAATCATAGGTACCGTCCGCGATCTTTTCGGCTCTCGGTTTCGCCTTTTCGTAGATGTTTTCGAGGGCTTCGGTCACGACGGGATCGTCCGCGCCGATCGCCTCATAATCGGCGGTCACTTTTTCCATCGCGTCCCGGATCGCCTCATACTCTTTTCCGAGCGTAACGGTGTCGAGGCGCTCGGCGCATCCGTCGCAAAGGTAACGGGGATTGCCGAAATGTCCGAAACTCAGAATCGGAGGATGCTCCGCCGTCAGTTGACATCCGCAAATACAACATCTTTCCATATTTTCTTCCTTACTTTTCATCGCCGCGCAATGCGCGCCGGAACTCTGCAAGATATTCTTCCCGTAAGGTCTTCTGCTCCCTCTTTTCTTCATCCGTCAGAGGCCTTTGCTTCATGAGTCTGCCGAGTTCGTTGATACGGTCAATCTTTTCTTTTTCCACCCGATGAATCTTCCTTATTTGTGATTGCTCCCATTATACAACGGTTTTCCGGTTTTTGCAAGCGAAAAACCGCTTTTGCGGGTTTGCCCGAACGATTTTTCTTTCATATACTGAAAGAGGGGACTCATCCCCGAAAAACAAAGGAGAAAACAATGCCTGCTTTTTACAACCGCGCGACGCTGACTTACAACGGCGTAACGACGCGATCCAACATGACGGTCGGCGAGCTGGAAACGACGCTCGGCATCAGCAAAACACCCGTCACACCCACCTACACGACGGGCGACAATGAAACCTATATCATCACGCTGACGAACACCGGAACCGCGCCGTACACCGATCTGACGCTGACGGATGACCTCGGTGCCTACACGTTCGGCGCAGGGACGGTCACGCCGCTGACCTTCCAGGACGGCTCGCTCTATTACTATCAGAACGGTACGCTCCAGCCGACGCCGACCGTGACGACCGCGGCGCCCCTCGAGATCACCGGAATCGAAGTGCCCGCCGGCGGAAACGCCACCATCGTTTATCAGACGCTGGTCAATGAGTACGCGACGCCGACCGCGGGCGGAACCATCACGAATACCGTCACGGTCAACAACGCGGCTCTTCCCGTCGAGACGGCGTCCGCGACGATCACGGCTGCCGATCTGCCCCGTCTGGCGATCGCAAAGTCTCTCTCGCCTCTGACCGTTTCGGAGGGCGGAACGCTGACTTACACGTTCGTGATCCAGAACTATGCGGATACCCCCGTCACGACGGGAGACGGCGTCATTCTGAACGATACGTTCTCGCCGACGCTGTCGAATATCACCGTCACCAACAACGGCACTACCTGGGCTCCCGCCAACTACACCTACGTGCCGGCGACCGGTGCGTTTGCAACGAATAACGGCGCTATCACGGTGCCTGCCGCTACGTTCACGCAGGATCCCGTCACGGGTGCCTGGACGACGACGCCCGGCACGACGACGATCGCCGTCACCGGAACGGTATAACCCCGCCGGCAGGGACTTACTCCGCTTTGGCGTAAATCCCTTTTTGCCGAAAACGCGGGTGGCGAAAACACGGTCGTTTTCGCCACCCGCAATCGTGGATTACTTATGCTTTATTGAGGATCTTTTCAAACGAAAGTCGTGTCACGGTTCAGATCGCGCGGGGGTCAGGAGAGATCCGACGTTTTCTCTTCAAGTGCCGGAGCATCGTTTGCTTTTTCCCGGAAGAGAACGCGGGAAACCAAAGCACCGACATAGAAAAACAAAACGGCGCCGAAAGCAAAAATCAAAAGCATCACGAGATACGACAGGAAAGCGTTGTAAGGTCTTTCGCCACCGACGATCTGCCAGAGATTCTTCGGATTGAAGATGAAATATGGGTACATACCCGGTCGGATGAGGATGCCGCGCACGAGCGTAGCCGCCGCGTAAAAAACGGGGAAAGCGAAAAGACAGAGCCGTTCTTTTTTACTCGGTCTTTCCTCCGGAGCGGCGGTTTTGCAGAATCCCCACATGAAGAGCGGCGTCACGAAATGATAGACGACGGAGATGAGATTGTTGATGACGGACCACGCGTTTTTCACTTTCTGAAAGCGCGATAATCCCGTCAGAAGCGTGACGGCAACGGCGCCTCCGGCGATCGTGACGTAGGTCGTAAGACTGATGAGGACGATCGGCTTTTCACAGAAACGGTTTAGTCTTTTCTTTCCGAAAACACGCGAAAATGTAAACAATAGTGCCCAAATAAGGGTTAAAAAGTTTGAAAGCTGCGTAAAATACGAGAAAATATTCCACGGATTCAGAAAGACGTCAAGCTGATCAAGCACGTCCTCATTGACGGTGTCGAGTTTATCGTCGGCAATGACGTTTGCGGTGATGCCGGACCGTAATCCCGTCTGACAGAAAAGTTCCGTCAGAAGGCAACTCAAGATCAAAACGGCAAGGATGACCGCCGCCGCGGTTCTCCGCGCTTCGTTCTGCCATCCGCTCTTGTTCTTTTCTTCTGTCTTCATAAAAAACCTTTTTTACGCTTCTTTTGCCTTCGCCAAAAACTTCTCTCTCAGGATGGCCTTGAATTTTTCCGGCTCGTCAAAGAGAGGATTGTGCCCGCTTTCTTCAAACCAGACGAGTTCTTTTTCCGGTGCCTCGATCTTGTCGAACCATTCTTCCACCAGTTCGGAGGGCGTGTTCTTGTCGAGTCTGCCGTCAAGAATATAGAACGGGACCGTGAACTTCGTGTGCGTTTCGTTGAAGTTGACGCCTGCGACTTCGGGCCACATTTTCGAGAGCACAAACTTATACCCTTTTACGTATCCGACAAGTTCTTTCAGGGAATATTCGCGGCTCTTGAGGATGGGCTTGACCATGGCGTCGAAGTAGTTACGCTTGCCCTCGTTTTTGGAATAACCGCCGAATTTCATCATGATATTGCGCTGCGTCATCATCCCTTTGAAGCCGCCTTTGTAAACGCCTTTCACGGGCGCGCCGAGGTCTTCCAGTTTTTTGACCGACTTTTCATCGCCGGCTTTTTTCGCTTCTTCAAGACTGAACGCATACGAGATTTCTTCGTTTTTCGCGCCGTTGACGAACTGTCCGAAGCCGATGAAAGCGGCGATCTTCCCGGGATAGTCCCGGATGAGATTCGTGCCGAGCAGACTGCCCCACGAGCCGCCGATGGCGAAGATCTTTTCTTTTCCGAAGCGGTCGCAGAGATAATCGACAAGTTCCGCCGCGTCTTTCGTCACACGGTCGATCGTCAGCGTATCGACGTCGCATCCGAAGTACGAGCCGCCTGTACCGCGCTGATCCCAAGCGACGATCGTGAAATCGTCGAGCAGATCGTCGTTCGTCGTCATGACGCTGTGGCGGTTCGTGACGCCGGGACCGCCGTGCAAAAACAAAAGCACGGGGTTCTTTTCGTCCTTCGATTTGATGTGGACGGTCTGCTTCAGACCGCCGAGTTCTACCTGTAATTTTTCGTCAAGCATAACATTCTCCTGCCCCGGTTGTTCCCGGAATTTTTATTTTCAATGAGTATTACCGCTTTTTGGGTGTGAGTTCATAGCGCCGGCTCTCCTGATATAAATGCGTCTTGCTCTTCCGTTTCGTAATAATACGAATAGTCAATGCCTTTCATGATGATTTCGCGGTTATCCGCGTCATCCGTCAAAGCGCCTTGCAAAAGCTGACGGATTTTTTGCGAATCGTCAACGCTTTCGCGCATAGCGGCGAGATAATCGTTCTTGTCAATTTGGCTCCAATCCACGCATTTGCAGAGATTCTTTTTCAAAATCAGATCGAGCCAAATACGGGTACTTCTGCCGTTGCCCTCCATAAAGGGATGCGCCACGTTCATTTCCACGTACTTGTCTATGATCTCGTCAAACGTGTTTTCCGGCATCACCTCAATATGCGCGAGTGCGCCGTCCAAGTATTTCGCCGGAGCGAATGCAAAGCCGCCTTTTGCAATATTCAGCGAGCGGATTTGCCCTGCAAAGTCATAAAGCCCGCCGAAAATATAGCCATGGATTTGCTGAAGTCCCTTTACTGTGCCGACTTCTACATTGTTGATAAAACCACTATCAAAAAGCTCATACGCCTTTTGCTTGCTTTTTTCGTCGATGGAAGTTTCCATATTCTTCATCCACTTGGCAAAAACTTCTGCCTTTTTGCTCGGCACGAGGGCAATCACGGTGTTCAGTCCGCTTTCGTCTACAACGTCGGTATTATAAAATTTTTCATCTTTTGCTTTTAATTTCAGTTGTTTGCAAATTGCAATCAACTGCGGATTTCTTCTTTTGACAGTTGCCCAGTATACACGCGGATTAGAACTTTTCGTCAATGCCTCGGCAATATCCATTGCGCAAAACCACCACTTGGAGGTTTCTTCGTCCCAAACGGCGCGTACCGGAGTATTTTCAAAAAAGCGAATGGATGTTTTCATGAAAATCTCCTTTCAAAAACAGAGGTATCATTGCGTTCAAGACTATTTTAGCACAACTTCAAAAATACTTCAACATTTTCAAAAAGTATTTGGTCATAAAGCAAATTTCCCGCGCGTATTTTTCCCTATCAAAACGAAAAGCACCCTGCAGGAGGGTGTCTCGTTTTTGGCGGACAGGGAGGAATTCGCTCTCGCCTGCGGGCTCGGTCAGGGTCGGCTCTGAGTGCCACCGGCACTCATTCACTCCCGACCCGTTCGAATCCTTTCCCATCAAAAACGAAAAGCACCCTGCAGGCAGGGTGCCTCGTTTTTGGCGGACAGGGAGGGATTCGAACCCTCGGACCCGGTGAAGGGTTTACCTGATTTCGAGTCAGGGCCGTTATGACCGCTTCGATACCTGTCCGTAACGCTTCCCTATTCTATCATAGAAAAAGGATGATTGCAAGACTTTTTTGAAAAAAGATGATAGTCGGCGTTTTCCTTTCGGTTTTCGGTTTTGTTTCATTCCGAATTATGAAAACAAGATATCGCCTCAAATAACGAACGACTGATGATGTATCGCCTCAACCGGCGATATGATATACGGCTCACGCCGCATGATATACCTCGCGTCCGCTCGGCATGATATCATATCCTTTTTCATACGCCTCCCGGCGTATATCATCCGCGCAAGCGGATATCATATGGCTCCGCCATAGTGATGTTTTTGCCTTCGGCAAAAGTGATGTGATGTGTTCCGCTCGCGCCCGCAGGCACATCACTCGCCGCAGGCGTACATCACGCACGATGTGCGCATCACGTTCCGCGAAAGCAGAACACATCATTCAAAAAACGCACTTTGTCTTGATTGACAAAAGTGCGTTTTTTGTTGTATAAGAGCGACCCAAAAGTACATCTCGACAAACCGGGATTTATCGGAACAATTTATGCAGGAGTTCCGACTTCTATTAGATTTCCGTCAAGATCATAAAACCTAACAACGGTTTGTCCCCAACTATGTGTCATCTTTTTATTGACATATTCGGTTTCCGGATATAGCTTTTCAAGTTTATGAA
>JAZLLY010000026.1:0-13899 GCA_045598385.1 Eubacteriales bacterium | reverse complement strand
GGTTGCCCACAGGAACCTAAATCCTGCGTGTCTGCCAATTCCACCATATCCGCGTAAAACAAAAAGTCATTTATAAAAATGATGCCGGTGGCGGGACTCGGACCCGCACGCCACTTAAGACAACAGATTTTGAGTCTGTCTCGTCTGCCGATTCCGACACACCGGCGTTTTTCGGAACGATGATATTATACACAAATCGCCCGCGAAAGTCAAGATGAAAACGAAAAAATCCCCTCGTCCATAAAAAACAGTTGTTTTTTGCTGTTCTATCATGTATAATAATATCGTAAAATTACGCGCAAATATTTTGAGTGGACGGGAGGTATCCGCATGAGCGGGCAGACACCGGATATTCCGACTGAAAATCTGCAAAAACTCACGAGTGCCGAACGGCAGATCCGCGAGATGAAATTATACGATCTTTCGCTTCTTGCAGAATCCCTTGCCACCGCTTTTCTGACTTACGCCGAGGACTTCGACGTTCTGACCGCGATATCGTTGGTTCGGGAGCTAATCCCTTTTCCGATTCTTCCCATGACTGACGACGCCTTGCCGGAAAACCGAAAACTTCTTTCTCTCGGGGAGGCGCTGGGAACCCTGCCAGAAAGGGCCGCGCTTTCTTCCTATTTTATTGCCGCTCTCGAAAAAAGACAGCGGTTTTTATCGGAGGGCGATTTCTTTCCGCAAGAAACGGTAAAACGCAGGATCGCCTATGTCGCCGAGCCGCTTTCAGAAGAAGCGTTTGCGGTATTCTCGGATGAATTCGGCGAATTTTCTCCTTTGCCCACGTCTTCCGCAAAAGATGCGGTTTCGGCGCTTGAGGCGGGCGACGCCGGTTTTTGTCTTTTGCCTTTTGAAGAGGCGCGCGGGCGAAGAGTATGCGCGACCGAAGATACGATTTTTACAAATGAACTGAAGATCGTCGCCGTTACCCCGGTTTACGGATACGGTGGGGACGCAGACTGCAAATACGCGCTGTTATCGGATACCCTGTCGGTTTTTCCGTATTCAAGGGAAGACGACCGTTATCTGGAAGTGCATTTGCCGCAGGATGAAGCGCTCGGATTTTTAGATCCGATTTGCAGGTATTTGGATTATTCTGTTGCTAAAATGCAAAGTTTTGTTTACGAAAACACTACATATTACAGCGCCGTATTAAAAAGCGAGGGACAGAGTTTTTTGCCTGCTCTTGTTTATTTTTCCCTGTTTTGTCCCGACGTCACTTTCGTCGGTATGTATAAGAATCTTGAAACGTGAGGTTGTTTTATGACGAAACACATCGAATACCGTACGAGCGGGACTTGCTCCCGCATGATCGTGCTGGACGTGACGAATGACGTGATCACCGACTGTAAATTCATCGGCGGATGCCCCGGCAATACGTTCGGCGTTTCGACACTCGTAAAGGGTATGCCGGTATCGGAAGCGATCGCCAAACTTTCCGGCATCCGTTGTGGGGGGAAGCCGACATCCTGTCCCGATCAGTTGGCTTGTGCTCTCAAATCTGCTATGGAAACAGAGGAAGTGTGATGAAACCCTACGAAACCGAAATAAAAAAATGGTTGGCGAGCGACGCTCTGACCGCCGAAGAGAAAAATGAGATCGAAAATCTGACCGAAGACGAAAAACTGCTTCGTTTTTCGGCGCCTATGGACTTCGGGACGGCGGGACTGCGCTCGACGATGTATATGGGCATCGGATGTATGAACCGTTTTACCGTCGCGCAGACCACCAAAGGTATCGCCGCACTCATCAAGAGCGAACACGGCGAAGATCGGGGCGTCGCCATTGCCTGCGACTCGCGGAATCATTCGACGGAGTTTTCCGAGATCTGTGCCCGCGTCCTTGCCGCAGAGGGCATCAAAGTTTACATATTCGATTCTCTGCGCCCCACGCCGGAGTTGTCTTTCGCCATCCGCGAACTGCATACGATGGCGGGTATCAATATCACGGCTTCTCATAATCCCAAAGAATACAACGGCTACAAAGCGTACTGGGAAGACGGTGCGCAGGTCTCGCCGGAGCAGGCGGCAGTCGTTTCGTCGGCAAGAAACGCCTTTGACGTGCTGGATCTTTCCGATCTTCCGCCTTTTGCCGATCTTGTCGCATCCGGCGCCGTCACCGTTCTTGACGAGACGTTCGATGAAAAATATCTTGACGCCGTTATGCGTACCGCCATCCGCAAAGACGCGGTGCGCGAGGTCGCAGACGACCTTTCCGTCGTTTACACACCGCTCCACGGCGCGGGCTACCGTCTGGTACCCGAGATCTTCCGCCGGATGGGACTGAAACATCTTCACACCGTTGAGCAGCAGATGACGCCGAACGGTGACTTCCCGACGGTCAAAAAACCGAACCCCGAATTTGCGGAAGCGTTCACGATCGGCATTGAACTCGCCGACCGTCACGGTTCCGATCTCATCATTGCGACCGACCCCGACTCCGACCGTGTCGGCGTGATGGTGCGGGACGCCTCGGGAAAATTCGTGACCGTCACGGGCAACCAGATGGGCAACCTGCTTCTCGACTACGTCATTTCCGCCAAGAGAGAAGAGGGGCGGCTTTCCCCCGACGCGTACTGCGTCAAGAGTCTCGTTTCCACCGATATGGCGTACAAGATCGCCAACAGCAACGGCGTGAAACTTCACGACGTCCTCACGGGCTTCAAATTCATCGGTGAGGTCATCAAAAATTACGAAAAAGTCGGAAAAGCCGACGATTTCCTGCTCGGATTCGAGGAGAGTTACGGCTATCTCTGCGGTCCTTACGCGCGCGATAAGGACGCCGTCGGGGCTTCGATGATGATCCTCGAAATGGCGGCATTTTACAGAAAACAGGGCTTGACGCTTTACGACGCGCTTCGGAATCTGTACCGCAAGTACGGTTATTACACCGAAAAAACGCTGAATATCGAAATGCCGGGACTTGACGGCATAGAGAAGCAGAAAAACATCATGAAGAAACTGCACGAAGCGCCTTCCGCCACTTACGCGGACGTTCCCGTCAGGGCGTTCGGCGATTATCTTTTACAGAACTTCCGCGATCTTCAGACAGGAAAGATTACGCCGACCGGTCAGCCGAAAGCCGACGTCATTTATCTGACGCTCGAAAACGACGATAAGATCATCATCCGTCCCTCCGGCACCGAGCCGAAGATCAAGTTCTACATTCTGGCACACGGTGACGGAGAAGAAGATCTTTCGGCAAAAATGGAAAAATACGCCGCCGCGGTCGAGCCGTTTCTCTCGGTCTGACCGTCTGAAAGGAACTTAAGTGAACGAAAAACAAAAGCATATCAGAAACTTTTCCATCATCGCGCATATTGATCACGGAAAATCGACGCTCGCCGACCGTATTCTTGAGAAAACGCAGACGGTCGATAAGCGGGATATGGAAGAACAGCTTCTCGACAATATGGATCTGGAGCGGGAGCGCGGTATAACCATCAAAGCCCGCGCCGTCAAACTGAATTACAGAGCGAAAAACGGAGAAGAGTACGAGTATAATCTCATCGACACGCCCGGCCACGTTGACTTCGGTTACGAGGTCTCCCGTTCTCTGAAGGCCTGTGAGGGTGCGCTCCTCGTGGTGGACGCCACGCAGGGCGTCGAGGCGCAGACGCTCGCCAACGCTTATCTCGCGATAGACAACGATCTTGAGATCCTCCCCGTGATCAATAAGATTGATCTGGTTTCCGCCGATGTGGAAAAGACGAAAGCGGAGATCGAAGATATCATCGGTATTCCCGCCGCCGACTGTCCGGCGGTGTCCGCAAAATGCGGACTGAATATCGACGACGTCCTGGAAAAGGTCATCACCGATATTCCCGCGCCGAAAGGGGATGAAACCGCCCCCCTCAAGGCGTTGATATTTGATTCGCATTACGACCCGTATCTCGGCGTTGTCGTTTATATCCGCGTGTTTGACGGTTGTGTCAGAGCGGGGGACAAGATTCGTCTGATGTCCACCGACGCACTTTTTGACGTCGTCGAAGTCGGAACCATGGAGCCCTTCGGTCTTTCTCCGACGGGATCGCTTTCCGCCGGCGAAGTCGGTTATTTCACGGCAAGCATCAAGACCGTCGGGGAGACCCGCGTCGGTGATACCGTGACGCTCGCCGAAAACGGCGCACAAACGCCGCTTCCCGGATTCCGCGAAGTCCATCCGATGGTGTACGCGGGCATTTATCCCGCCGACGGCGCGCGTTACGGCGATCTGCGCGACGCGCTCGAAAAATTGCAGCTCAACGACGCGTCTTTGGTGTTTGAGCCCGAGACCTCGATCGCGCTCGGCTTCGGCTTCCGCTGCGGATTCCTCGGACTTTTGCACATGGAGATCATCGAGGAACGGCTGGAGCGCGAATTCAATCTTGACCTCATCACGACGGCACCGTCCGTCATTTATAAAGTGGAAATGAAAAACGGCGAGACGGTCATGATCGACAACCCGTCGAAGTTCCCGTCGCCCGACGAGATCGCGACGGCGTACGAGCCCGTTATGAAAGCCACCGTCATTACCCCGACCGAATACGTCGGCGGTATCATGGATCTCTGTCAGGATCGGCGAGGCACGTTCATCGACATGAAGTATATCGACACGACGCGCGTCGAACTGCACTACGAATTGCCGCTCAACGAGATCATTTACGACTTTTTCGATGCCCTCAAGAGCCGTTCCAAGGGTTACGCTTCTCTCGATTACGAGATGAAAGGATACGAAAAATCCAAACTTTGTAAACTCGATTTTCTTCTGAACGGAGAGATCGTGGATGCCCTGTCTTTCATTGTATTTGAAGAGCGCGCTTATACCCGTGCGAGAAAGATCGCAGAAAAACTTAAGGACAACATTCCGCGACAACTGTTCGAGATTCCCGTGCAAGCCGCGATCGGCTCAAAGGTCATCGCCCGCGAGACGGTAAAAGCGATGCGCAAGGACGTGCTTGCCAAGTGCTACGGCGGTGATATCACCCGCAAGAAAAAACTGCTGGAAAAGCAAAAAGAGGGTAAGAAGAAGATGCGCAAACTCGGCAGCGTCGAAGTGACTCCGGAAGCGTTTATGGCGGTGCTGAAACTTGACGATGAAAAATAAAGCCGTAGGACTTTACGTCCATATTCCGTTCTGCCGCTCCAAATGCCGTTATTGCGATTTCTGTTCTTTTTCCGATTTTAATGAAGCGGACAGGGCTCGCTATCTTTCCCGTCTGAAAGAAGAGATCGAAAGTTACGGGGCGGAAAAGAAGATCTTTGTCGATACCGTTTTTTTCGGAGGCGGAACGCCATCGACGCTCACGCCGGAAGAGTTTTCCTCGATCGTGCTTTGCATCCGGAAAACCTTTTCGCTTTCGCCCGACTGTGAGTTCTCCGTTGAGATGAATCCCGGGACTGTGACGCCGGCATTTCTTTCCGCCTGTCGGGACGCGGGCGTCAACCGCGTCAGTATCGGATTGCAGTCCGTTCATGAAAACGAGCAGAAGATCCTCGGCAGAATACACGATTTCGACGATTTTCGCCGAACCGTCGAATGGGTAAAGGACGCCGGGTTTTCCAACTTCAACGTCGATCTGATGTACGGGATCCCCGAGCAGACGGCGGATAGTTTCGCCGCTACGGTGGACGCGGTGCTCGCTTTTTCTCCCACGCATATTTCGGCGTACAGTCTGATCGTCGAAGAGGGAACGCCCTTTTTCCGTATGCGGGATACCTTGACTTTTCCGACCGAGGATGAAGAACTTCTGATGGTGGATATCCTGCACGAAAGAATGCGCGAGGCGGGCTATTCGCATTACGAGATATCCAACTACGCAAAGCCCGGCTTTGCGTGCCGTCACAATCTGAAATATTGGGACTATTCACGCTATATCGGCGTCGGTCTTTCCGCCGCTTCATTTGACGGTGAAAACCGGTATATGAACACCGATAACAGGCAAGAATATCTATCGCTCGGTGCTGCTGCCACCCGTTGTGCCGAGACGATACCGCCGCCTATGCGCGCTTTCGAGTATGCGATGCTCGGGCTGCGGACATCCGCAGGGATTTTGCTCTCCGATTACGCGGAACGCTTCGGCAGATCCTTTACGGAGGGAAAGGAACAAATACTTCGACAGATGGAAAAGGCGGGGTATCTTTCCCTGTCGGATAACACCTTGCGGCTGACGGAAAAAGGTTTCTACGTCAGCAACGAGATCCTGACGCAAATTCTCTAAACCTATTGACAAAATCAAGGAAATGGAATACAATATCGGTATCGGAAAAGGAGATTGAAAATGGCTGACGAAAAGAACTTGCAAAACGAAAATGAAGAGACCGAAGAAGTCGAGATTTTTACGCTGACGGATGAAGAAACCGGGGAAGAACTCGATTTTGAACTTCTTGCGGAGGGAGAGATCGACGGACGCCTTTACTATGCGATGATTCCCGCCGACGACGAAGAAAACGATGAATACGTCATCCTGCGTGTGACCGACGACGGTGACGACAAGATCCTCGAATCCGTCGAGAACGACGAGGAATTCGACAAGGTCGAAGATTATTTCAACGATCTTTTCTTCAGTGAAGTCGATTACGACGACTGATTTTGTCCTGCGTGGTGCGTGATAACGCGGTTTTGGACCTACGCATATAATAAGGGAGCCCGGATAAACTTCCGTTTCGGGATGCAGGTCTCCCGCACCGAGGCTGTCTGTGTACCCCTCGGATGCGGACGTTGAAAGCGCAAAAAAACGGAGAGGGCACCCACCTGTCACAAACAGGGTTAAAATATTGTGTTACACGGCCAACGCGGGTTTTGAAGAATACAGAAAAGTCGGTGTTTTTTGCACCGGCTTTTTCATTTTGTCTTTTTGCCTCTCATATAGTGAAAAAAGAGAGAGGTAAGTTATGAACTTTGAAAACAAGGGACTTTCGTCGAGAGAAGTCGAACGATCGAGGGACCTGCACGGTGACAACTCGCTGACCGAGGGAAAAAGAAAGACATTTTTCAGAGAGTTTCTCGAAAATCTGCGTGATCCCATCATCAAGATATTGCTGATCGCCCTCGCGGCGGAGGTCGTCCTGACGCTCGGAAAAGTGAACTGGTGGGAGACGGGCGGGATCCTGCTCGCCGTTCTGATCGCCACGACGGTTTCGACCGCTTCGGAATTCGGCAGCGAAAAGGCATTTTTGCGGATGCAGGAAGAGACCAGAAAAACCGCCGTCCGTGTCGTGCGTGACGGGGAGATGTGTGAGATCCCGGTCGGTGACCTCGTGGTCGGGGACGTCGTTTTTCTGTCCTCCGGCGAAAAAATACCGGCGGACGGAACCGTCCTGGAGGGCGGACTTTCGGTGGATCAGTCCGCGCTGAACGGGGAGAGCCGCGACGCGGAGAAGAGAGCGGGAAAGGACGTACAAACCTTTGAACTCTCGGAACCGACGAAAGTCTTCCGCGGCTCGCTCGTCACGAACGGGGAAGCCCTCGTCAGGATCGACCGCGTCGGAATGATGACCTATTACGGCGGTATCGCCCGCGATATACAAACAAATACCAGGGTGAGCCCTCTGAAACTCCGGCTTTCCCGCCTGGCGTCGCAGATCAGCAAGATCGGGTACGTCCTGGCGGCGTTTGTCGCTCTGACGTATTTATTCAATACCTTTATTTCCGAAAACGGCTATCAATGGTCGAAAATCGTCGCCGACATTTCGGATATTCCGTTCGTCATGACGACGGTAATCCACGCCCTGACGCTGATGATCACCGTCATCGTTGTCGCGGTGCCGGAGGGACTGCCGATGATGATCACCGTCGTTCTCTCCGCCAATATGAAAAGAATGGCAAAAGACGGCGTACTCGTGAAGAAAATGGTGGGTATCGAGACCGCCGGGTCGATGGATCTTCTTTTCACCGACAAGACGGGAACTCTGACGACGGGGGCATTGTCTCTCGACCGTTTTCTGACCGCGGACGGCGCCGTTTGCGGGATGTCGGAACTGAAAAAGACGGGAGATCTTTATCATTATCTTTTGCTTTCGGCGTTCGCCAATACCGACGCCGTTCTGTCGGGCGGAACGCTTCTCGGGGGGAACGGGACGGATAAAGCGATCACGGGATTTTTTCTGAAAGAGGCGCCACCGCCTTTTGAGATCGTCAAAAAAACGAAGTTTTCAAGCGAAACGAAGCAGTCCTCCGTCACGCTGAAAGACGGGACGGTCCTCGTCAAAGGCGCGCCGGAGGTGATCCTCGGGAAGACGAGATATGCGCTGACGAAAAACGGAAGCACCGTGCCCGTCCGTAAAGACACTCTTTTTGCCTCCTTTTCGGAGTACGCGGCGAAAGGAGAGCGCGTCGTGGCGATCGCCGTAAAAACGAGACGCTCCGACTCTTTCATATTTCTGGCTTTCGCCGTTCTGAAGGATAAACTCCGCCCCGACGTGAAAGAGACCGTGAAGTCGCTCGGGCGCGCCGGGATCCGTGTCGTGATGGTGACGGGGGACGGAAAAGAGACGGCGCGGGCGATCGCTTCGGAGTGCGGGATCTATCGCTTCGGAAGCGACGAGGTCGTCCTCGACCGCGCGGAACTTATCAAAATGAACGACGAAGAGATCAAGGCGGTTTTGCCTCGTCTGCGCGTCGTGGCGCGGGCGCTTCCGGCGGATAAGCGGCGTCTCGTCCGTCTGTCACAGGAGAACGGTGCCGTCGTGGGAATGACCGGCGACGGGATCAACGACGCCCCCTCCCTGAAACTCGCCGACGTGGGCTTTGCCATGGGAAACGGAGAAGACATCGCAAAGGACGCCGCCGACGCCGTCCTGCTCGACAACAGTATTTCTTCGATCAGAAATACCGTTCTTTACGGGAGGACCATTTTCAAATCCATCCGGAAATTCATCACGTTTCAGTTGATCATGAATCTTGCCGCCTGCGGCGTTTCGCTGATCGGACAATGGATAGGGATCCCGAATCCCATCACGATCGTGCAGATGCTCTGGGTAAATATGATCATGGATACTCTCGGCGGTCTGGCGTTTGCCGGAGAACCCGCGCTCCCGTATTATATGAACGAAAAGCCGAAAAAAAGGGAAGAGCCGATCCTTTCCGGGGAAATGCTTTCCCATATCGTGCTTGCCGGCGCTTTTACCCTCGGGATCTGCGTTCTGTTTCTGACGTTGCCGTCGATACGCGGTCTGTATCGTAAATCGCAGAACGACGTCGTGTTTCTGACTGGATTTTACGCTCTCTTTATTTTTTCGGGACTCTCGAACTGTCTGTGCGCCCGGTGTGAACGACTGCGGCTTTTCGCCGATATTGGAAAGAACAAACCTTTCGTTCTGATTTTGCTATGCATAAGCGTCGTGCAGATACTCATGATTTATTTCGGCGGTGCGCTCTTCCGCACGGCGCCGCTGACGTTGACAGAACTCGGCTTTACGCTTCTTTTATCGGTCTTCGTGATACCGTTTGACTTTGTCAGACGTCTGTTTGTTTCGCTTCGGCGAAAAAATACGTAAAAGACTTGATTTTTCGACGGTGATGTTGTATAATATCACCGTCGGTCATTGCAGGTATAGTTTAGTGGCAGAACACCAGCTTCCCAAGCTGGTCGTGCCGGTTCGATTCCGGTTACCTGCTCCAACAAAAAAGTCTCTTTTGTCTAATGACAAAAGAGACTTTTTTGAATGAAGCGCACCTGCGGCGCATGAAAAATGAAGCAGGGCTGCGCCCTATGAAACGTGGCTTCGCCACACGGAGGAGGACGGGTGCGCTTCGCTTCATGCGAACGAAGTGAGCGCTTCATGGCGGCAACGCCGCCGCTTCATGTTTGCGACGCATTTTGGCGCCTGCAAACGCTTCATTGACACATCCTTGTATTTATGCTACACTTTGTTCGGAAAGGCGGTGCAGATATGCAAAACGATAAACTTGCAGAGCAATCTATGGATTTTTCCGCTCGAAACAATCAATGTCTCGGAAAGAACTGTCCCTTTTCAAAAGCGAATCATTAAACCGACAAATCCCGGTTTGTCGAGCAGACAGGCGCACGTACCTTTTGGTCAGTTTTAGCTTGAAATTGTACTTTTGGTCAGTCTTTGACAGGTAAAAAACCACTCTTGTCTTTCGGACAAAAGTGGTTTTTTACAATGATATCCATTCCTCTGCGGAACGGATGATATATGGCGAGCCATATGATATCCGCTTACGCGGATGATATACGCCGCGGGCGTATGAGGAACGGATGAGATACCAAAATGGTTATGCGTTTGACTTTTTCGTCGGTTTGTGGTATGATTTGTCGCGGAACCGTTTGTGTTTTATGATCCGGGAAATAAAAAAGTCCCGCGGTATTCCGCAGGACTTCTGGAGCTGATGATCGGACTTGAACCGATGACCTGTTGATTACGAATCAACTGCTCTACCAACTGAGCCACATCAGCATCGGTATGTATTATACTATCAAATTTCCTCTTTGTCAAGAGGATTTACGAGTTTTTTTAGAGAATCGGGAGAGTTTATGAATTTATGTCATCCGAACACCATTAAAGAACTGATGGCGGAGGCGGGGATCGTATTCCGCAAAGATTACGGTCAGAATTTTCTGATCAATCCGATGGTGCCCGCCGATATTGCCGACGCCTGTGCCGACCGCCCCGACTGCATAATCCTCGAGATCGGTCCCGGCATCGGGTGTCTGACCGTTGAACTCGCAGAGCGCTATGAACGCGTCGTCGCGGTAGAGATCGACAAGGGACTGATCCCCGTCCTCGAAAAGACGCTCGCGGATACCGATAACGTGACCGTGATCAACGAGGATATTATGAAGACGGATCTCAAAGAAGTGGTTTCGACGTATGCCGGGGGCAGAGAAGTATTCGTCGCCGCCAATCTGCCGTACTACATTACGACGCCTATTCTGATGCGCCTGCTCGAAAGCGGGGTGCCTTTTCGCGGGATTACCGTCATGGTGCAGAACGAAGTCGCGTCCCGCCTCTGCGCGAAAGCGGGAACTTCCGATTATGGCGCCATTACCGCCGTCCTCGGGTACTACGGGAGCGTAAGACGCCTTTTCAAGGTGCCTGCCGGATGTTTTATGCCCGCGCCGAAAGTGGACAGCGCCGTGATCCGCATCGACCTTTTCGCAGAAAAACCGTTTTTACCGAAGGACGAGGCGCTTTTCTTCCGTCTGATCCACGGCGCTTTTGAAATGCGCCGCAAAACACTCGTCAACGCGCTTTCCTCCAAATTACCGGAGTATAGAAAAGAAAAAATAGCGGCGGCGATCATTTCCCTCGGCTTTGATCCCAACGTCAGAGGAGAAAAACTATCGACGGAAGATTTTTGCCGCTTGTCCGACGCGCTGACGGAAGCCGCCGACGCGGGACAATAGGAGGTTTTCTATGTTTTTATCCAATCTTCATACGCATACCTGTTTTTGCGACGGAAAAGACACACCGCGGGAAATGATCGAAAGAGCGCTGGAACTCGGGTTGGCGGAACTCGGTTTTTCCGGCCATTCCTATACGCCATTCGATCTGTCTTACTGCATGACAAGGGAAAAAACGCGGCAATATATCGAAGAAGTGGGTGCTCTCAAAAAAGAATATAAAGGGAAAATACACGTTCTTCTCGGCATAGAGCAGGATTATTTTTCGGATGAAAAGACCGATCCTTACGAATACGTCATCGGTTCCGTTCACTACGTAAAAAAAGGCGGTGTCTATCTTCCCGTTGATAAAAGTGAAGAGTCGTTCAGACAGAATGTTGCTTTGTATTACGGCGGAGATTATTACGCTTTCTGCGAGGATTATTACAGTCTTGTGGGTGACGTTTTTGACCGCACGCGCTGTGATATCGTCGGGCATTTTGATCTCGTGACAAAATTCAATGAGGGCGGAAAACTCTTTGATGAGAATCATGAGAGATACCAAATTGCCGTCGATAACGCCTTGCAAAAACTGTTCAGAACCGGCGTGACCTTCGAGATCAACTACGGGGCGATCGCGAGGGGATACAGAAAAACGCCGTATCCCGACGAGACTATTCTCGAAAAGATCAGAAAAAACGGCAGTCCCGTCATCGTGACGTCCGATTGTCACGATAAAGACAAATTGCAGTACGGTATCGTATCACAGTGAACTGTTACGGATCCTTTTGTAAAAATGAAAAACTCCGATACGGCGTATCGGAGTTTTCTTTTAGGATTGTTGAATTATACTATCAAGTGCAACACTTTGAAAACGCAAAGTTTTGAACTTTCATTCCGCTCAGGAATTATGGGACAATGAATTAAGAAAAGTGTTGCACTTCACTTGACAATTCACCGGATTTCTTTCCAGCCGAGGGTTCTTTGCACGGCGCGGCGCCAGGTGGCGATATGTTCACTTCGCCAAGTTTCGTCCTGTTCCGGCTCAAACGTCCGCTCGATCTTATGTTGTGCGCGGATCTCGTCAAGCGAGTGATAAACGCCGACGGAAATACCGCAGAGATAAGCGGCGCCGAGTGCGGTCGTTTCGATGCATACCGGCCTTTCGATCGTAACGCCGAGTATATCCGACTGGAACGCCATGAGAAAATTGTTGGCGGAAGCGCCGCCGTCCACTTTCAGCCCCTTGATACGGATGCCGGAGGTCGTCTGCATCAGGTCGGCGACGTCGGTCGTCTGATACGCCATGGATTCCAGCGTGGCGCGGATGATATGGTTTTTGGTCGTCGCTCTCGTCAGACCGATGATCATGCCGCGGGCGTAAGGATCCCAGAAAGGTGCGCCGAGCCCCTGAAAAGCAGGAACGACGACGACACCGCCGGTGTCTTTGACCTTAGCGGCGTAATATTCGCTGTCAGCCGCGGAATCGAGGATCTTGAGTCCGTCGCGCAGCCATTGCAAAGCCGAGCCGCAGGCGAAGACGGAACCTTCGAGGGCGTAAGTGACGCGGTCCCCGATCTGCCATCCCACGGTGGTGAGCAGTCCGTCGTCCGTCATCTTCGGCTTGTCGCCCGTGTTCATGAGAAGAAAGGCACCGGTACCGTAGGTGTTTTTGAGATCTCCGGCGTCAAAACAGCATTGACCGAACAGGGATGCCTGCTGATCTCCGGCGACGCCGCCGATGGGCAGGGAAGCGCCGAGAATCTTTTCGTCGGTGTAGCCGAAAATACCCGAAGAGGGTAGAACTTTCGGGAGCATGGCTCTCGGAATACCGAAGAGGGAAAGCAGATCGTCGTCCCAATCCATGGTATGGATGTTGAATAGCATGGTGCGGGAGGCGTTCGAGACGTCCGTCGCGTGGACTTTCTTTCCCGTGAGCTGGTAGATCAGCCAGGAGTCAACGGTGCCGAAGCAAAGCTCGCCCGCTTCCGCCATCTCTTGTGCGCCCTCGACATGATTGAGGATATAACGGATCTTCGAGGCGGAAAAATAGGGATCGAGCAGTAGCCCTGTTTTCTTTTTGATCATCTCTTCGCATCCGTCCGCCTTGAGTTTTTCACAGTACGCGGCGGTGCGTCGGCATTGCCAGACAATGGCGTTATGGATGGGTGCTCCCGTTTTGCGGTCCCAGACGACGGTGGTCTCTCTTTGGTTGGTGATGCCGATCCCGGCGACTTCGTCCCAGTTCCCGCCGATCTTCTGGAGTGCTTCGGTCGCTACGCCGATCTGGGTGGACCATATACTCATCGGATCGTGTTCCACCCAGCCCTCTTTCGGAAAGATCTGCGGGAACTCCCGCTGCGCTTTGCTGGCGATCTCCCCCCCGTAGGTGAAAAGGATGGCGCGGGAACTTGTCGTTCCCTGATCCAGAGACATAATATATTTTTTCATGGAAACAATCCTCTCGCTTTCATGGAAATCTCGTCTGCTTTTTTGGTCATTCTGTTGCTTTTCGGCAGGCGCATTTGTACATTTGATACAAAAAAATTCTCGGGGCAATAGTTACCCCG
>JAZLLY010000025.1:0-39351 GCA_045598385.1 Eubacteriales bacterium | reverse complement strand
GTTCGGCCCTCTGAACAGGAATCCCGCTTCTTTAATGGAGAGCCCGAGGAACAGCATGGCCAGCCGGCCAAGCCCGAGACCGAAGCCGCCGTGAGGCGGGCAACCGTAACGGAAGAACTGGAGATAGAACTCAACGTCCTTGCCGAGTCCCTTCTCGTCTGCCTGCGCTTTGAGCACGTCAAATCTATGCTCACGTACCGCGCCGGTGGTTATCTCGCATCCGCGCCAGATAAGGTCGTAACCCATAGGAACGCCGTTCTCATCTCTCATGTGGTAGAACGCGCGCTCTTTCGCGTCGTAATCGGTGATGAAAAGAAATTCGTGCCCGAACATATCCATCGAAAGATTCTTCACGAGATGCTCGGCTTCGGTCGTCAGATCGCCCTTGACGCTGTCGGTGACGGTGAAGCCGTAACGCGCCTCAAGCTCCTTGTAAACGTCTTTGAGTTTCATGCGGGGGAAAGGAAGCGCGGGAACGACGACGTCAAGACCGAAGAGCGCCTTGATCTCTTCTCCGTGTGCCTCTTTGACCTTTCCGATCGTATAGGCGAGGAGTTCTTCCTCCATCTTCATAACGTCCTCGACGCCGTCCACGTAGGAGAACTCGAGGTCGAAGCCGGTGAACTCGGTCGCGTGCTTATTGGTATAGGACTTCTCGGCGCGGAAGACGGGGCCGCACTCGAAAATGCGCTCCAATCCCGCCGCCATCGCCATCTGCTTATAGAACTGCGGCGACTGCGCGAGATACGCCGATCCGTCAAAATATTTCACTTCAAAGACGTCGGAGCCGGATTCGCTCGCCGCGCCGATCAGTTTCGGCGTATGGATCTCGACGAATCTGCGGGCAACGAGAAATTCACGCATTGCGGCGGTGATCGTGGTTTGCAGACGGAGCATCAGATGGTTCTGATCGCGGCGCAGGTCGATCCAGCGGAAATCCATACGGCAGTCGATATCGGAATCGTCCTTGATCGGAAGCGCGTCCGCCAGAGACTCGACCGTCATCGACAAGGGGAGGATCTCGATACCGCCCATTTTCACGTATTCGTTGGCGACGGCTTCGCCCTCGACCGTGATGACCGACTGCACCGTCATGGTATCGACGAGCGCCGCCATCTCTTCGGATTTTTCTTTTTCAAGGGTGACCTGGATCTTTCCCGTGATGTCCTTTACGACGAGAAATGCCATGGTTCTTTTGTTGCGGAGGTTTTCGATAAAACCCCGGATGCGGACTTTCGTTCCGGGTTTCACGTCCGCGATGTAAGTGCGTTCCATAAAACAGTCTCCTGTACCCGTGCGGGTTTATATTTTTACGGATATATTATATATAATAAGGCGGGGAAAGTCAAGTTATTTCCGCTTTTTGTCCCGAAAACACCGTTTTTGCGCGAAACTCTTGACAAAAATCCTCCCCTCTGCTATAATGAGTTTCCGTAATGCTGGTGTGGCTCAATGGCAGAGCAGCTGATTTGTAATCAGCAGGTTGTTGGTTCGACTCCGATCACCAGCTCCAACAAAAAACCGTCTTTTGGTGAACGAAAGACGGTTTTTTGTTTATCCAAGCCGCCGGCGAGTGATGTGCCTGCGGGCGTGTAGGAACACATCTCATAACTTTGCGGTGCAACCGCAAACCATAACGGTGAGCAAAGCGAACCTCATAACTTTGAGCGGAGCGAGAATCATAACTTTGCGGCAACGCCGCAAAACATCACTATGGCGTAGCCATAACATCACTGTGCCTTTGGCACAACATCACTTTGCGGCAACGCCGCAAAACATCACTATGGCGCAGCCATAACATCATGGCGTAGCCATAACATCACTTCACACCGTAACTTCCTCCTGCGCTCTCATTGACTTTTCCGTAAGGGTATATTATAATGATACCGTCAAATCATCTTTCCGATCGGAGGACTTATGGAACAAAACGAACCGATGGCAACCGGGCACACATCCCGTCTTTTGAAGCAAAAATGGTTTCTCTACGCGACGGAGTTCTTCTCCGGCATGTCCGTCATGGCAATTGAGCTCGGCGCCAGCCGACTGCTCGCCCCCTATTTCTCGTCCTCGCAGATCGTGTGGACGATCATCATCGGCGCCATCATGATCGCCATGGCGATCGGTAATGTCGTGGGCGGACGTTCCGCCGATAAAAACGCCTCGGCAGACCGACTGTATCTGCGTCTTCTGATCGTCGCGGTCTGGATCGCCGCCGTGCCGTTCTTCGGCAAATACATCATCGCCGCCATCTCCCTGATATTAGCCGTGCTTTCGGGCGAAAACTTCCTGATCTTCGCTTCGTTTTTCTCCTGCGCGGTGCTTTTCGTCTTTCCGCTTCTGCTTCTCGGAACGGTCTCTCCGACGCTCGCGAAGCTCTCGGTGCGCAGTCTCGACGAGAGCGGAAAAACGGTCGGTGAACTCGGCGCTCTCAACACGATCGGCTCGATCATCGGCACGTTTTTGCCGACTTTCTTCACCATTCCTACGGTCGGTACGGCGTTGACTTTTGTCATTTTCGCCGCGATTTTGCTCGTTATTTCTTTGATTTATTTCATTTTCGAGTACGTTAAAATCTCTCCGAAGAAGATCGTGAAACCCTGTATCGCACTTCTTCTGACCGTCGGGTTCTCGGTCCTCGCCTCGTTTTCCACTTTCGCTTTCTGGGAAACGGAGGACGAAAACTTCTACGAAGACGAATCCATCTATAACTATCTGCAAGTCACCGAAACCGCGAAGTACACCGCCCTCTCGACCAACGTCCTCTTCGGTGTGCAATCCATCGCGCCGAAAAACGGCTATCTGACAGGTCTTTACTACGACTATGCGCTCGCCGCGCCTTTCCTCGCCGGACTGACGGCAAAGAGCGAGGGCGATATGCTGATTCTCGGATTCGGCACCGGGACTTACGCCGGACAATGCCTTCATTATTTTCCCAATATGAAGATCACGGGCGTCGAGATCGACGAAAAAATCCTCGAACTCTCCTTTGACCGATTCGGACTTTCCCGCGACGAGGAAAGACTGCAAACCGTCGTCTTCGACGGGCGGGCATACCTGCGGATGTCGAAGGACACCTACGACGTCATCATGGTGGACGCCTACCGCGATATCACCATTCCTCCGCAGATGTCGAGCGTCGAGTTTTTTACGGAGGTCAAGGATCGCCTGCGCGACGGCGGCGTCATGGTCGTGAATCTCAATATGGTTTCGGAAGATACGGGCTCCATCAACGAGTATCTCGAAGATACGATCGCCTCGGTCTTCCCCACCGTCTATATCGTTGACTGCAACGGGAACCGCGAACTGTTCGCCGTCAAGGGCGACGATCCCCTCCCCGCTCTGACGAAAAACGCCGAAGGATCCCCAAACGAGCTGCAAAAGGTGATCAACTCCGTCAAAATAGGAATGAAAAAATATGAGGGCGGCTCCTACATTCTGACGGACGACAAAGCGCCCGTGGAACTGCTCGGTATGAAAGTGATCGACAAGATGATCGAAGAGCAGATCTCCTATTACAGAGATCTTCTGCGCGGAAAGAGCATCAAAGAAATGATCGAGATCGTAACGGAATAAGACGTCAACCGACGCTGCTTCGGCTCGTTATAACGTCTTATTGAGGTGTCTTTCGCTTTTGCATAAAAAGATATCCCCCCGCGGGTATGCCGCGAGGGGATATCTTTATATTAAGGACGGAAATTGTAATCGGCGCCGATATAATTCATCGCCTTGAACAGTTTGTGATAGAAGATGAAAGGACCGACGAGGATGAAAAAACCGATGATGCCCCAGCCCCAGAAAGTGCCGGCATCGAACTTGTACGAAATGCCGCGGCGGCGGAGTTCGTCTTCGATCCTGTCGCAGAGTTTATCGTACCAGACGAGCAGCATGATGACGGGAAAGATCAGGAAGCCCAGCACCTGAAGCACCGCGATGATCCAGAAAGGAATCGTCGATTTTCCGTCGGCTTTGGACGCCGCGACGTCGAGATCCTCGCCGAGTTGTGTCATGCAGAACAACTCGTATATCCCGAGGGTGACGACGTTCAGAAGAATAAACTTCCAAAGACTTCTGTCGGTCTTGAGTTTGATGGTAGATGCGCCGGAAACGGCGACGCCGGTCGGCATATGACACTTCGGACAGGTGACGACGTAATCGCGGATCTTGGATCCGCAGTTCGGACAAACGGTCATGGGATAAAACCTCCCTCATATTTTGTTGCCGGGCGGCGAATCACTCGCTCGCACACGGGCGGTACGTCATATTCAAACAGAATTCCATTCGTTATTATAACAGGAATACCGGAAAAAGTCAAGTTTTTTGCTGAAAAACGGTCAGCAAACCGAAAAATCCTCTTTCTTGAACTGTCCCTGATAAAGGCGGAAATAAGCGCCGCCTTTCGCGATCAGTTCGTCGTGCGTGCCGCGCTCCAGAATGCCGTTGTGATCGACGACGGCGATGGTATCGGCGTTTCTGACCGTCGAGAGGCGGTGCGCGACGACGATGACGGTACGCCCTTTCGACAGTTCCTCGAGCGCGGACTGGATCTGCATCTCCGTCACGTTATCGAGGGCGCTGGTCGCTTCATCGAGGATCAGCAGTTTCGGATCCTTTAAGAACAGCCGTGCGATGGCGATACGCTGTTTCTGTCCGCCGGAAAGGCGCACGCCTCTCTCCCCGACCTCGGTATCGTAACCCTTCTCCAGCGTCATGACAAAATCGTGAATATTGGCGCAACGGGCGGCTTCATAAAGTCTCTCATCCGGCACATCGCCGTCCACGCCGTAAACGATGTTTTCACGGATCGTGCCGTCAAAAAGAAAGACGTCCTGCGACACGATACCGATATTCTGCCGCAGGGAGGACAGCGCAATATCGCGGATATCCACCCCATCGAGACGGATGCTTCCCGAAACGGTATTGTAAAAGCGGGGGATAAGGTGGCAAAGGGTGGTTTTTCCGCCGCCGGAGGGACCGACGAGCGCCAGCGTTTCACCCGGTTTTACGTGCAAAGAAAGACCGGAAATGACCATATTTTCTTCGGATTCACCGTCCGTGCCCTCGTAACGGAACGAGACGTCGGAAAAGGCGATATCGCCCCTGACGTCCGAGAGCGTCACTTTCCCCTCGTCGGTCTCACCGGGGGTGTCCATGACTTCGCAGAAACGCTCAAAACCCGTCATACCCTCCTGAAGCTGCTGGAAGAGCGAGACGAAACGGTTGATCGGATTCAGAAACATTCCGATATACAGTACGAACGCCGCAAAATCGCCGGCGTCGATCTTCCCTCTCAAGAGGAAAAGTCCGCCGATCGCGATGACGACGAGATACAAAAGATCGGAAAGAAAAGTCATCACGGACTCAAACAGTCCGAGGTGGTGCATCGACTGCCGCCGGTACTCCATGAACAGTTCGTTGTCGTGATCGAATTTCGCAAGTTCCTTGGCTTCGGCGACGCACGCCTTTGTCTCCCGGATGCCGGAAAGCGAGTTCTCGGCGTCGGCGTTGACGGCGGCGATCTGTTTTCTCGACGCTTTCATGGCTTTCAGCATACCGCGTCTGGAAAGCGTCGTGAAAAGGATGATAAAGGGAATGACGGCAAACAGAATGAGCGTCAGTTCCACATTGATGTCGAGCAGAACGAAGAACGAGCCGATGAGCATCAAAGCCGACAGAAAGAGATTCTCGGGACCGTGATGCGCGAGTTCCGACACGTCGAACAGGTCGTTCACGAGACGGGAGAGCAAGTCACCCGTCTTGTGCGCGTCGTAAAAGGAGAACGGCAGCGTTTCCATCTTTTTGAAGAGGTCGCGGCGCATATTCGCCTGCATACGGATACCGACGATATGGCCGTAATACCCGACCATATAATTACAGACGGCTTTCACGGCGTAAACGGAAAGCAAAATCGCCGAGAAAAGCAGCAGTTTTTCGGCGTTTCCATTCGGCGCGTAATCGTTGATGATGCGTCTCGCAATCATGGGCGTGACGAGTCCGCTCGCCGCCACTACCGTCGCGCAGAACATATCGAAGAGAAAGAGCGGCAGGTGCGGTTTGTAATAGGAAATAAATCTTTTTAACATCGTTTCAATAGCCGTAACGGTACTTCCATTTCTGCCGCTCCTCGGCAGTCAAAGGTTCGCCGTTTCCTTTTTTTTCATATACAAGAGTCAGATTGTGTTCAAAATCGACCGTCCCGTCTTCCGTCAGATCGCGGAGAACGTCCCTTACGTTTTCGCTTTTATATCCTTTTCCCGCGGCATAGGCAAGGATCTTCCTCGGTCCGTAGAGTTTCCCGTTGGCGAGGGCGGCGACGACGGTGCGAAGCTGCCGCTTCTCGTCGAGATAACCGAGTCTGACCATCTCCCTCGCCGTTTCCCTTGCCGCTTCCCGCGAATACCCTCGCATAGAGAGTTTGCGGCAGAGGGCGTCTTCGCTGTTGTCGGCGTAGGAAAGGATGCGGAGCGCGGACAAAAGCGTCCCGTACCGTTCCGAGGCGGCGAGGGCAAGTTTCTCGTTTTCCCCCTCCAACACGTCAGAGCGGAGCGGGCTCCCGATCTCACCGTAAGTCTCTTCGTCCACCGTCAACCGTATTTTTTCCCCGTCGCGGACGCAACCGAGCGTCAGATACCCTTTGGTATCGGCGGGCTTGATATACATGATCTTGGTCATACCACAAGAAAAAGCACGGGGGGCACGCGTTTACCGACGGCCCCCGTTTCCCTTTCAGACTTCTTCGTCGAGCGAGAAGTCTTTGATTTCAAATTCGTCATCCCCGACGGTTTCTTCGTCACCGTTGCGGTTCTTCATCTTATCGCGGACGAGGACTTCGAGTTTTTCCATGAATTCCTTGTCACTTTCGATAAACTTACGGACGTTTTCTTTACCCTGACCGAGTCTCTGCCCGTCAAAATAGAACCAGGCGCCGCTCTTCTCGATGATGCCGAGGGTGATCGCCATGTCGATGATCTCGGTGGATTTGGAAATGCCGCTTCCGTAAAGAATGTCGAATTCCGCGGTGCGGAAAGGCGGTGCCACCTTGTTTTTAACGACCTTACAGCGGGTACGGGAACCGTACACCTCGTCGCCGTTCTTGAGAGACTCCGTGCGGCGGACGTCGATTCTGACCGACGCGTAGAACTTGAGCGCGCGGCCGCCGGTCGTCACCTCGGGATTGCCGTACATAACGCCGACTTTTTCACGAAGCTGGTTCGTGAAGATCACGATACAGTTGGATTTTGCGATTGCGCCGGACAGTTTTCTCATCGCCTGAGACATCAGACGCGCCTGGATACCGACGTGCGCGGCGCCCATTTCTCCCTCGATCTCCTGACGGGGAACGAGAGCCGCGACGGAATCGATGACGATAATGTCGATCGCACCGGAATTGACGAGCGTTTCGGCGATCTCGAGCGCCTGCTCACCGCAATCGGGCTGAGAGACGAGCAGATTGTTGACGTCAACGCCGAGACGCTTCGCATAATCGGGATCGAGCGCGTGCTCCGCGTCGATGAATGCCGCTTCTCCGCCGAGACGCTGTGTCTCTGCGACGACGTGAAGGGCGATCGTGGTTTTACCGGAGGATTCCGGACCGTAGATCTCGGTGATCCTGCCTTTCGGGATACCGCCGACACCCAGAGCAAAGTCCAGAGAGAGCGATCCCGTCGATACCGCCGATACGTTCATCGCCGTATTCTCGCCTAGACGCATGATTGAGCCTTTTCCGCACTCGCGCTCAATGCGAGCCATAACGGTTTCGATCGCGGCTTTTTTGTCACTCACGGGCGCTGCCTCGGTGACGTTGTTTTTCTTGGTTGCCATACAATATCTCCTTTTTTATTAACCGAAAAGTCTGGTGGCGCCGACGGAACGGATGGAAAGTACCATCGTGGCACCTTTTCCGAACACGCCGTCCATCATCTCCGAAAAAGCGGGCGCGTCCGCGCGGGGGACAAAGACCTGCACCGTTCCGGCGAAGCCGCCGCCGTGAACCCTCGCCGCGCCTTTGTGCGAAGCGAGAAACCGATCCGCCATGGCAAGCGCGAGAGACAGTCCCTGCTCCTGCGGCGCACCGGCGGGATAGACGTTCTGCAAATACTCAAAAGAGGAACGTCCCGACTCCGAAACAAGTTTGAGAAACGCGTCCACGTCCTTTTTCTGCAACGCGTCTTTGATCTTCCCGACACGCTCATTTTCACGGACAAAGTGCAAGGCGCGCAGGATCGCGCGGTCGTTCGTTTCGGTGCGGAGCCGCGCGATATTTTCAACGATCTGTTCCTCCGTGATCCCCCGCAGGACATCCTGACCGAGGGCGGCGGCGACCGCCTTCATTTCTCCGGGGATCGCGGCGTAGTCACTATTCAGATTGGCGTGATTGCCGCCTGTATTGACGATACAGATGGCGTAACCCGCGTTCGTCAGAGAAAAGTCGATGGGTACGATCTCGGCACGGGCAGGATCACAAAAGTCCATATAAACGAAGCCGCTGACGGCGCACGCCGTCTGATCCATAAGTCCGCAGGGCTTTCCGAAAAAGCGGTTCTCCGAATACTGCGCGATCCTCGCGATCTCTTCGTTTTTCACCGTACCGTCGTTGTAAAAATAATTCAGGATATTGCCGATCATGACTTCAAAGGCGGCGGAAGAGGAAATACCGCTCCCTTTCAGCACCTCGGTCGTCGAGATCGCGTCGTAACCGCCGATCGCGTATCCGTTCTGCTCAAAGCCCGCCGCCACTCCGGCGATCAATGCGCGGGAGGTAAAGGGGCGGAAATTGCCGGGATCGCCGATCCTCGAAAAATCGACGACGTCCTCGGGATAGTTCGCGGAATGAAAGCGGATAACGCCGTCGTTGTTTTTCGACGCGACGGAAATGATATCGCGGTCGATGGCACCCGCCAGTACGCAACCGCGGTTGTGGTCCGTATGATTGCCGGAGATCTCGGATCTGCCGGGCACGGAAAAGATCGCGATATCCCGTCCTTTTCCGTAAACCTGTTCAAAGGTATTGACGGCGCCGAGCATCCTCGAAGTATAACGCGTCAGATCGCCGTACAGACCGGCGTATTGAGAAAGCGCACCCTGACTGAGTGCTTTTTTCAGCAATTCGGCTTGCATATTCGTCCTCTTATAAAAATTCGGGAAAATGTTGTAATATCAACCGTTCGGCATCGGAAAAGATCTCGCTTTCGCTCCTCTCTTTTCCGTCCTCGGTGTCTATGTAAACGCGCGCGGGGGTGCCGCGGAACCACGTCAGTTGTCGTTTTACGTAATGCCTCGTCGCGACCAGAAGCTGCTCTTTCGCTTCCGCCAAAGAAACGCCGCCTCCGACGACGCCGAGAAGTTCTTTATATCCGATCGCCTGCGCGGCGGTGGAGTCCGGCGGCAGAAAGCCGTCCCGGTACAACGTGCGGACTTCGTCGAGCAGACCGTCTTCCAGCATCCGGTCCACCCGAAGGTCGGCACGGCGGTAAAGCGTCTCGCGGTCGTGGGCGTCGAGCGTCAGACAACAGACGTCAAACTCGCTTTTCCGCTCTTTGCTTCTTCTGTCCCACTCGCTTTTGGGGATGCCGGTCGCATCGAAGATCTCCAGCGCGCGAAGCACACGGCGGACGTTATTTTCATGGGTGGCGGCGGCACTTTCGGGATCGACCGCCGTCAGACGTTCAAACAGTTTCTTCCGTCCCTCTTCCGTTTTCGTTTCCGCCTCAAAACGGGCGCGGTAATCGGGGGAGGACGGCGGCGTTTCGCCGCTGCCGCGAAGAACGGCGTCAAGGTACAGACCGGTACCGCCGACGAACAACGGATGCGCGCCGCGCATTTCGACTTCCCGCGCGACGGCAAGTGCCTCATCCGCGTAATCCTGCGCGCTGAAACGCTCGTCCGGTTCCCGGATATCCAAAAGGTGGTGCGGGACGCGGGCACGTTCGGCGGGCGTCGCTTTCGCCGTCCCGATATCCATACGGCGGTAGATCTGCATCGAATCGCAGGAGAGGATCTCCATGCCGAAGCGCTCGGCAATAGAAAGCGAAAGCGACGTCTTTCCGCTCGCGGTCGGTCCGGTCAGAGCGACGGCCTTGATCATACGAGAACGCTTTCCGTCCACGCGAGAAGATCGTTCTTCACTTCTTCCACGTTGGTTTCGTGCAAAAGTTCGTGGCGGGCGCCCTCGTACATTTTGAGAGACACTTTCCCGACGCCTGCCGTCAGCAGATGCTTATAGACGTAATCGGGACCTTTCCCGAAATTGCCGACGGGATCCGCCGTTCCGCTGATGACGAGAGTCGGCAGGTCTTTCGGATAATTCGCAAACCAGGCGGCGCTGTTACAACCGCCGACCATACGAAACAGATCACGGTAGCCGGACACCGTAAAGATGTACTGCGTAAAGGGATCCGCTTCATACGCTTCGATGCACTTCGGATCTCTCGAAAGCCATGCGTGGACACCGCAATTCTTTCCGAACTTGGAATTGTAGCCCGCGAACGCCATATTCGCAATCATGCGGGAGCGGTAGTGACCGCCGTAAAGGGCTTCGAGAATCGCCGTCAGCGCCTTTCCGACCGGCAGAAGCGGATTCGGTCCTCCGGTGCCGTGGATAATGAGGGCGTCGATGTCTTTCGTATATTTTTCCGCGAAAAGACGGACGATGAACGATCCCATACTGTGTCCGAGAAGAATGACGGGAAGACCGGGGTTGGCTTTCCGTGCGATACAGTTCATGGTATGAAGGTCGGAAAGAAGTTTATCTACGCCGTCTTTATCGGCAAAAAATCCGAAATCCTCCGGCTTCGCCGCGGATTTTCCGTGTCCCAGATGATCGTGCCCGGCGACGATAAAACCGTGAGAGGCGAAAAACCTCGCAATATCGTCGTAACGCCCGATATGCTCGATCATGCCGTGACAAAGCTGAAGAATGGCACGGGGCTCGGTTTCGGGACGGTAAATACGTCCCACGATAGTATGGATACCGTCTGCGGAGCGGAATTGCACTTCGTTATACGTGATACTCATGATTCTCTCCTTTTATACGTTATTGTTATTCAACATTTCGCGGACATCCTCGTCGGTGGGATAACCGACGTCTTTGTCCTCGCTTGTGTACACAAAAGCTTCCGCCGCCGACGCGACCGTCACGGCACCGTCAACGGGATAACCGAACAGAACGGCATAGATCAGAGCGGCAAGGTAAGCGGTCCTCGCTTTTTTGTCGTCGGTGTTCTTCGGTCTCGCGCCCGAAACGGGGGGGAAGAGACGGTAATGCCGTCCGTCATAAAAGAACGTCCCGCGCCCCGAAAGACGAATGAGAAGGTAGCGGCAATTGACTTTTCTGTAAAGGGCAAGCGCGGCTTTCAGGGCTTCAGCGTGCCCCGTCGGGCGGACGCCCGTCAATCTTTCGGTATCCTCTTCCCCGGCATAGAATATTTCCGCCTGCGGAAGAATGTCGGTCCGCATCTCTTCACAAAGATCGTTCGCACACAGGAAAATGGGAACACCCCTCGCCTCGGCGTTTTTCGCCGCCGCCAGAAGCGTCGGAAACGGCAATGAGAACCCGAGAAACACGGCACCGGGGTCCGGTTCGAAAACGTCCGCGACGTTCTCCGCCGTCAGATTCTGATTGGCACCGGGAAAAACGAGCCGCCGTTCCCCGCCGTCGGCGCGGAAATTCAGGCGCATACCCGTTTCGTAATCATGATCGACTTTGAGAAAAGAAGTATCGAGTCCCGCCGCCTTGTAATGCTCAAACAACCGCTGACCGTGAAGATCGGCGCCGAGTTTGGAACAGAACGCGCTTTTAAGTCCGAGTTTCGCAAGAGCCATGGCGACAAAGACGTCTTCCCCGCCCGGCATATACGTGACGCTGCCGTCATCCGTCAGAGTTTCTCCGACGGCGGGCATTCTGTTTGCGGTCAAGGTCTGTTCCATATAAGAACTGCCTATGGTCAGAACACTTTTCATTTCCGGCATCGCCTTTCTTTCAATTCGTTGCGGTTTCTTCTTTGCCGAGCGTCATACGGAAGACGCGGGCGTCGGGGTCCAAAGCGCACGCCAGGGTCTCTTCCCTGCTGCGGCAGGTGAAAATAAAGCTCTGGAAGCCCTCTTTGCCGAGATGGACGATCGCCTGCATCATCGCGCGGGAGCGGTTGTTGTCCTGATGCGCGAAACTCTCGTCAAAAGTCAAGGGCGGTTTTTCTTCAAAAAGCATATCGGCGAGTGCCATACGAACGGCGATATAGGTCAGATCTTTCGTTCCCTCCGAGAGGAAATCCACGGACTTCTTTTCCCCGTCGCCGGTGACGAACGACACGCGGAGTCCGTCGGAAACGTCGATATCGCTGTATTTGCGGTCGGTCATCACGCTGAGCATATCCGTCGTGTATTTACCGAGGCGCGGAGAGATTTCAAGACGCAGTTCCTCCGCGGCGCTCTCAATGGTTTTGTAAGCCAAAAAATACGCTTTGTGGCGCATCTGCAGTTCTGCGAGACGCTCTTCGATAAACGCGATCTTCGCACGGACGGTCGCCGGATCCTGCGCTTTTGCTTTCAGTTCCGAAAGTCCCTCTTCCGCGGCGCGGAGTTTTTCTTCTTCCGCCGCGATCTGCGCTTTACATTCGGCGATGCCGTTCACGATACCTTCGTGATTGACCTGCTCGAGGGCTTTTCGTCTCAAAGGCGGAACGGTGGCGCGGATGTCCACTTCGCTCTTGCCCGCGAGGGAAGCGCGGATATCTTTCACCGTCATTTCGGTGAGATTTTTATCATCTTCGAGTTCTTTCTTTTTGGAGAGAAAATCTCCGACGCGGAACTCCAGATCGTCAAGATAGTGCGCAAGATCTTCGGTGGGCATTTCCTTTTCCCAAAGGGCGATACAGGCAGTCAGATCGGCTTTCGCCTCTTCGTTCCTGCGTTCGGCAAGCGTCAGCGCGTTCTGCGCGTCGCGGACGGAACCGACGATCTCATCACGTTTTTTGCGGGCTTCGCCGATCATCTTCATCTTCCCGCCGAGATCCTCAAAATTCTCGGTGCCGAATTCGCGGCAGAGAGACTGAAGACTCTTCCCGAGACGGAAAAACGACACGAAAAACACGACGGCGGCAACGATACCGCAAGCGCCGACGGCTGCCGCGATGATCCGGAAGACGGTCTCCGACGCGGCGGGGATACCGGAGAAAAGGAACACGACGGCGGCAACGGCGAACAGTCCGCCCGCGATCGCGGCGGCGACGTTGAAGAACCGGCGGACGCGCATCGTCTCGGCACGGTTCATGATCTCTTTTTCACCCGACATCGCGTCGGCAAGCGCAAGCGAACTCTCAAGGTCTTTCGAGAGTCCCGTTTTTGCCCGGCACTCAACGTCTTTTACCTGTGCCTCGCGGAGCGCAAAGTACGCTTCGTTGTAGTTGCGGCGCTTTTCCCGCAGGGAGTGGAGGTATTCTTCATCGGGGACGAATCCGTCCTTGGCGGACGATTCGACGTAGTTGCGGAGCTCTTCGGCTTTTTTCTCGCTTTCAAGTTCCAGAGCGTGCAGTTTATCAAACGTGTCGATGACCATCACGTTTTTATAACATTCGTCAAGTTCGCAGAGATCGGCGTAACGCTTCGAGGCGTCCTCCTTGTTCTTCCGGATCGCGTGAAGATCGGACTCGGTGGCAAGGATCTCTCTGTTGTGGCTCTGCGCCGCGGTCAGGACCTCGGAAAGGTCTTTTTCTTTCCGGAAAAGATCCACGATGATACCGCCCGTTCCATCCTCGCGAAGCAGGGTGTTCATCTTCTCCGTGATCTGTTCGGCGGCGTGCTTCTGATTCTGCTGCTCGGAGCCGGAAAACAGAATGTTCTCGATCGCTGTCGTGACGGAATCCTCCGAAACACGGGCTTCGGCAAGTGCGCCGATGAACGCGGTATTCTCGAAAAGCGTCTTATCGACGCCGAAGAAAACTTCACCGGCGGGATTCTTTCCGAAAACGGGAGAGCCCGTTTCGAGATCAATGATCGACGCGTCTTCCCGATAAGTGACGTGACCGCCGTTGTCGCTGCGGACGGTGGAGCGGTTGATGAGATACCGCTTGTCCTGGAAGCAGACGTTCATGGATCCCTCGGCGACGCCGGTGTGCCAGTTGACTCTCTTCTTACGCTCGTCCACCCCGTCTCGGTTCTCGCGGGTGTCAAAGCCGTAAAGCATATATTTGATAAAGGCGGCAATGGTACTTTTTCCCGACTCGTTCTGTCCCTCAATGACATTGACGGTCTTCGAGAATTCCATCGTCGTATTCGTGAGAAGTCCAAAGCTCTTGATGTTGATCTTTTCGATAATCATAGAGTTCTCCTTGTCTGTGATTCCGGCATTTACTCATAATTATATACAATAATTATAAAGGATTCCGCGCGTATTTGCAAGAGTATTTCAAGATTTTCAAAATATTTTCACGCGCGCAAAGTTGAAAACCGGAAAGCGGTGCTCTCCTCTTTCCGAAAAACGAGAAAAACGGCAGGCGGCATTTCGGATATGAAAGTCGGCTTTACGCAAAAAAATACCGCGTTTTGCTAACAATAGTTGGCAAAACGCGGATCTTGTTTTGTTCAAAGGAGGGGTACGCGGCGCGATTTTATCACGCCTTGACTTCTTCCATAATGAACGCTTCGAGGATATCGCCCTCTTTGATATCGTTGAACTTATCCAGACCGACACCGCACTCATACCCGTCGGCGACCTCGCGGACGTCGTCTTTGAAGCGGCGCAGGGACGAGATCTTATCCTCAAAGATAACGACGCCGTCACGGATGACGCGGATCTGCGACTGTCTCGTGATCTTTCCGTCCTGCACGTAGGAACCGGCGATCGTACCGACGTTCGGCACGTGGATGGTCTTACGCACTTCGGCGTGGCCGAGGAGCGTCTCTTTGTACGTGGGCGAAAGCATACCCTTCATGGCTGCCTCGACCTCGTCGATGATCTCGTAAATGATACGGTGGGTACGGATATCGACGCCGTTCCGGTCGGCGCTGTCCAGCGCGTTTTTGTCGGGACGGACGTTGAAGCCCACGATGATGGCGTTGGACGCCGTCGCGAGCATGACGTCGGACTCGGTGATTCCGCCGACGCCGGTATGGATGACGGCGACTTTGACTTCGTCACCCGAGAGTTTGAGAAGCGAGGATTTGACAGCTTCGGCAGAACCGGCAACGTCGGCTTTGACGATGATATTGAGAGATTTCGTGCCTTCGGAGATCTGCGTGAAGAGATCGTCGAGGTTGACGCGGGATCTCGCCGCCAGGTTTTCCTGACGGAGTTCTTCGCGGCGCTGATCGGCGAGCGTCTTCGCCATTCTCTCGTCCTCGACGGCGTTGAGTTCGTCGCCTGCCTGCGGCACGTCGTCAAGACCGGTGATCTCGACGGGAACGGAGGGACCTGCCGTTTTGATGTTTTTACCTTTATCGTCTTTCATGACGCGGACGCGTCCGACGGTATTACCGACGATCACGTAATCGCCCTGGTGAAGCGTACCGTTCTGCACGAGGATGGTGGCAACGGGACCGCATCCCTTGTCGAGACGGGACTCAAGGACGATACCTCTGGCACGGCGGTTCGGATTGGCTTTCAGTTCTTTGACTTCCGCGACGAGCAGGACGCTCTCGAGAAGGTCGTTGATACCCATTCCGGTATGTGCGGAGACCGGCACGCAGATCACGTCGCCGCCCCACGCTTCCGGCACGAGTTCGTACTGTGTGAGCTGATTCAGGACGTTATCGGGATTTGCCTGCGGTTTATCCATTTTGTTGATGGCGACGATGATGTCGATCCCGGCGGCTTTCGCGTGGTTGATCGCCTCGACCGTCTGCGGCATGACGCCGTCGTCGGCGGCGACGACAAGAATGGCAATATCGGTGGATTTCGCGCCGCGCATACGCATGGCGGTGAACGCCTCGTGACCGGGGGTATCCAAAAACGTGATGTCGTGATCGTTGACTTTGACGCGGTAAGCGCCGATCGCCTGCGTGATTCCGCCGGCTTCGCCGTGCGTCACGTTGGTGTGACGGATGGCGTCGAGGATGGAAGTCTTACCGTGGACAACGTGTCCCATAACGCAGACGACAGGTGCGCGCGTCAACAGATCTTCCTCTTTATCGACTTCTTCCGTAAAGAGTTTTTCTTCGATGGTGACGACGATTTCTTTTTCGACTTTCACGCCGAACTCATCCGCCACGATCTCGGCGGTCGCGTAATCAACGGTATCGTTAAGCCCTTTCATTTCGCCCATGAGCATCAGCCGCTTGATGACTTCCGCAGAGGTCTTCTTCATGCGAGAAGCGAGTTCGACGACGGTGATCTCGTCGGGAACGGTGATCTCCAGCTGCTTTTTGCGTGCCAGCTCGGCTTCCATCCGCTTCATTTTTTCAGCGGCGGCTCTTTGCTTGTCTTTCGAGCTCTTCACGTTCTGACCGCGGTTATCCTGCTTTTTGAGCTTCTGCTTCTGCGCTTTGGAATCGCCGCCGTTCAGAATGGCAAAATACTGGTCGTTGTAGTGATCGTCGTATTTGGAAAGGTTGACGTCCGCGGTCCTGGTATCCACGACGCGCATCTTCGGCGCGGTGGCTTCGTAATCGCCGCCGATGTTGACGCCGCCCTGAACGGCGGAACGGTCGATCGTCGGGGTGATCGTCTTGTACTGCTGACGCTGTGCCTTTTTCTCTTCTTTTTTGGGTGCGGCGGGACGCTCGCTCTGCGCTTTGGCTTTCATTTCCGCCTGGGCTCTCGCGATACGTTCCTGCTTTTCGAGGAGTGCTTTCTGCGCCGGGCGCTCCGTGCTCGGTGCCGTGCCGGCGGGACGGAGATTATCCGCCTGCAATCCGCCCCTTACCATCTGATTGTATTTCTTGGCAAAGGGATTCTCCTGCGGCTGCGCCGTATATTTTCCGTAAGCGGAAGAACGGGGCTGACCGCCGCGGTTATCCGACGGACGTCCCTGATGGTTATCGAAAGGTCTGCCCTGTCTGTCGGGACGGTTGCCGTCGCGGGGCGGCATTGCCGGAGCCGCTCTGTCGGGGCGGTGCAGCGGCTGTTGTCCGGGGACGGGGCGAGCGGGAGCGGCGGGTGCCGCCGGTCTTGCCGCAGGTGCCGGCTGTCTGACCGGAACGGAGGGCGCGGGTTTTGCTTCCTCTTTCTTCGGCGCGGCAGGGGCTTTGACTTCCTCTTTCGGCTTTTCGTATTCGATGTGGATCTTGGCTTTGCCCTCCACGTAATCGTCCATATTTTCGATCTGGTGCGTCGCCGTCACTCGGAGAAGAAAGATCTCGATCTCTCCCTCATCAACGGAAGCACCCGTCTTTTTCTCAATGCCGAGGTCGTGAAAAACGTCAATGACGTCCTTCGTCTTCATGGCAAAGTCTTTCGTCAGTTGTGCGAGTTTGATTGGTTTTTGTGCCATTTAAGTCATCCTTTCATAGCGCCTGATTTGCTTTGTCGATCTCTTCGGCAAAGCGCGTATCCGTCACCGCCACGGCGACGGGAGTGGTGGTCTTTCCGAGCAAATGCCCGAGTTCTTCCGGTTCGATCGCAACTTCCTGCACGGCTATGCCGTAATAAGCGCCTTTCGTCACGATCTTCTTTTTCGTCGCCGCCGACGCGCTTTGGCTGACGAGAACGAGAACGGGGGCTTTTTCTTTCGCCATTGCCAGACACACGGCGTCGGTCCCGATGATGAGAGCGCCGGCGCGCATGGCAAAGCCGAGCATACCGCGGATCCTGCGTTCACTTCCGGTCACGGCAGTTCCTCCGACAGTCTCGCGTAAACCTCTTCCGGAATGGGTACTTCCAGCGAGGACTCGAGACGGTGAGCGCGTTGTGCCTTTTTCAGGCACTCTTTTTTACGGCAAAGATACGCGCCTCTGCCGGATTTCTTCCCGGTATCGTCGAGGACGATCTCACCCTCCGGCGTCCTGAGAACGCGGATCAGTTCGATTTTCGGAAAATGCTCTCCGCAGCCGGTACAGCGGCGCACCGGTATTTTTCTGTTGGGCAGGTTGTTCATAAAAGCCCTCCGTAAGTCACGTAATTACGCTTTGATGTCCACTTTCATTCCCGTCAGACGGGCGGCGAGTTTCGCGTTCTGTCCCTCTCTGCCGATCGCGAGAGAAAGCTGTTCCGGTGCCACGGTGACGCGGCAGGTGCGCTCGTCTTCCAGAATAACGCCGAGGACTTTGGCGGGAGCCAGCGCCGCCGCCACGAATTCCGCGGGATCTTCGCTGAACGGGATAATATCGACTTTTTCGTTGCCGAGTTCGGCGAGAACGGCGTCAAGACGCATCCGGTTTTTACCGATGCACGCGCCGAGCGCATCCACGTTTTCGTCACGGGACTCGACGGCGATCTTCGAGCGGCTGCCGGCGTCGCGCGAGACGCTGCGGATCACGACGGTACCGTCCTGAATCTCCGGCACTTCCATTTCAAAGAGACGCTTGACAAAGTTCGGATGGACGCGGGAAAGCGCAACGATAGGTCCGCGCGTTTCACCGGTCTTGACTTCGGAAATAAAGACTTTGATACGGTCTCCGACCTCGAAATACTCTCCGGGGATCAGCTCGGAGCGGAGAATCGTGGCGTAACCCGTTCCGGTATCCACGACGACATTTCCCGTCGTGACGTCCACTTTATCGACAATGACGGTGATGACCTCCTCGCGGAGATTCTCGTATTCGCGGGTCTGACGCTCACGCTCGGCGTCACGGATCGCCTGAATAATCATCTGCTTGCCCGCCTGTGCGGAAAGGCGGCGGAAAGTTTTGGTCTTGAGTTCCGTCTCCACGACACCGCCGAGTTTATGACGGCGGCTCATCGCCTTGGCGGCAGAGACGCCGATCTCGGTGTCGGGATCGGTCACGGAACCGTCGGGCACGACGGTCTTCTGCTGAAAGACTTTCATATCCTGCTTTTTATCGTCGAGCTGTACGCGGATAACCGTGTTCGGTCCGACTTCCCTGCGGCAGGCGTTGGCAAGAGCCAACTCGATCTTCCCGATCATATAATCCTTGGGAATACCTTTTTCTTTTTCAAGCAAATCCAGAGCGTTGAAAAATTCTGCATTCATAGTAGTGTTGCGCGAAGCGCGTCCTTTCTCTTTATGTTTCTCTTTATGTTAATCCTGATAAACCAGATGTAAACGGGAGATCTCGGAGCGTCTGACGGTGATTTCCTTCCCGTCCTCCTCCGTCAGCGTAAGAACGCCGTCCTCCAGCGACTTTATGATCCCCGTCAGCGTTTTCTTCCCGTCTTTCGGCGCGAAAAGCCCGGCTTCCGCCAACTTTCCGACCGACGCCGCGATATGCTCCGGCGTCCGGAGTTCCCGCTCGATACCGGGAGACGAGACTTCAAGGTAATAAAACCCTTCGATGGGATCCGCTTCATCCAACAAAGGATCAATGGCGCGGTGGACGCGCTCGCAATCTTCAATGCCGATGCCGGCGTCGGAATCAATCGTGATCTCGAGATGATAGTCAGCGCCGATCTTCCCGTACTGCACGTCCCAGACGCGGTAGCCCAGCTCGTTCACGACGGGTTCGACGATTTCTCTGACGGTGTCTTTGATCGCCTTTTTCATGCTTCCTCCTTACAATAAAGGAAGAGTGACCCGCAAGCCACTCTTCACTCTACTATTCAATTCAACAGTATTATATCATAGTTTAAGAAAAAATCAAGAGTTTTTCGGAAAAAACTTCAAAAAGCGGCGGTTTTATTTCTGTTCCCCGGTGTAATCGTTCGGCGCGTGCCCGGGTCTTTGCATCCTTTTCAGTTTTCTGTTTCCGCTTGCTTTTGCGTATTTCGTCATCAGATCCTCGATCTTTTTCGTCAGGGCAAAGCGCTCTCTTTCGAGTTCGTCGATGCTCTTTTCGCGGTTCTTCGGCGACATGGTCTCGAGTTCGATCGGCTCCGCGTTTTTCTTTTTCATCTGCCTATTCCTCTCTTTCGGTAAAACCGCCCCGCGCGGGGGCGGTCTTTTTTCTTAATGAAACCAACGGATACCGGGGCGCGTGCGGCTCTCTTCCTTGGCGCTGCGAAGTCTGGCGGCGAGTTCTCTCGAGACTTTTCTCAATTCTCTCTTCGATACTCTTGTCTCGCGCAACGCCTGCTTTCTCGCAGATCCGCGCCAACCGTAGATGCGGATCTTTTTATCCTCCGTCGAAACGATGGCGGCAAGTTCCATCTTGCGGTTCAGAAGATGGAAAAGCAACGACGACGTCTTTTCCGAGACGCGCAGTTTCTGGATGGTCTTCGCCGTTTTCCACTCGTTGTTATACTGTTTCTTTCTCGCCTTGGTGAAGATCTCGTCGTACTTCGCGTCCGCAAAGGCGCGCGCGGATCCCTTGCCCTTGACTTTTCCGTTTTCCGTCAGGGAAATGACGGTATCGGTACCCATCACGGGAGTTTCGCCCGTATAGAGCGTCAGAAGTTTGCGGTTCAGTTCGTCCCGCTCCGCCAACGCCATGATGAGCATGACACGATAGTGTTCAAGTCTGGCACGGTTCACGTTGTCTTTTTTGAATCGCGTCGTGAAGACGTCGCTGTTCAGAACGGCCTCGTAACGCCCGTTGTCGGCGATTTCCGCTTTCAGGGCTTTTTCTCTCTGCGAACGGAGTTTTTTCCTCGTCTCTTTGACTTTCGCTTTTCCGAACGCGCCTTTCAGCGTCTCGGCGGAATAGGTATACCGCCCGTTCTTCAATTCGGCGTTCAGTTTGGCGATACGGTAGTTGTACCGTGCGCGGATCAGAGACATATCGGCATGGAAAGCGTGGGCGGAAAGATTTCTCTTTTTCTCCCTCTCGCTCTCATCCATGCCGTAATCCGGAGAGATCATCGGTCTGTACGCCGTGCCGTCGAGGATAGCGGCGGGGATCTTCAGACTTGCGTATGCGTGCTTCTGATGATCCAATGCTTCGAGGGCTTTGACTGCCGCGTTGTAACGGCGGATTTCGGCGACCGCTTTCGGCACGAATTTCGTGACTTCGCTCTCTTTGTTCTTCTCTTTTCCGAAGCCGAGAATGTCAAAATACTTCTCGCAGACGGCACGTTCGAGATCTACGATCTCGGCGGCGGCGTTCATCTTCGCGTCGCCCCTCTGCTTTTTGATGCGCTTTTTCTCCTGCTCGAGAGAGATGGAGAAAAACTCGATCTCGGTCAGCATATCGCTGACGACGTGTTCAAAATAGGAGTCCGCAATGTCTGCCTCCGCCTGTCGGGGGTTAGACAGCGCGTCCATATCGCCGCCTGCCATGGTGTCCAGGACAGCCAGCGTATTCGCGGTTGTAAAAAGCGTCGGCATGACCGCCTCCGCCGCGGGCTTTTCCTTTGGCTTGCGGGATTTTCCTTTTTCGTTCATGTCTTCCGTCAGGAAGTCTCTGGCGGCGTAGGAAAGCAGAAAATCTTCGGCGGCGTCGGTCTTGTCACCGATGCCGATCCTGCCTTTGGCAAGGTCGCTGAGGGTGATCTTGTCAGCGGCGCTCCAGGCGGAAGAGGTGTACTGATCCGTCGGCTCTTCTTCGCCGTCCTTCCAGGCGGCTTCTGCCGCGGCAGAAGCGGCGGCAAGCGTTTGTTCGGCAAGTGCGCCCGCCGATGCCGCGCGCTCCGCTTTCTGTTCCTCTTCAAGAGCAACACGCTCCAGGCGTTTCGCTTCGCGCAGAGCAAAGTACGCTTCTCTCTGTGCCTCTTCTTTTTCGTCTCCTTCGGCGTTTTTGAGGTTTTCTTTCTCGGCTTCCGCTCTCTTTTTCGCCGCTTCCGCTTCGTCTTTCGCCCTCTTCAGTTCGCGTTCCTGCAACTGGCGTTCTTTGCGCGCGTCGAGGAGTGCTCTGTACGCTTCTTCACGTTTATCCGTGAATTCCGCAATTCTCTTCGTAAGCTCGGCATCGCGGGATCTCGACTCGATCCTGTCTGCCTGCCGTCTCGCCTGCTCGCGGTTCTCTGCGATGGCGTTGTTGATACGGCGGTCTTCTTTGAAAACGACGTCGAAATAATCTTTTCTCTCGTCGGGGGTGAGTTTCAGAGAGATACCCGTCGCCGTCGCCTCTTTTTCGGCAACCTTTCTGGCGGCGGTTTTTGCTCTTTCGAGACTGACTTTCTTTTCATCCTCGAAGAACCGCTTCGTTTCTTCTTCGGCGCGGGACGCGGCTTTTGCGGCTTGCTTTTCGGCATCCGCTTTTCTTTCCGCGTTCTTTGCCGCCTCGGCTGCCGCCTCTTCACGGCGCTCCGCTTCCGCAGCGTCGGATCTGGCTTTTTTCTCTGCCTCGGCAAAGTCTTCTCTTTCGGCTTTGGATGCGGCGTCCGCCGAAGCGTTCGCGACATTTCTCGCATCCTTGGCTTCCGCCGACACGAGACGGGCGATCCTTTCGGCTTCCAGACGGTCGGCTCTCGCGGAGCGTTCCGCTGCTTCGGCTTCCGCGACCGCGGCTCTGACGGCTTTTTTCTCGGCGTCCGCGGCAAACTGTTCCGCTCTTCCGACTTCCGCCGTCAGGATCTTCAGCGCGTTTTCCGCTTCGGCTTTTGCGGCACCGGAAAGTGCCTGCGCTTTGAGATCCGCGCTCATTTCGGCGACCTTAGCCCGCTCGGCGGCAAGACGTGCGCCCGTAGCGGCAATGACTGCCGCAACGCGATCGGCTTTCGCCTGTTTGGCGAATTGGGAAAGTTTCGCCTTTTCGGCGATGGTTTCGAGGTTTTTCAGTTGTTTCTCGGCGTTTTTGAGGGTGTTTTCCGCTTCTGCCAGATTTCTACGGAGCACGTCGCGATCCGCATCGGCAGCACCCGCTTTCAGACGGTTTTCGGCAATGAGGCAATTTTCTTCCGCGATCAATGCCTCTTCCTGTGCCATATCGACGTCTTTTTTGATGGTCGCGGTGAGGGTCTCGGCTTCCTTGACTTCGGCGAGCGCGAGACGCAGTTTCTGCGCGTCTTCTTCGCTGCGCGTCCGCATCGACGCTTCTTCCTCCAGACGATCGACTCTTTCCTTGCGGATCGCGGCGATCGCTTCCGCTTTCATGGCGGCAAGTTCCGCTTTTCTCGCGCCTTTTCTGACGTTATCGAGATACGCACCCGCTTTCTCCGCTCTGCGTTCTTTTGCAAGCGCCTCTTTGGTATTTTTCAAGCTGGCACGGCGTTCGGCTTTCTTGGCGGCGTTTCTCGAAGACACGATGACTTCCAGCACCTGTTCGCTCTCCGCTTTGAGCCGGTTATTGGCGTCTTCCGCCGCTTTCCGTGCCTCGAGCGCGAGTTTTTGCGCCTCTTCGTACTCTTCAACGGCGATCCTGTGTTCCCACTCGAACGCTTTGGCAGCCGCCTTGGCTTTCTGATCCTGCTCAACGTAATCGAAGAAATAATCCTCTACGGTATCCGCTTTTCGGACGTTGGGGCGTGCTTTCTCGGATGCGGCCTGTGCGTCTTCGGCGACGGAACGCAAAAGGGCTTCGCGGCGGGCTTTCAGCTCGGCTTCTTTTTCGGCTCTTTCCTTTTCGCGTTTTTCGGCGAGGATCTGCTTTTCCCGTTCTTTTTCTGCCGCTTTTTCCGCTCTTTCACGGGAACGTTTTTCTTCCTCGGCGGCACGCTGCTGTCTGATCAGTTCGGCTTTTTCGCTGCGTTTTTCGGCTTCTTCGGCTTTTCTGCGGTCTTTTTCTTCCTGCCGTTTTGCCTCTTCAAGCCGCTCTTTCGCTTTTTCGGCTTCTTTTTTCGCTTCTTTCGCCTGTTTTGCCTTCTCGGCTTTTTCTTTTCTGTCGGCTTTGAGAAGTGCCTCTGCCGCCGCTTCTTCTTCTTTTTTCTTTCTGTCGAAGTCTTTTTCGGCAAGACGTTTTTGCCGTTCGGATTCCTTTTTCCGGAGTTCGGCGACCGACGCCGCCACTTCGGTTTCCGCCTTCAGGGCTTTCGCCGCTTTTTCTTCCTCTCGGCGAGCGAATTTTTCCGCTTTTTCGGCTTCCTCTTGCGCGACTTTTCTCGCCCTTTCGGCTTCTCCTTTGGCTTCCCCTTCGGCATTTTTGACTCTCATCTCCGTGAGGATCGCCGTTTTCTGTGCCGTCTCGGCAAGCAGACGGGCTTCTCTCGCGGCGTCTTCCGCGGCGATACGCTCGACTTTTGCCGACAACTCGCGGGCTTTTGCTTCCGCATAATCGGCCTCAAAGGCGGCTTCTTTCGCCACGCGCTGCGCCTGTTCCTTTTTCAGCGCGGTTTCCTTCGCCCGTCTTTCGGCGTTTTCGTCGCGCTCTTTTCTGTCAAGGGCTTTTTTGTGCTTTTTCTCGGCTTCATCCGCCGCTTCACGGCTCGCCTGCGCCTTTTTCTCCGCGTTTGCCGCTTCTTCACGCAGGAGCTTCGCATAACGCGCTTCAATGTCTCTTTCGAGCGCGGTGTATTCGGCTTCTCTGTCGACTTCCGCGCGTTTTTCGAGTTTTTGGTTTTCCTGTTTCAGACGTTCGGCTTTTTCCGTTTTTGCCAGCGTATCGGCTTCGGCTTTCTCCGCGAGGAGCGCCTGTTCTTCCGCAAAGCGGAGTGCTTCTTCCGCCTCGGCGCGCGCCTCTTTCATCCATTTGTAAGCTCTGGCTTTCTCTTCTTTCCCGATCTGTTCGGAATAATACCGTCCGGCTTCTTCGGCGCGCAGGAAAGCCGCCGCCTGTTCTTTGGCGGCACGTTTTGCCTCGGCTTTCGCGGTATTCTCGAATTTCTGCGCTCTGACGATTTCTTCTTCTGCGCGGCGCTCGGCTTTTCTGTGTTCGTCGCGCACTTTTTCAAGAGCAGCGGTCGATTCGGTGACGAAACGCTTCAGTTCTTCTCTTTCCGCGGCGACGTATTTTTTATTCTCGATCGTTTCCGAAAGTTTTTCGGTAAACTTTCTTACCTTATCATTTATAGGACCGACGTACTCGCGCAAGGAGGCGCTGACTTCCGGATAGAAACGTTTTCCCTCCAGATAAAGCGTCAGAAACTCTTCGGCTTCGGAAGAGCCCGCAGTCTTTTCGATCTCTTTTCCTTCTCTTTGCCGTGCGGCTTCACGGACGCCGTCTTTCAGTTTTTTCCTGCGGTTCTCGGCGTTTGAAAGCCCGACGACGGTCTCTGCGCCGGCGAGAACTTTCGCTCTTTCGAGTTCGTTCAGTTTTGCAAGACGGTCGCGCAAGCGCACCTCACGCTCTGAAAGGCGTCTCGCCTCCGTCTCGGCGCGCGCCCTGATCCCTGCGTTTGCCGTTTCCGACGTCAGGAGGTATTCTTCCTCCGCGTGCAGCGCCGCTTCGTGACAACGTGCGGCTACCTCTTGGGCACGCTTTGCACGCTCCCTCTCGACCTCGGCGATCTCGTGAGAACGGTCGGCTTTTTCTCTCTGTGCGCGCAGAGCCCGCAAAGCGGCGGTTTTTTCGTCTTTTTGCGCGTTATCGGCGACGAAATCCAGACGGATCGCCGCGCTGTCGTCGTTCTTCGCGTCCTCTTCGGCAATCCGGGCGGAACGGGCGGTGATCTCCGCTTCCAGCGCCGCTTCCTGCTCTTCGGCTATTGCCAGAGCCGAGACGGCTTTCGCGGCTTTCGCGGTTTTTTTGCGGTTTTCCGCTTCTTTGCGGTCCGCTTCTTCACGGCATTTCTCTGCCTGTACTCCGGCTTCGGTTTTTTCTATTTCCGGAACCCGCTCTGCGAGTACCGCGTGGTACACGGCATCTTTCAGTGCTTCACCGGCACTCCGCGCGGCAAGGCGTTCCTCTTCTTTCGCGAGGAGCGCTTCCTCTTTCGCTTTCAGCACCGCCAGACGGGCGAGGGCTTTTCTGTTCTCGTCGTTTTTGTCGGTCAGATCGCGGTCGGCACGGTCGCGTTCTTCCTTGGCGATGGCGGCGGCACGCTCCGCGAGGATACGCTCCGCACTTTCTTTCGCGTTGTTCTTTCTTTCCTCCGCACCCTCATATTTCCGCTTCGCGTTTTCCAGGACGGCGGCGGCTCTTGCCGCGTCGCGTTCGGTTTCGGCGCAGGCTTTTTCGGCAGAGGCAAGTTCTTTTTTCAGTTCGCCGAGTTCACGGGACAGTTCGTTCAATGCGAGTCTGTCTTCGTTTGCCAGGAGGATCTCTTCGACTTTCAGAAGACGGGCTTTGACCTCCGCCTCTGCAGCCGCAGACGCCACGGCGGCACTGTGCGCCTTGCGCGAGACGCGCTCCGCCTGGACGCGCGCTTCCAGCGCTTTTGCTTTTACGCGGTCACTAACGCCGGTCTTTTCCTCGTTTGCGCTTCTCTTTCTCGCGACAGACGCCGTCAATCTTTCGTTTTTGTCCGCACGGATAGACGCGGCAGTCTTTTCTTCGGCGACACGGAGCGCGCCGGCGAGAAGCGTCTTGGCTTCCGTCAGGCGGCGTTCACCTTCTTCGCGGAGCGCGACCTCGTTCGCGATCTCCTCTTTGCGCAAGCGCTCTTTCTGCTTGGCGATCTTGTTCTCAAGGTTGAGAGCAAAGAGTTCTTCTTTACGCGCCTCGCTTCTTTCGATATTGACTTTATCGGCTTCTTTCGTCGCCTCTTTTTTGGCTATTCTGAGTTCGCGTCTCTGCTCGGCAGGCGTCTGTTCAAAGACCTCCTCGGCAGATTCTTCACCGCTCGTCTCTTCGTCCGTTTCCGCTTCCGATTCGTCTCTCAGAACCGACATATCGATTCTTTCGACCTCGGCAAGACGTGCCTCGCGGAGCGCGGCGACCGTATCCATGATGGCGAGGGCTTCCTCGGCGGAGATGAGCGCCGTTTTCTCGGACAGACGGATCTGTCTTTCCGCCCTGACGTCCGCCAGAGCACGGGCTCTTTCCTTTGCGTCCTCAATATCTCTTTCGGCACGGGAGAGACGCTCGTCTTCGACACCGGCGGCGTAAGCCGTCAGTTTCAGCTCGTTCTGAGCCGCTGCGGCGGCACGGGCCTTTTGCGCCACTGCCGACTCCGCTTTTCTGTCGGCGACGAATCTCGCGTCCTTTGCCTCTCTGTCGGCGACTTTTTTATCGGAATAAAGCGCAACGATGGCTTGTTCTTCTTTGAGTTTCGCGGCTCTTTCGGCAATATCCGCTTCTTCCAGGGCGACTCGCGCGGCACGCTCCGCCGCCTGGCGTTCTTTCTTGGCAACGGCGGCTTCCAGGAGGGCAAAGGTCTTTGCCGCTTTGGCAGCTCTTACCGCTTCTTCCCGGACACGGGCAAACGCGCGGTCCGCTTCTTCTCTCGCGGCTTTGGCGCTGTTTTCCGCCTCGGGATAATGGTCGAGATCCGCAACCCCGACAAGTCTTTCCTGTTCCAGCGCATAGACTTCCGCCTTTTCGGCGAGCATACGCGCGGAGCGTTCAAGACGGTCTGCTTCGATTCTCTCTTCTTTTGCGACGGCGAAAGAAACCTTTATCTCATCAACGTCGGCTTTTTCGGATCTCTCGATAGCTTCACGCTCGGAGCGGAGCTGAATCTCCGCGGCGTCTTTGATCTCTTTTTCCAGGATCGCTTTCTCTGCCTTGGTGAGGGGCAAGGAAAGACGTGCTCTTGCATGAACGAGACGGGCACCGGCTTCTTCCGATTTTGCGAGAGCGGCGGCAGCGGCGTTACGTTCGCTTTCGGCGATCCTCTCCGCCTCGACTCTTGCCGCCTCGGCTGCGAGAGACGCTTCCGCCGCGCCGAGCTCGAAAAGACGCGCTTCGTTTTCTGCCGTGATCTCTTCGAGAAGTTCGGCTTTCATCTGCGCGACGGCTTCCGCCTTGACGGCATTTTTGGCGTCAAGGTTCGCTTTTTTCTCCTCGCGGAGAGCTTCCTGCTCCACTTTCCGGCGATAAGACTCCGAAACGTCGGAATGTCCTTTGATCTTTTCGACTCTGTCGCGTTCGATCTTCGCTCTCTGTGAAGCCTGCATCGAGGCATAGGCGTCGTATTCGGCGGCGTCCTTGGCGTCCTCGGCTTCTTCTCTCAGGATTTCCTGGGTTTCGACCGCGAGGTCTCTGGCGTCTTCCAACGCCAAAAGGATCGCCGTCAGCTTCGCTTCCGTCGTTTCTTTTTCGGAATCCCCTTTTGCTTTTGCCTGCAAAGCGGGATTGACTTCTTTTTCGAACTCGCGGAGGTAAAACTCCGGATTGGATTTCTTATCTTCGCGCTCCAGGCGGCGCTCTTCGGACAGTTTTTCCTTGATGTTGCGGAGCGCGGCACGGTTGTTCTGCTGTTCTTCTTCTACGCTCTGGAGATATCTGATCGCCTCGTCGGAATAGGCGAGTTGTTTGGCTTTTTCGATTCTTTGCGTGAGCGTCGCGTTCTTTCCGGCAGCGCCCGCGGTCTGCATCGCGGAAGGATAGACTTCGTCCGCGTTGCGCGCGGAGGAAATGGATTTCGCTATTTTTTGCGTCGATTTATCATCGGTGATACCGAGTGCGGAAAGCGAAGCGACTGCTTCGTTTATGGCATCGGCTTTTTCTTTTTTGCGAAGTTTCTTCTGGGCTTTTTTGCTCAAGTCCTGTCTTTTGCGGTCGTTATCCACACGGATAGCGGCAAAACGCTTCGCCAGATAGTCCATGAGGACGAGCTGATCGAGCGGTTTATCGCTTTCGGACTTTTTGGGACTCGCGGTCCCCGAGACGTCAAAGGAATCGAAATCGCCGGCGCGCATAACAAGGCGGCGTCTTTTGCGATCCTCGCGTTTTTCCTCACGCTCTTTTCCCTTTTGCAGCGTTTTCTGCTCGGATTCCGTCAGTTTATTGGTAATGGATTCTTCTTCGTTCTGACCTGCCGACGGTTCTTCCACACGGAAAAAGTCGTCATCCTTGTCTTTCTTCTTTTTGGCGTGACGGTTCTGACGTTCTTCTTCCTCTTTCTGCCGTTTTTCGATCTCTTTTTCGATTTCTTCGTTGGCGGTTCTGAGAATGTCGTCCGCCTCTTTTTCCCGCAATGCTCTCAAATCGGGATCGGCAAAACGGGACTTCAGATATTCTTCGGAAAGGGACGGATCCCCTTTCTCATAGGCACCTTTTCCGGCGCTCATCCGCACACCGTGTCTCTGTGTGCTCAGAAAAGCGTCATCGTCGCCTCTTTTCTTTGCCGCGAGAGCGGCAAGGAGCGCTCTTTTTTCTTCTTCCCGCGCCGATCTCTCGACTGCCGCCGCACCGGCGGCTCTGCGGGCGTTGTTTCTCTCGCGCTCGATGGGATTTTCTTTCGCTTCCGGCGCCGTGCGTCCGAAGACACGTTCAAAGGGACGTTCTTCTTCGGGACCGGTTTGCGGTTTTTCCGCGTTCTGCGGAATGCCGGCAGGGGCTCCCGCCGGTGCGATACTGTCGTCATATTCGGGAGGATATTCAAGAGGATAGATCGGATCGGAGGAAAAATCCAGCGTCAAAAACTTGTCATCCGCGGGAGAAGGTGCGGGACGTTCGACTTTTTCGGACGGGATGGGAGAACCCGCCTTTTCGTCCGTCGTACCGTTCTTTTCCGCCGCGGAGGCGTTAGTTTTTGCCGTATTTGCTCTATCTTTCCTGACGTACGGAACCGCCGTTTTGCCCGCGTTCGCCCTCGTTTTTTCCGCAACGCTCTCGTTTTCCCCGTCTTTTTTCGGATAAAAGGCATAGTTCACCCTTTTTTGGTCCGAAAGGTTTTCCGCTTTCATACCTTGTGCCTCCTGCGAATGGGCAGGCGTATCCTTCCCCCGCGCGTCGGCGGCGGCATTCTGATTCCCTGTCGGGGGCATCTTCGGGCGCTTTTCTTCTTCAAACATCGGTTTTCTCCGTTTCGGGTTTGTTAGGGGGCGGGGCGGGGGACGGTTTCGTCGTTTTACGCTTCTTTGCGGTAAAGCTGCGTCGGCTGCGGCACGTTTTGTTTTTTCTTCAGAAGGCAAACGATCATACGGCTCGGCATGGGTGTCAAAGCGCGTTTTGCCTTTCTCTTCAGTTTTTTGACGAGCTTATGCTCCAGCGTGATCTCTTCGTCCATGTAATTGGCGATGGTGCTGCCGTTGATGTGATTTTGCACGGACAGTTTCAGAAGGACGGCGTAATTTTCCACCGTCGAACGGCAAAGTGCGATGGCTTCGTACGCCGCTCTTCTCTTCTCGGCTTCCGTCGCCGTCTTCGCGGGTATGAGCTGCTTTCTCTCTTCTTTCACACCCTTGCGCAATTGCTTGAGTTCGTCCTGTACGTATTTTTTGACCTGTTTCCACGGCATGCCCAGAAGTTCTTCCGGAATAACGGCAAAGGATCCCTCTTCCATCTCTTCTTCGATCCAGAGCGCGTCTTCTTTTTCTTCATCGGTGAGGACTGTATCCTCTTCGCCGGATTCTGCGGCAAGCTCACCGTCTTCCTCGGCTTCGGATTCCTCCTCTGCGGTGTCGTCTTCCTCGACTTCGGACTCTTCCTCTGCGGTTTCGTCTTCCTCGACTTCGGACTCTTCCTCCGCGGTTTCGGATTCCTCGACTTTGGACTCTTCCTCTGCGGTTTCGGATTCCTCGACTTCAAACTCTTCCTCTGCGGTTTCGGATTCCTCGGCTTCGGGCTCTTCCGCATAGGCGGGCGTATCGGCGTATTCATCGGCAGTCAGTGTGACGTCTGCCGTTTCCGCCGTTTCTTCGACGGCAGGAGGAAATGCCGCCTTGACAGCGTTTTCAAGTTCCGTCTTTACGGTGCTTTCAAGCTCCGTTTTGATGGTGTTTTCAAGCTCTTCTTTCTGCTCTTTCAGAAGGTCGATCTCGTCTTTTTGCTCTTTCAGAAGATCGAGGAACGTCTCGAGCATCGCGTCCATTTCTCTCTGCGACTGCTGTTTCTGATTGTCCAGCAGCTCAATGACTTCTCTGCTGTGGATGTCGGGCTTGATCGTATGTGCGTCGTAAGAATCGAAAAGTTCCTCGAGCGTCACGTAATCGGCGGGACGTCCGGCAGAGACGGAAAACGTCGAAAAGAGCGTCTCAAAATCCGGCTTTTTCGAAGACTCCACAGGCGCCTTGAATTCTTTCACCGCTGCGGTCTTCTTCGGTTTCTGTTTCGGCGTGAAAGGAATGAAGCAACCGATCGGCGCCACGACGGCAAAATCGGAGGCAAGTGTTTTCTTTTCTTCTTTCACGGTCGGTTCCGGCACGATCGTTTCCGGCTCCTTGACGACAGGTGCCGGCTTCGGTTTTTCTTCCGGTTTGCTCTCTGCCTTGACCTCTTTGTTCACGATCTCGGTGCCTTTGAGGACGGCGTCGGCCTTCGCGTTTCTTTCTGCCATTTCTTCGCGCTCTTTCTGCAGAAGTTCCTCCATCTGCATTCTGCGCGCTTGGGCTTCGGCTTCACGCTTTTCAGCGGCTTTTTTCTCCGCCGCTTTCACTTCCTCGCTTTTCTTCGCCGCCTTTTCTTCGCGAAGTTTCTGACGGTAGTTCTCGGCATAGACGAGTTCCGCCATCTTCTTTTCCGCGAGTTGCCGCGCCGCTTTTTCGGCAGTCTTCGTCCTCGGCGTTTCGTCGGCGGAAACGGGTGCGGGCTTTGCGTTCACACGGGTTCTTTCGCTCATCGTTTTTCTCCCATCATATATGTTTTTCAAATTCATTTTCCTGAGATTCATCATCCGGCAAATAGCGGACGAGATAGCCGAGCACTTCCCGGCGAAGTATCATGCCGACGAAACAACCGCGGTCGTCCACGACCGGCACGAAATTATGTTCTTTGACCTCTTCGAGAACGTCCCGCATGGAGGCGTCCTGCGCGAGCGGTCGGTTCGCCTGCGGGTCCATGATGCTTCTCACGCTGTCACGTTCCGCAAGCCGGTAATCGGTGCTCCCCGCCCCGAGAAAATAGGCGAGAAAATCACGGTCGCTGACGGTACCGACGTACTTTCCGTCCTTATCGAGAACAGGCAGCGCCGTATAGCGGTGAAACCGCATTTTTTCGAGCGCCTGTCTGACGCTGACGTCATCGCCGACCGTCTCGACCATGCTTTTCGGAATCAGAAATCGGAACGGGTTCATGTCCCCTCCTCGTCAAATCCGCCGAGCGCCGTGCCGATCACGGTCGCAAACGGGGAGAGTTCGGGGATCATGAAATGCACGTCTTTATACATTTCGTTGAATTCTTCGCATTTTTGCCGACAGAAAGGCAGATCCGCCATATTGCCGGTCAGTACGATATCCCGTACACCGCAGGATCTCGCGGCGAAAATCGAACAGGAGCCCACCGTCTCGAAAATAATATTGAGAATGCCTTTGGCGACGTCCGATTTTTCCGCGACGTCCGAGACGTTCCCGAAATTCGCAGCGGTCATATCCTGCGGCATGGAGGTCATGCTCTTCGGTTTCGTGATATCCTTGATCCGCAGGTCGATCTTCGAAAGATCGCCGCTCTCTGCAAGTTCCGAGATATGCGCGACGTTCTCGGCTTTCAGAAGCAGGCGGGAAAGTCCCATCAGGGTACCGCCCCCGACACCGGTCCCGCCGAGATATTCGGCAGGTCTGCCGTGCTTCGCGTGGACGAGCGCCGTGCCCGTTCCCATACTCACGACGAGACAGTCGGCAAATCCCGAAAGATAACGCCCGCCGCGTCCGATACTGTCGAACTCGGAGACGCTGCAAAAAGGCAAATTATATATCCCGCGCCGTAAGAAAGCGGCGCCGACACCCGTCGTCAGGACTTTTTCAATATCCGGGATCGACAGGTCGTTGCGGTCGAGAAAACTGCCGAACGCGCCGTACGCCGAAGTCACGGGATCGTTCGCCTTGATGAACAGCGGCGCGATCAATTCCCTCTTTCCGTTCTCTTTGCGGAAACCGACGATCTTCGTCGTGCTGCCGCCGACGTCAATACCGATGACGACACTCATTCTGCGTCTCCTCCTTTACGGGCGTCCGAAACGCGTTTCATCAGGTCGTCGAAGGACAGACCGTATTTGTCGGCAATGTCACGGGCGTAGGATTTTCCGTCCGGCTTCTTGCGCTCGATGCGGAACGAGCGATTGCCCTGTTCCATCGCCGCCACGAGGGTATCGACCGGTACGCCGCCCTCCGCCGCCGAACGTTCGTTGATCTCGCCGACCATCGCGGCGAGTTCGTGCAAATGGGTGCAGAAGATGCCGCGGCATCGCAGTACCGCGAACGCCACGAGGATCTCCGAGGCGATATACGTCGCTTCGTAAGCACCCGTCGAAGATAAGGATTCATCGAGAAGCACCAGAGAATACTCGGTGGCTTCGTCGAATATTTCACGGAGTCGTTTACACTCTTCACCGAGACGCCCTTTGTCGATCGTATCGTCGGCGCCCTCCGGAAAGTGGGTGAAAATCCCGTCAACGACCGAAAGCGTCGCCGATTTTGCCGGGACGTAAAGCCCGAGCTGAAAGAGCGCCTGTGCTGCGCCGCAAGCCACCGTGATTACGGATTTTCCGCCGCGGTTCGGTCCCGTCAGGACGAACAGCCCCGCTTTCTCGTCAAAGCCGAAGTCGTTCGCGACCATGCCGGTATCCACCGCCAGAGCCACGCGGGGGTTGAAAAGCGCCTCCGCCCGGAAGACTTTATCTTCTTTCGGAGCGACCGTCGGAACGCAAAGGGAACAACCGGGACACTTCCCGAGCTTTTCGACCAGTTCCGCCGACTTCGTGACGAACTCGATCTCGGGGAGAAGTCTGAGAAGAAAATCGGTATTGTCGCTGACGTATTCGTCAACGATGGCGCGCCAGCCCTTGACGGAGTTCTTATACACTTCCTCGATCGCGCCGTTGAACGCGCCGATCAACGCCTCCTTGCGGTTTTCGCTGTCTCCTTTGTCGCAGGGAGAAAGCGGGGCGATGCAGGTAAACGCGTCGTTCTTGAAAGAAAGCCGCAGAATCTTGTCCAACGTCTTTCCGGACTTGAACGGCTCGGCGTTGACCGAAAGGACGCCCGCCGACGTCGGTCTGTGCTGCGCATCGAGATTGACGCCGACCGTCACGCTCCTGATCTCGTGAACACGGGCGGAGAGATCCGACAGTTTTTTGTTGAGATCACGATAGTAATCCGACGTCGTCAGCGAAAGAATGAACGAGGAGAGAGAACGGAACGCCTCGCTCTCCACCCGATCGGCGAGAGGCGAAAGTCCGTTTGCCAGGATCTCAAGGCAGGAAACGTAAAGTTCGATTTCCGTGATGCTGTAAAGATACGCGTCGCTCTCGGACGATCCGTCGTCGAGAGCACGCAGTCCGCAGATGTCGTCCAGCACGGGACGGACGGCTGCGAGCGTCTCACGGAGTTCCGGAAAGCGAACGGCGTCCGCAAGCGTCTTCTGACGGTAACGTATCACTTCCTCCTCGGAGGTGTAAAAATCCGAAAGTTTCGCATTTTTCAGATCGAGGATCTCCGACAGACCGAGTTCCGCCGTCACGCGGTCGGATATATGCGGCAGATGATTTCTGTCCCGATGATAGAAATAGGATTCTGCCGACGGATAGAGCAGACTCACGAACCGCCCCTCTTCTCTTCTTTCTGTGATCTCCATCTGCGTCCTCCTTGTTTGGTTTTATATATAAACGCGCACCCGCGAAAACATTTATAGATTTTTAGTCAAAATCATTATAACATATATTTTCGCTCGTTGCAAGATGTTTTTTCGATTATTTTTTGAGGAAGTGAAAGGATCGCGCGGCTTCGCTTTTCTCTGCCCATTGTTTTTTCGTTTCCGGATTCCGGATTTTTTACGAAAATCCCACAATTTGCAAATAATCGTTTACATTATCCGGGTTTTTCCGAAAAACAGGTACCGTGTACTGCCGTTCCCGATGCCAATGGGGCGGAAAGCAAAACGGCGACGTTTGCCATTCGCAAGGAGATTCTTTTTTCGCGTTCGGACTAAATTCAAAGATTACTCCTTGACAAGTGCGGGTCTTCGATATATAATGAGACTGATAGAGTATGTTCCGACACGGGCTTTCACCAAAAATCACCGATTCCGTTGGAAAGGCGGTCTTTTATGAATCATCTCCACAATCTGATGAAACTCGCTAAAATCATGAAAATCTTTTCGGCGATCGCCAAGGTATTCTGCCTGATCGCCGCGATCGTCTCGGTCGCCGGCATCGTCTGCGTCTGTATCCTGTACGGCAGGACGGAAATCGTCGAGGCCCTTTTGCAGGATGAAACTCTGACCGACGCGCTCATGGGAACCGTTCTCTACGCGTACGTCGGGTACGCAGCCGACAACGTCAATCTGCTTCTCAACACGCTCCTTGATTATTCCGTCGTCTGCCTTATCATGGCGCTGACGAATTACGTCCTGGCGCGGGAATCCTACGCTTACTACAAACACCTTATCCTTGAGGGTACGCCTTTCACGTATCAGGGTGCCGAGGAAATCAAGAATCTCGGTTGGCACGAAATCCTATTTTCCATCGCGGCGACGGTCATCTGTACCATTCTTGAGAGCATTCTTGCTATCGTCCTCGGAGAACTGATTCCGTTCTCGTCCGCTTCCGGTGCCGTCATTCCCGCCATCGGTGTCTTTTATCTCATTCTGTCCGTCGTGTTCCGCTACGGTGCTTTTGTCTCCAAAAACAACGGCAATACGATCTGAAAGAATCATTCCATCGCTTTTACATAAGAAAAGGCGGAGAGTCAACGGCTCTCTGCCTTTCTTTTTTGTTGTCCGGATTCAGCGGCAATCAGGATTCCCGCGGTGCTGTGCGGTGAAAAAACGCAGACGGATTTTCTCACGGGCGGGCGTATCGACCGGACGCGATTCGGCTTCAGGGGCGTTTCTTTTTCACGGATTTTCTCACGGGCGCGGCGTATCGACATGGCGGGACGCGGCGCGTTTTTCGAGGAAAACACCGGCGATATAAAAAGCGGCGCCGAGAATGCCGACGACGATCAGAAGCGGGAGCGGTGCCGACCGGAGCGCGGACAGGGAAAAGCCCTCGCCGTCCTGCGTATACATGAAGAGCGTCACGACGTCAAAGATCAGGGCGATCACGGCAAGAAGCGAGCCGACGGCAAAATAAGGGAAGCGTCCTTTTCCCTTTCCTTTCTTCATCGGACGGACTTCGGCTTTCGAGAGATCCAACACCGATCCGACGTAACTCACGACAAGGACGGTGACGAAAGTCTCGGGGATCATATACGTGGCGTTGTAGGCGGCGGAGTACCCCCACGCGGCGGCGTTTGGCAGCGCTACGGCACATTCCGCCCAAACCACCGCGCCCCCCACCGTATGGCAGAGATAGCGGCAAAAGCAGACAAAAACGGTGCCGGTCGCCATCGTGCGGACGGGGGCGTTTTCTCTGTCAAACAGTCCTGCCGCTCCGATCACGACGTATGCCAGAAGATAATCGCAAAGGAGTACCGCGATGACCGATGCCCAACCGGACACGTAAGAAAAGTTTTTCATACCGAGAAGTGCCTGTAACGCCGCAAAAACGAACGCAGAAGACAATCCGGCTTTCGTGCCGTGACGATAGGAAATAAGGATGATCGGCATCATGGCGGCGGCGGTCACCGAACCGCCGGCAGGCATCTGTGCTATTTTCAGAAGACTGAGTACCGTGGCAAGTGCCACCATCATCGCGCACTCGGTGAGGACGCGGGTGCCGGACACGCCGGGAATCTTCGTCTTTTCTTTTTCGTTCATAAAAACCTCCGAAAAAAATACCGCACATATCGGATTCTGTGCGGTACATAGGAAATCTCCCTCCGACGGCATGATCCGTATCAGGTTATAAGGGTTCGGGACGCGTCCCGTCTCAGCCTTTCGGCACCCCCGATATATTCGGTTATCTTCATCATAGCACGCCCTTCTGCGATTTTCAAGAGTCTTCGGCAAAAAAAGACGAAAGATCTTCCCGTTTTTTCTCCCTTTCGGGACGGCGGTTTTGCTTTTGCAAGCGCTGCCTTTTCCCTATTTTTTCCGCAGTCTTTCGTTTTTTCTTGACAAGTCTTTTCGTGTGTGTTACAATCAATTATTATTATTCTCCCAAGAGGAAAGAGCTATGGAAAATAAAAATACGATTCCGGATATTTTCGGCTCCCACGTTTTCAATGAAGAAGTGATGAAAAAACGGCTCCCTGCCGACGTCGCCGCTTCTCTGCTCGAAACGATCGAAGCCGGGACCGAACTCGACGCGGGGATCGCCGATACCGTCGCGTCCGTCATGAAGGAATGGGCGATCGAACTCGGTGCGACCCACTATACGCACTGGTTCCAGCCGCTGACGGGCGTTACCGCGGAAAAGCACGAATCCTTCCTCGTCCCCACCGGCTCGGGAAAAGGCATCACGGAATTCAAGGGGAAAGAACTGATCCGGGGAGAGCCGGACGCTTCCTCCTTCCCGTCGGGCGGTCTCCGGGCGACCTTTGAGGCGCGCGGATATACCTCCTGGGACCCCGCGTCCTACGCGTTCGTCAAAGACGGATCGCTCTATATTCCCACCGTTTTCTGCTCTTATACCGGTGAGGCGCTGGATTCTAAAACGCCGCTTCTGCGTTCGATCGCCGCGATCAACCGCGAGGCGCTGCGCATCACCCGTCTGTTCGGGATCGACGCCAAGCGCGTACTCACCTACGTCGGCGCCGAGCAGGAATATTTTCTGATTGATAAAGAAGATTTCAACAAAAGACGCGACCTCTTTTACTGCGGACGAACGCTTTTCGGCGCACCGGCAGTCAAGGGGCAGGAACTCGACGATCACTACTTCGGGGCTCTGCGTCCCCGCGTCAGCGCGTTCATGAGCGAGCTTGACCGCGAGCTCTGGACCCTCGGTATCTGTGCCAAGACGAAGCACAACGAAACGGCACCGGCACAACACGAGCTCGCCCCCGTTTATACCTCTGCCAACACCGCCATTGATCAGAACCTTTTGACAATGGAACTGATGAAAAAAATCGCGCCGAAATTCGGTATGGAATGTCTGCTCGCCGAAAAACCTTTTTCCGGCATCAACGGATCCGGTAAGCACAACAACTGGTCAATCGGCACCGACACGGGCATCAATCTTCTGAAGCTCGGCAAGTCTCCCGAGACGAACAAACAGTTTCTCCTCGTCCTCGCTGCCGTGCTGAAAGCGGTGGACGAGTACCAGGATCTGCTCCGCGTATCCGCCGCCTGTGCGGGCAACGACTGCCGTCTCGGCGGTAACGAAGCACCCCCGACGATCATCTCGGTGTTTCTCGGCGAGGAACTTGAAACCGTTGTGAACGCGATCGCCGACGGCACACCCTACGAAAAGCACGATACGCAATATATGTCGCTCGGGATCGGCACCGTCGCCGCTATCAAAAAAGACAAGACGGACAGAAACCGCACCTCGCCTTTCGCCTTTACGGGCAACAAATTTGAATTCCGTATGGTGGGATCGTCGCAGAACTGCGCGCTCGCCAATATCGTGATCAATACGGCGGTCGCCAATTCTTTCTCCGAATTCGCGGACGTTCTCGAAAATGCCGAAAACTTCGACACGGGTCTGGAAAAATTGCTCTGTGACACCTTCAAAAAGCACAGAAAGATCATCTTTTCCGGCAACAGCTACAGCAAAGAATGGGAAGCGGAAGCCAAGGCAAGAGGTCTTCTCTGCCTGCCGACGGCGCCCGACGCGTTCGCCCGCTTCACGGACGAAAAGAACGTCGCTCTGTTCAAAAAATTCGGCGTTATGAGTGAGAGCGAGATGTTCTCGCGCCGCGAGATCTTCTTTGAAAACTACAGAAAAATCATTGACATCGAAGCCAAGACGATGATCGAAATGACGCTTCGTGACATTCTTCCCGCCATTTCCGCCTACGTCGGCGATCTTACAAAAACGCTGCGCGGAAAAGAAGCGGTCGAGGGCGTCGATACCACCGCCGAGCGCGACCTGATTTTGAAGCTTTCGGCGCTGGAGGGACGCATCTACGCCGCCGTCCACGATCTGCGGATCGAAGAGACCGCCGTCTTCGCCGTTGAGGATGAAGAGCGCCGTTGCGTTCTGGAACGCGATCGCGTGATCCCTGCCATGAACGCGCTCCGCGTCGCCGTCGATGCCGCCGAGGCACTCACCGCCCGCGGTCGCTGGCCGATGCCGACTTACGGTGATCTCACGTTCCGCGTTTGATTATTTTATAATCCCGCAACGAAAAAGGAAAGGACTTTTGCCCTTTCCTTTTTTCATTGCTTTTTCATTTGCTTTTTTTAATAACAGATCATTTTTAATAACAGATCAAACATAGTTCGGAATTACATGGAATTACATGGAATGGTATAAAGATGTTTCGCAAGCCGTACAAACGTACGACAAGATCGAATTTCGACGAGAGAAAAGGGACGGAAAAATCCGTCCCTTTTCGGTCTGTACGACTTTTCAGATCACTGATCTCGGAAAAAATGCGCAGAATCGCCGAAAGACGTATCGCAAGCCGTACAAACGTACGGCAAGATCGGATTTCGACGAGAGAAAAGGGACGGAAAAATCCGTCCCTT
>JAZLLY010000024.1:0-7482 GCA_045598385.1 Eubacteriales bacterium | reverse complement strand
AGGACTTTCTGCACGTTTCCGCCCGAGAGGCGTCGCACGGGCGTCTTGATGCTCGGCGTCACGACTTCGAGGTCGTGAACGACTTTTTCGGCAAGGTTTTCGGGATTCTTCCGGTTGACAAAAACGGACTTCCCTTTTCTGTAACTGCGCAGCATCATATTGTCGGTCAGATTCATGTTGCCGACGAGCCCCATGCCGAGACGATCCTCGGGGACGAAAGAAAGACGGACGCCGAGCTCGCGGATCTGCAAGGGCGTTTTGTCACGGAGATCCATGATCTCGTCATCGTTGAAAATGACGTTTCCGTCGTTGACGTCTTTAATAACGGCGGGCGTCGTCATACCGGCAAACGAGACGGGTTTTCCCTCTTTGTCGTGGAACTTTCCTTTTTCCGCCATTTCCCGGATCTCTTTCAGAGATTTATGGAAAAAGGTGACGGGCTGATCTTTTTTCGGACGGTGGAAAATGATTCTTCCGTCGGAGATCGGCTGAAGTCCGGCGACCGCTTCGAGCAATTCCCGCTGGCCGGAGCCGGCGATGCCGGCGATACCGAGGATCTCGCCGCCGAAAGCGGTGAAATTGATATCGTTGAGGACCTTGACACCCTCTTCGTTGAACGCGGAAAGGTGTTCAATCACGAGGCGTTCTTCGGGATTCTCTACGTCGGAACGGTCGATATTGAGGGTGACTTTCTTGCCGACCATCATTTCGGTCAGTTCGCTCTCGCTCGTTTCTTTCGTCAGGACGGTACCGATGGATTCGCCCTTGCGGAGGACGGAAACGCGGTCGGAAAGCGCCAGCACCTCGTGCAGTTTATGGGTGATGATGATAATGGATTTTCCGTCGTCACGCATTTTGCGGAGAACGGAAAAAAGTTTTTCGACCTCCTGCGGCGTAAGGACGGCGGTCGGCTCGTCGAGAATCAGGATATCCGCGCCGCGGTAAAGCACCTTGATGATCTCGACGGTCTGCTTTTCGGAGACCGACATATCGTAGATCTTCTTGCAGGGATCAATATGGAATCCGTATTTCTCGGAAATTTCGAGAACGCGGTTATTGACTTCGTTGATATCGAATTTTTCGTGACTTTCGACGCCGAGAACGATATTTTCGGCGGCAGTAAAAATATCCACGAGTTTGAAATGCTGGTGGATCATACCGATCTTATATCGGAAAGCATCGTGCGGGGAGGCGATGCTGACCTCTTCCCCGTTTACGAGGATCTGTCCCGCGTCGGGATAGTAAATGCCCGAGACCATATTCATAAGGGTGGTTTTGCCCGAACCGTTTTCTCCAAGGAGCGAAAGGATCTCGCCGCGGCGGAGGTCAAAATTGACGTTCTGATTGGCACGGATGCTGCCAAACGTCTTGCAAATGCCGCGCAGTTCCAAAACGATACCGTGATTCTGTGCTTCCATAGAAGTCTCCTTGATTCTTTATAAAGGGGTAAAAGGCGGAGCTTTGGCTCCGCCTTTTGAATTGGTTTACGTGGATCAGTATTTTGCGTTGAGAAGTTCGATACCGTCGATCTGAATATCGAAGTAAGGAGCGGAACGGAATTTGGATTCCTGGAACACGCCGTTTGCGATTACTTCGGTGTCAGGCGTGTAAGCCGCGTCGGTATTAACGTCAGCGAGGTAGGACGTGAGAGCCGCGCCTTTGACCTTGAACGCGGAGGTCTTGAAGACGTCGAGGGTGCCTGCCTTGAACTGGTTGATGGCGGTCTCGATGGCTTCTTTGGTGCCTTCAGCGGCGACGTCGAGGTTCAGACCGGTCAGAAGAACGGAGCCGGTTTTGATGGTGCCGGTCCAGTCAGCGGCGATAGCATCACCGTTGACGTTCTGTTTGATGATGTAAAGGAAGTAAGGAGCCCAGTCGATGCGGGAAGCGATGATGTAGGTATCCTCGTGGCCTTCATAGGTGGAACCGTTGTAGGAGACGTTCGGGATGCCGGCGTCTTCGCAAGCGGTGGGAGCGCCCATGGAATCGGCGTGCTGAGAAATGAGGTCGCAGCCGGCAGCGATCAGCGCTTCAGCGGCGTTCTTTTCCTCGGTCTCGTCGTACCAGGAACCGGTGAACTGAACCTTCATCTGGACGTCAGAGCAAACGGATTTTGCACCGAGATAGAAGGAGGTGTAACCGGAGATGACTTCAGCGTAGGTGTAAGCGCCGACGTAACCCATCATGGGAACGTCACCCTTCAGTTTGCCGGCTGCTTTGAGCTCGTTGAGCTTGAGACCTGCGGCAATACCTGCGAGGTATCTGCCTTCGTAGATGGAAGCGAAAGCGTTATGAAGATTGGAAAGTCCTGCGGTGTGAGCAGTAGTTCCGGTTGCGTGGCAGAATTCAACGTTCGGATATTCTGCGGCAGCCTGTGCCAGATAGGACTCGTGACCGAAAGAATCAGCGAAAACGATCTTGCAGCCGGCGTTTGCGAGTTCAACGGCAGCGGTGTAGCACTCCTCGCCTTCGGGGATGTTCTTCTTCATGATGTACTGGGATTCGGAAAGACCGAGAGCTTCGACAACGCGCTTTGCACCGTTGATGAAGTTGAGGTCATACGTGGAATCCTCGTCGTGAAGGAAGATAAAGCCGATTTTGAAATTCGAGGGAACGGTGATACCCGCGGTATCAAGAGCAGCTTCGGGGATCATATCGGCGCTCTGACCGAGTTTCTCTTTGTCGTCATTTCCGCAAGAAGAAAGGACGGCAACGGCGCCGAGGCAAAGGGTAAGTGCGAGAACCAAAGACACAACCTTTTTGAACATTTCCATGTTCCTCCTAAAAAAATTTTATTTACAGGATCTCTCCTTGTAAACGGTTTGGATCACGTACGGAACGTGATATCGGTGTCGGTCATCGAATCAACGATGGCGAGGGATTCCACCCGGATGCCCTCGCTCCGGAGCGCGTCGCCGCCGCCCTGGAACCCTTTTTCGATCGCGATGGCACAGCCGACGAGCTCGGCGCCTGCCTCTGCGAGCATGGACTGCAGTCCCTTGATCGCGTTTCCTACGGCGAGGAAATCATCGACGATCAGGACCTTATCGCCTTTTTTGAGATACTCTTTGGCGACCACGGCGGTGTAAACGTTTCCGTGGGTGAAAGAGGCGATCTCGGCGGAATAGACGTCTTTCGACTGATTGGCGGAAGAATGTTTCTTGACGATCACGGCGGGAACACCGAGGTAAAGAGCCGCGAGCGTCGCGATCGCGATCCCCGACGCCTCGATCGTGATGACCTTCGTCACACCGGCGTCCTGATAAAGTCTCGCGATCTCTTTTCCGACCTCGGAAAGGAACGCGGTATCGAGCTGCTGATTCAGAAAACTGCCGACTTTCAGAATGTTGCCGGGCAGTACCTTTCCGTCCGAGCGGATCTTGTCTTCCATCAATTTCATAGCAAAATCTCCAAGAAAAACAAAAAACAGGCTTTTTTTGAAAGTCTGTTTACCAAATAGGGAAAAACCGCGGGTATTATCCGAGGTATTCCGTTCTGACCAATAGTCGCAACTTGGCGTGCGGTAGAAACATTCGGGCCATTTTATCCGAACCTATATTGGTAAATATTCACTTCTCGCCTTTCGGCAAAATTATTGTACCATAGAAACAACGGGCTTGTCAAGCAGGCAATATGTCGAAAATGTCATTTTTTTGGGATTACGTTTTGTGCCTTTTGCCAAATCACGCTTCGAGGATGCGGGAAATAAAAGCGATGAAATCCCATTTGGCTTCCTCTATCGGCTTGTCGTTCACGTAATAATAATCATAAGGATAGTTTTCGACGCCATCGTCGGAAGCGTTCCCGTAGGCGCCTTCATGCGAAAAGCGGGCGCCGCCGCGGATCAGGAGCGTCTTTGCCGCTCCGCTCGTCGCTTCCACGAATTTTTTGATCTCTTCTCCCTCGCGGATATGGACGAAGAGCAGATCGGCGTCGCTTTCCAGAAACGCTTCGTATTCGGCTTTGGCATACACCGTCGGGTAATCGTTATACGCGACGGTGAGATTCTTCAGATCCGAGAGGAACTTTCTGTCGGCGTCTTCCTTTCCGCCGTCCCAGCCGAGCCCCTTTGCGGCGGCATTGATCGGGTCGATGGACGAAACGTTCCGCACACGGAACGCCGACGCCGCCATGGCGCAGAGGGTATCCTTTCCGACGCCGCCGCCGCCGTTGATGACAATTGCGAGTTTATTCATTTTGACCTCTTTTCGCCGCTTCGGTCACGAAAGCGCAAAAAAGCGCCCGCGCCGACGGCTGATTTTGATACAGACACTCGGGGTGCCACTGCACGCCGAGCCAAAAGCGGGTTTCGTGTTCGATCGCCTCCGCGGTGCCGTCCTCTGCGAGGGCGCTGACGCGAAAACCGGGTGCGGCGTCCCTGACCGCCTGGTGATGAAAGGAATTGACGGGAATACGCGCCTCCCCGACGGCGGAAAAGAGCCGGCTTCCCGGCGAAACGGCGACCGTATGGGAAACGGCATCGCGCGGCGCGCCCTGCGAATGTCCGGGAATATCGAAAAAGAGCGTCCCGCCGGCGGCGGTATTGAGCAGTTGCGCACCGCGGCAGATGCCGAAAACGGGTTTTCCCTCTCTCATAAAAGCGCGGCAGAGCGAAAGTTCAAAGGCATCGCGCGCTTCGTCCACCCCCCGGCAAAGATCCGACGTCACCCCGAACACGGCGGGGGAAATATCACCGCCGCCGGTCAGAAGCAATCCGTCACAGTCGAGGGCGCAGCGTAACAGCGTCTCTTCCCTCTCGGGGACGAGACAGACGGGGATACCGCCCGCCTCCGCCACCGCCCGCACGTAAGCGCAGGAGAGCGAAAGACGTCCGTTTTCGGCGTCGGCGGGCATCGCGAGACCGATCAGCGGTTTTCGTTCCATTTAATATTGATACCTCTTTCGGAGTTTCAGATACCAGAAAATCGAGATGAAAAGCGTGACGGCTTCCACGGACAGAGCGGTCAGCCAGATGCCGTCAAGTCCCAAGAGGGACGGGAGCAGGATGACGAAGCCGATCGGGAATATGAGGGTACGGAAAAAGGAGATGAACGCCGACACGAATCCGTTGTTGAGCGCGGTGAAAAACGCCGAGGCGTAAATATTGAAACCGGCGATGAGAAAATGCAGAGCGTGCAGGCGGAAGCCGCGCACCGTCATGTCAAGCAGTACGGGATCGTAACCGACGAAGATCGCCGAAAGCTGTTTCGCGAAGATCTCCGCCAGGGACACCATCAGCACCGCGAGGGACATGACGATCCCGAAACTGAGTTTGCGGACGTTTTTCAGTTCTTCCGTGTTCCCGGCGCCGAAGTGATAGCCGACGATCGGCGAAGATCCCATCGAATAGCCGAAGAAGACCGAGACGCAGAAAAAGCCGAGATACATCATGATGCCGTAAGCCGACACCCCCGGTTCCCCGACGAGTTCGAGCAGTTTCCAGTTGAAGATGATATTGACGAAGGACATCGACAGATTGGAAAGGAACTCCGAAAAGCCGTTCGTCGTCACCTTGCCGAGCGCACGCAGATCGAAGCAGGGCTTCGTGATATGCAAAAGACTGTCGTTTTTCTTCGAGATGAAATACAGAAAAGGGATCACGCCGCCGACGAACTGACTGATCGCCGTGGCGAGTGCCGCACCGGTGATCCCGAGCCCCAGGACACCGACGAGTATCGCGTCGCCGATCATATTCGTAAAGCCCGCGATAAGGACGATACAAAGTCCGAGTTTCGGGCGTTCCGCCGTCACGAGAAAACTCTGGAACGTGCATTGCAGCATAAAGAAGACGAGCGCCATCAGATTGATCTTTCCGTAGATCATACAGTACGGCAAAAGCGTCTCCGACGCGCCGAGGAGGATCGCGATGGGCTTGAGAAGCAGGATCCCGACCGTGCCGAAAAACAGTCCCGCCGCCACGATACAACAGATCAGCATCGAGAAAAGCCGATTCGCCCGTTCACGATCCCCCTCCCCGAGCGTTTTGGCGACGAGGGCGCTGCCGCCCGCGCCGATCATAAAACCGATCGCGCTGAATACGGCGAGGAAAGGATAAATGAGATTGAGCGCGGCGAAAGCGTCTTCCCCCGCGAAGTTGGATACGAAAGTGCCGTCCACGACGCCGTACACCGAGGTGAACACCATCATGACGATGGACGGCAGCGTGAAGCGCAACAGTTTTTTGACGGTAAAGTGGTCGGATAGTTTGATCTGCATTTTGGTTCCCGCATAAAAAATGCTTTTCCGAAGAAAAGCAGGTATCTTTTTTAACATTATAGACGATCGGAAGAAAAAAGTCAAGTCCGGGGAAAAAAGTCTTGCAAGCGGCGGGGTTTTCATTTACAATAAAAAAAGAGGTGTATGATGGATTCTGTAATCAACGAACTTTTTGACCGCGAAAAAATAGAATACCGCGCGTCACTCGCCTTTTCCGACGTCCGGACGGCGAATGAACGGTTGCTCGCGCCGCTCGGCTTTTTGCCGTCCTCCGTCATCCTTTTCCTTCTCCCCTACTTCACGGGAGATACCGAAAATCTCTCGTGCTATGCGGCGTCGCTCGACTATCATCTCGGGATCAGAGATATCGGCGGACGCCTGACGGCGGGGCTTCGCGCCCTCTTCCCCGACGCGCATTTTTCGGTATTCGGGGATCATTCCCCGATCGACGAGAGGCACGCCGCACTCGCGGCAGGGCTCGGCGTCCTCGGTGACAACGGACTTCTCATCAACGAAAAGTACGGCTCGTACGTCTTTATCGCGGAGATCCTGACCGATCTTCCGCTTTCGCGCCTTGGCGATGCCGAAACGAAAGAGATCGCCCTTTGCCCGCATTGCGGGGCGTGCCGCACGCACTGCCCGACCGGCATTCTGTCGGGAAAGAGCGAAAAATGTCTTTCGGCAATCACACAGAAAAAAGGTGATCTCACGGAAGATGAGATCGCGCTGATAAAACGGTACGGGACGGTTTGGGGCTGTGACGAATGTCAATGCCATTGCCCGTATAACGAAAATCCCATAATCACGCCCATCCCGTTTTTCCACCGCGAGCGCATCGGAAAACTCGACCGGGAGACACTCGACGCCCTGGATGAAGAGGCATTTTCGCGCCGCGCATTTGCCTGGCGTGGGAGAAAAACCGTCGAAAGAAACGTCGCTCTTTGGGAAGAACATCGCCGTAAAAACGAAAAATAAAAAACAGCATTCCGGAAGAATGCTGCTTTGGCCTACCCGAAAGGATTCGAACCTTCGTTCTCGCTACGGCTCGGTCACGCTCCGGCTCTGACGCCCACCGGGCGTCATTCACTACCGTCGCGCCGCTTCGCTACCTACAGAGTCGCATAATAGAAAAACGGCATCTACATAGATGCCGTATGGCCTACCCGAAAGGATTCGAACCTTCGTTCTCGCTACGGCTCGGTCACGCTCCGGCTCTGACGCCCACCGGGCGTCATTCACTACCGTCGCGCCGCTTCGCTACCTACA
>JAZLLY010000023.1:0-6208 GCA_045598385.1 Eubacteriales bacterium | reverse complement strand
TTCGACTTGAATGTGTTATGCACGCCGCCAGCGTTAATCCTGAGCCAGGATCAAACTCTCTAAAAAATCGTATATCATCCGGCTTTTGCCGGTTGACATCTTTTAGAAAATTTCATTCTGAACTCTTTTTGAGTTCTTTTTTCAAAGTGTTTTTGACAAGATTCTTCACACTAAATTCAGTGTTCAAAACTTCATGTTGTTCAATTTTCAATGATCAAGATACATCGCCTTTTTTGAGCGGTGCCTGAATATTATACTACTCCGTTTGACTGATGTCAAGACTTTTTTGAAAGTTTTTTCGGTTTTTTCGGGATTTTTTTCAAACTTTTTTCGGGTTTCCGGGAAAAAACGGAAAGAGCGCTTGACTTCCACGGGAATGGGTGTTATAATGGTTTAGCACTCAAAGAGGTCAAGTGCCAAAACTTGACAAATTCCATAAAAAGCAGGTGAACTTTCATGAAGAAAAAACAATTTAAAACCGAATCGCAAAAGCTGCTGGACATGATGATCAACTCGATCTACACGCACAAGGAGATCTTTCTGCGCGAGCTGATCTCCAACGCCAGCGACGCCTGCGACAAGCTCTATTTCCGTTCGCTGACCGACGACGCCGTCGGGATGAAGAAGGACGATTTTATGATCCGTCTTTCGGTGGACAAAGAGGCACGGACTCTGACGATCTCGGACAACGGCTGCGGCATGACGCGGGACGAGCTCGAAAACAATCTCGGCACGATCGCCAAGAGCGGTTCTTTCGATTTCAAGCGTGAAAACAACGGCGACGAAAACGTCGATATCATCGGTCAGTTCGGCGTCGGATTCTATTCCGCCTTTATGGTCGCGGACAAGATCACCGTTACCACGAAAGCGTACGGCGAAGACACCGCCACCGTCTGGGAATCCGAGGGCGTGGACGGCTACACCGTCGAGCCCGGTGAAAAAGCCGAGGCCGGCACCGAGATCGTCCTGCATCTCAAAGCGGACACCGAAGACGAAAAGTATTCCGAATATCTCGAAAGTTACCGTCTGCAAGGTCTCGTCAAAAAGTATTCCGACTATATCCGCTATCCCATCGGCATGGAAGTGGAAAACGAGCGGCTCAAAGAGGGCACCGAGGACGAATACGAGACCGTCAAAGAGGAAAAGATCCTCAACAGCATGATCCCTCTCTGGAAAAAGAACGCGCAGGACGTGACGGCGGAGGAATATAACCGCTTCTATTCCGAGAAGTTCTTTGATTACGAGGCGCCCCTCAAGGTCGTGACGCAGAAGTCCGAGGGAGGCGCGACCTACACCGCGCTCTTGTTCTTCCCCTCTCACACGCCGTTCAACTACTATACCAAGGAATATGAAAAGGGACTGGAACTTTTCTCCGGCGGCGTGATGATCATGGAGAAATGCGCCGACCTGCTCCCCGATTATTTCAGTTTCGTGAAAGGTCTTGTGGACTCCTCCGACCTCTCGCTCAACATTTCCCGTGAAATGTTGCAGCACGACCGTCAGCTCAAGATCATGGCAAAAGCCATCGAAAAGAAGATCAAGTCCGAGATGGAAAAGATGCTGAAGGACGACAGGGAGAATTACGAAAAACTCTTCGGTGCCTTCGGTCTGCAACTGAAATACGGACTTTACGCCGATTACGGTATGCACAAGGACGTGCTGTCCGACCTCGTGATGTTCAAGACTTCCGCCGAGGGAAACAAGCTCAAGACGCTGAAAGAATACGTCGATGCCATGAAAGAGGGACAGGAGGCGATCCTTTACGCCGCCGGTGAATCCGTCGAAAAGATCGACCGTCTGCCGCAGGTGGAAAACGCCAAGGCGCGCGGCTACGAAGTCCTGTACCTGACCGACGAGATCGACGAATTCGCCCTCAGAATGCTCGGCAAATACGCCGACAAGGACTTCAAAAACGTGACGGCGGACGCTTCTCTGCTTGAAACCGAAGAAGAGAAAAAAGCGGTCGAGGACGACAACAAAGCCGCCGAAGAGATGCTGAAATACATGAAAGAGCAACTCGGCGACAAAGTCTTTGCCGTCCGCTTCTCGGCTTCTCTCAAAGGGCATCCCGTTTCCCTCTCCTCGGAGGGCGATCTCTCCGTCGAGATGGAGAAAACGCTGAACAAGATGCCGGGCGCCGACGGAAGCGCGAAAGCGCAGACCGTCCTCGAGATCAACCGCGAGCATCCGATCGCCGAAAAACTCAAAGCCCTTTTCGAGACCGACAAGGAAAAACTCGGCGATTACGCCAAGATCCTCTATGCCGAGGCGCGCCTCGTCAACGGTCTTTCGATCGACGATCCCACCGAATTCGCGGATCTCGTCGTCGGATTGATGTGATCCTGTTTCCACATAAAAAGCGACAGCACAACGCGAAAGCGTGCTGCCGCTTTTTTTTGAGCGAAGATCACGCGCGGCAATTTATCTTGCATCGCGCGCGTTTATATGATATGATAATTCCGGAATCAACCGACGCTGAACGTGACGGGAGACGAGATCGCAACGGTCGTATAATTCTCATCAATGATACGGAATACGAGCTCCACGTTTCGGATCGTATCAATGCCGTTTTCTTCCAGATCCGAACTGAAAATCGTGATATCGTCCATGGCGTATTTTCCGGCATACACGGTCTCGTAAAAGAGCGGTTCTATCATAAACCCGTTCACCGACATTTCATCAACGGCGATCGTCAGATTTTTATCCGTTCCGTTTTCGATCAGAAGATAGACGGAGGCGCCGAACAAACCGCCCGTTTCCACGTACTTACCGATGATCCTGACACCGTCTTCCTCATAAAGCACTTTTCCGGTTTCATCCGGTTTCGTTTCCCTCTGCTCGTAAAGCGACGTCTCAATCGTGACGCAGGGCGCCCTGTAAACCGTTTCATAACTGTCGCTGTCGTAAAGATAAAAATAGATCTCTATCTTTCCGATGTTTTCGATACCGGCTCTCTCGAGCGTTCCGGTTGAAAAAGTGCAGCTTTCGTTTTTCTTTTTTCCGGGAGCGACCTCCGCCGAAAACAACGGATACTGCATCAGGTCGTTCACGATCATTTCATCAATGCCGACGGAATACGTTTTCGTGCCGTTGTTTTCGATCAGAAACTTGATCCCGTCTCCGAACAGCCAATCTTCCTCGATGGATTTGGCCGTGACGGTGACGCCCAACGCCTCAAAGCAGACCTGCTCCTGAATGGTAAGCGCCGGTTTTTGCGTTTCTTCCTGATCCGAGGAGGTGTTTCCGGAGGGAGAATCGTTTTCTTCCCCGGTTTCGTCAACGATCGGTCTTCTTTCGGGAGTGTAATACGGATCGTCAACACAGGAAAACAACGAAATCATCGCGCATAATACTAAAAGACACACAAGGATTTTTTTCATACTCTTTCTTCTTTCTTTCTTTTTTTTTGAAAAAGGGGACCTTTTTCTGCCTTTCAGTATAACGGTTTCTATTTTTCGTGTGTTATGCCGGCGGCATAACACAGAGACATTTTTTTATGCTATTCTATGAAACGAGGTTACGCAATGACAAACAACAGGGATTATGCCGACGTATATCGGTCTCTTTCTCCGATCTTTGACTTCAACGAAACGACCGGGCTTTTTTATGACAAAAAAGGGAAAAAAGTCTATGTTGTCAAGCACGAGGCCGCCTCGGCAAAAGATACGTATCTGAAAATCGAAGAACTTCGGAATCCGCACCTGTCAACCGTGCTTTTCGTCGCGGACACGCCGCGCGGGATCGACGTTCTCCAGGAATACGTGTCCGGACAAACGCTGGAAGAACTTCTGGACGAACGCCGCGTTCTTCCGCAAAAGCAAGCCATCATGATCCTCGCCGACGTCTGCGACGGTCTGCTCACGATGCACCGCGCCGGTCTCATCCACCGCGACGTCAATCCCAACAATATCGTGATCGGAAACGACGGCTCCGCCGTCATTATTGATTACGGCATCGCCAGAAAATACGATTCGGAAAAAACGACGGACACGACCGTGCTCGGCACACCGGGGTACGCCGCGCCGGAGCAATTCGGCTTTTCCCAAAGCGACGAGAGGACGGACATTTACGCCGCAGGCGTGCTTTTCAACGTCATGCTAACGGGCACTTTCCCCAACGTAAAAAAACCGCAAAGTTCCCTTTGCGGCATCATCAATAAATGCGTGGAGATCGACAGCAAAAAACGCTACAAGACCATCGCGGATCTCAATTCCGCCGTTCAGAAGCTTGCGACTTACAACGGTCCGGCAGACCGTTTCATTCAGCAGATCCCCGGTTTGCGAAGCAAAAAGCCCGCCGTCGTGATCCTTGCCATGATCGGATACATTCTCTTCGGTATTCTCTCCGCCGCTATGTTCGACGTCGATGATATACGGAAGTTTTTCGGTCATTTTCTCTCATGGCTCTTTCTTTTCCCGATTCCTTTCTCGTGCTTTCACAACTTTCTCGGGATCTGGGACATACTGCCGTTTTCCAAAAAATCCGGAAAGCACAATCAAAAAGTGCTTTTCACCGCCCTCGGTATCATTTCGGTTCTGATCGGGCTGATCGTTTTCAGCGTCGTCAATCACCCGTAAAGCAGGAGACACTATGGATAAACAAACCACGGATCTTCTCGATCTGATGAAAAACGCACGGAATTATGAAACCTATCTGCAATCTCTTCCCGAGGGACTCCCGAAATCTTTCATGAAAATCGACAGAGCCCTTTCCTCGCTTCTCGTAGAAAAAAAGCTGAAGAAAAGCGACGTGATCGCCGGTTCCGGCATCGAGATCCATTACGCATATCAGATCTTCTCGGGCGTTAAAACGCCGACGCGGGATAAAGTCATCATGCTTTGCATCGGCATGAAGCTATCGGAAGAAGAGACGCAAAGACTGCTGAAGATCTCGGGATATCCGCTTCTCTACGCCAAAAACGGACGCGACAACGTGCTTCTCTTCGGACTGATGCAAAAAAAGACGCTGATCGACATCAACGCCCTTTTGTACGACAACGGCTTCGATATTCTGGAATAACATCCGTTCGTGGCGCTTCACCGGCGCTGCGGATCATCCGTTTCTCCCAGCAGATAATCAATACTGGTGTCGTAAAACCTCGCCAATTTAATGAGTACTGCCGTCGGTATATCGTTCTCCCCGGTCTCGTATTTGGAATACCCGGTCTGAGACATCCCGAGTATTTTGGCAACCTCGGTCTGATTCATATCCCTGTCTTCGCGCAAGTCTCTGATTCTCTGAAACATATTATTCTCCCCAAAACAGTATTCCGAGAATATTATAAAATAATCTGTTTCAGAGTATTGATTTTTAACCTGTATTAGGTTAAAATAGAGATACTATTATAAAAGGAGATACTATTATGATCTGTCGCAAAAGCACCTCTTCCCGCAACACTTTCTTTCTCCGCACTTTTCTGCTCGTCCTGCTGATCGCCTGTTTCGCCGTCTCTGCGGTCGGCTGCGGTGACACCGGTACCACCGGCACATCCTCTCAATCTTCCGGAAACAATCAGCAAAACAACACGTCCGGCAATTCATCTTCGCAGTCTTCCGGTAACAATCAGCAGACCGAAACCCCGTCCGGCAACGAACCCGCGATGGTAAACGGTATGCGCAAAGAATTCGTTGACGCTATGGACAGTTACGAGGCATTCATGGACGAATACGTCGCATTCATGAAATCGTACAACAGCAACCCCTCGGATCTTTCGCTTTTGATGCAGTATTCGAGCATCATGTCGAGATATCTTGATTTCTGCCGGAAATTCGAGCAATGGGAAAGCGACGACCTCAACGATGCGGAAGTCCTTTATTACACCGAAGTATCGCTCCGCGTCAGTCAGAAGTTGCTTGCGGTCTCCGGGGGCATTAACTGATCCTACCGGTTCTGCGCTTCCCGATACCGCGAAAGCGGCATGATTTCCCTTATATTTTCCCGTTCTTCACAAAAACCCCCTTGGCAAGTGAACTGAGCCCCGAAAAACGGACATTGAAATAAAAAGCCCCCCTGTGGTAGAATAGGAATATCTACTACAGGGGGTAAATTTATGGGAAACCGCAAAGGACAAAAGCATTATCCGAATGAAATCAAGGAAAAGATCCGGGAAGAATATGCAAAAGGAAAGTCAACGCACGAATTGGAAAGAGAATATGGAATCAGCCGTTACTCGGTGGCTTCGTGGTGCGGATTGCGTGCGAAAGTAAAC
>JAZLLY010000022.1:0-20374 GCA_045598385.1 Eubacteriales bacterium | reverse complement strand
CGAAACACGCGCGGCGTGTTTCGGGGCGCAAGGGGCGCGGTACCACCCGAATTTATCACTCGAATTCCTTAACGCGGAAAACGCCGGATTCTACGGCTTTCGCTTTCTTTCCGGATACGAAACGGCGACTTCAAAAGGACGACCGCACAGACTCGCACCTACCGTCTGCTCTCTTCGCGGCGTTGACTCTTTACTGCTCCGTTAAGATATACGCATTGTAACATATTAAAACCTTTTTGTCAATAATAAAAGATAAAATAGCCCGAAGCGCAAGGAAAAAACGGACTTTTCTTCCCGCAAAACGGAAAGGACGGCATCCCCCGTAACGCTTTCCGCTTTCACGGCTTGACTTCCGACGGTGTTTATGATAGAATAACCGAAAAAGAAAGGGGATGACGTATGCTTCCCGAGGCGTTTCTGAAAAGAATGAAGACTATGCTCGGCGGCGATTTCGACGCCTTTTTTCACGCGATGACGGAAGAAACCCCGGAGCGCGCGTTCCGTCTCAATCCCCTCAAGGTGAAAGATGCGGACGGCGCGCTTTCGTCGCTTTCCGCTTTTGCCCCCGAAAAACTACCTTACGAGAGAAACGGCTATCTCTATCACGGCGAAAAGATCGGGAATACGCCGATCCACCACGCCGGCGGCATCTACGTGCAGGATCCGGGCGCCATGGCGGCGATCCCCGCCGTAAAGATAGAAAAAGGGGGATACGTGGTCGATTTTTGCGCCTCTCCGGGCGGAAAATCCTCGCAGATCGCGGCGGCGCTCGACGGCACCGGGGTTCTTCTTTCCAATGAATACGTCGCTTCCCGCGCCGGTACGCTCGCCGGCAATTTCGAGCGGCTCGGGATCCGGAACGGGATCGTCACTTCGCTCGATACGGCGGTGCTCGCCGAACATTATCCCGATACCTTTGATCTGGCGGTTGTGGACGCGCCTTGCTCCGGCGAGGGGATGTTCCGGAAAAACGAGATCGCCGTTTCCGAATGGAACGAAGGCAACGTCAGAATGTGCGCCGAACGCCAGCGCGTGATCCTTGATAACGCCGCAAAGACCGTAAAGCCGGGTGGAAAACTCCTGTACGCTACCTGCACCTTCTCACCCGAAGAGGACGAGATGACGGTGGGGGCGTTTCTTTCCCGTCACCCCGATTTTTGTCTGATCCCGCCGGAGGAAGCCGTCGCTTCCGTGACTGCTCCCGGCGTTCCTTTCCCCGGTATGAAGCCGGAGCACTCCGAGTACTGCCGGCGATTTTACCCGCACGTTTCCAGGGGCGAAGGACAGTTCTTTGCCGTCATGCAGCGTTTTGAAGACGGAAAGAGAAGGGAAAACCCCCGTGAAAACCGATCCAAATTCCGCAGCGATGCGTGGAAAACGCCGACTCCGGCGCAAAAAGACGCGATCCGCGGCTACTTTTCCGAAACTCTTTCGAAGATTCCGGACGGGCATATCGTGATGCGAAATGACAGGGTGATTCTGCTGCCGTTTGATTTCCCCGTTCCCGAGCGGGGCATCCTCGATCTCGGCGTTACCGTCGGTGATCTTCACGGCAACGTGCTGATACCGCATCACCGCTTTTTCTCGGCGTACGGAGACGATTTTTTGAGGAAAGTCTCCATCTCCGAAAAGAATGAAAAACAGTTGAACGCATATCTTCACGGTGAAGAGATCGACTGCGATCTGCCCACCGGATTTGCCTCGGTTACCTATCGGGGGATCCCCCTCGGCGGCGGCAAAGTATCGGGCGGGAAACTCAAGAACCATTACCCGAAAGGTCTGCGCCGCCCCTGACGTGTCTCCCGAAATGCGCGAGATCCCGGTGAATAAATCATTACGGAAAAACCGCGAAAGGCGGATGCTTTCTGCCCCCGATTCTTCAAAAACTCACCCCGTATTCCGTTTTCGGCGGTCGTCCCGCCGTACGACAATAGAAAGGATATTCTCATGGAAAACAAAATTCTTGCCAAAGTCGGCACGACGCCGATCACCGACGCCGACGTCACGGCGTTTCTCGCTTCGCTCGGTCAGCGCGGGGCCGAATACGATAATCCGAAAGGACGCGCCGTCATCCTCTCGCAGCTCATCAGTTCCCGCCTGTTTCTTCTCGATGCCAAGCGCAATCTTCTCGAAGCAGAGCCGCAGTTTACCGCGATGCTTGCCCGTGCCAAAGACGACCTTCTGACGAACTATGCGGTGGAAAAACTTCTCGCCGGGCTTTCCGTCACCGACGCGGAAGCAAAAAAGTTTTACGACGAAAACGCCGATAAGTTCGGAGGCGGGCAGACCGTCAACGCCTCGCACATCCTCGTCGATTCCGAAGAAAAAGCCAAAGAGATCTATGAAAAGATTGTCGCAGGCGATATGAGTTTTGAGGAAGCCGCGAAGAGCTATTCTTTCTGCCCCTCGAAAGAGCAGGGCGGCGAGCTCGGTGATTTCGGCAGGGGGCAGATGGTGCCGGAATTCGACACCGCCGTTTTCTCCATGGAAGTCGGAGAAATCACGAAAACCCCCGTCAAAACCCAGTTCGGTTATCATTTAATCCGTCTGAACAGTAAGCGCGACGGCGCCCCCATCGCCTTTGATGAGATCAAAGAGCAGGTCAAAGCACAACTTCTCGGCGAGAAGCAGCAGAAAGCGTACGAGAGCCGCGTGAACCAGCTTAAGATCCTGTATCCCGTCGATATCCTCGGCTGATGGACGCGGATCTTTCCGTTGCGGTACGGCACCTGCTCGATCTGTCGCGCCGTGCCGACGCGCAGTGTACTTACATGTTTTCGGACTTTCTCGGTCTTTCGGAGCAGAACGCTTTTTTGACCGTTGCCAAGCAGTCGTGCGCGCCGTATTCCTTTTTCGGCGGCACCGAGGGATGTGAAAGGGTGATGCTCCGTTTCGGCGATCCCGACGGCTGGGAGTATGAGGTCCCGTTTCCCGTCGTCTGTCTTCATATAGTGCCGAAAGCGGCGAAGTTTGCCGACGTTCTGACCCACCGTGATTATCTCGGCGCGATCCTGAATCTCGGTATCGGACGGGAAACCCTCGGCGATATCGTCGTGAAAGAGAACGGCGCTTATCTCTTTTGCGAAGAAAAGATCGCTTCCTATATTGCCGAAAACCTCAGCCGCGTCAAACATACCGACGTGACCGTCACCCCCGCCGATTCTCTTCCCGATGGAGAACTGCGGAAAACGGAGACGAAGACCATACCCGTGGCGAGTGAACGCCTTGACCTTCTCGTCGCCAAAGTCTATGATCTCTCCCGCACCGACGCTTCGGATCTCGTGGAAAAGGGCGCCGTTTTCGTGGACGGCAGGGAAGTGACGTCCCCCGGTCTTTCGCTGAAAGAGAACGCCGTCGTTTCCGTTCGCGGCAAAGGCCGTTTCGTCTTTCGCGGCGTCGGCGGCAGCAGTAAAAAAGGAAAAGACCTCGCCGTGATCGAAAAATACGTCTGATATTTCAGAAACGGGATTTCCTTGTTGTCCCGACGATGCCTCGCCGTGATCGAAAAATACGTCTGATACCTCCGCTTATTTTTGCGGTGCCGGTTGCGGCACCGCTTTTTCTTTGTTCCCGATTTCTGCCACGGATTTTCTGCCGTCCTTTTGGAAAACAAAAACGGGTAAGCAAGATTTGCAATTTCAATAGCAATTTTTGCAATTGCCGTGATTTTTGCACGCGTGTATAATAAAAGAAAAATCCGAAAAAGAGGTATTTTTCCATGGAAGATATGCGCAAACAACTTTATCTCATCGGTCTCATTCCCGTCATCAAGATCGAAGATCCCGAGGACGCCGTTCCTCTTGCCAAAGCGCTGATCGACGGCGGACTTCCCGCAGCGGAGATCACCTTCCGCACCAAGTGTGCCGCAGAGGCCATCGCCAACGTCACGAAAGCGTATCCCGAGATGCTCGTCGGAGCCGGCACGGTTCTGACGCCCGAGCAGGCGGACGCCGCCGTCAAAGCCGGCGCAAAATTCATCGTTTCTCCCGGTCTGAATCCGAGAGTCGTGAAACATTGTATTGAAAAAGGGATCCCGATGCTTCCCGGCTGTGCGAATCCCTCCGACGTTGAGACCGCGTTGGAACTCGGTTTGACCGCCGTCAAATTTTTCCCGGCGGAAGCGATCGGCGGACTGAAAGTGCTGAAAGCAATGTCGGCACCCTACGGCTCCCTGTCCTTCATGCCTACCGGCGGTGTCAACGCCGACAATCTTCTCGATTATCTGAAGTTCAATAAGATCATCGCCTGCGGCGGTTCTTTCATGGTCAAGGACGACCTTGTGAAAGAAAAGAAGTGGGACGAGATCAAAGCTCTGACCAAGAACGCCGTGAAAGTGATGCTCGGCCTGGAGTTCCAGCACATGGGTATCAACAACGAAAACGCCGAGGAAGCCCTGCGCGGTGCGAAACTCTTTGAGACCATGTTCGGACTGACCCTCAAGGACGGAAACAAATCCGCCTTTGCCGGCGACGCTTTCGAGTTTATGAAGTCGAAAGGCCCTGGGAAATGCGGTCATATCGCGATCCGCACCAACTTTGTGGACCGTTCCATGGCGTATTTCAAGCGCCTGGGCTTCGCTTTTGACGAAAGCACGATCACCTACGACGACAAGACCGGAAAACCGAAGTTCGTCTATTTCAAGGATGAGATCTGCGGTTTTGCCATCCATCTGATACAGAAATAAGTAAGGACGTCCGAAAACGGTACCCGTTTTTCGGCGTTTCCCCGATCATTTGAAAGGGCGATGAAAACGCGGTGGTTCCCGAAAGGGAGAAAACCCGCGGCTTTTCCGTTGCCCGCGACCTGCAATGCCGAACCTATGGGAGGATATTTATGCTTTTCGATCTTCGACACCATGCGATCTTAAAACAGTTTCTGACGGAGTCCTTTGAGTCATCGCTCCGTGAAAATCTTGTTCCCCGCCTGCTTTTGCGCTACGGCGCGTCCCTGTCGGGCATCCAGATGTATGAGGATTACCTGGCAGACGGTTTCGTCAGGGACCAAAAGGCGTATTACCCGTTGACCGTCGTCACGGGGAAGACGTACGAGACGGTCTGGATCTCTTGGGATTTTGACGGACACGGTGCCGATTTTGCCGGAAATATTCCCTACGCCTACGTCGGGGACGGACTTTTGGACTTTGATCTTCCGACCGACGTGCCGGCGGCGTTTCTGCGCGCGCTGGAAGGCAGAAACCGTTATTACGACGGTACGTATCTGCCGATCGCGGTCGAAACGTCGGAGGCATCCGTGCTCACGCTGGCGGGACGGTATTCACAGACATTTCTCGACGAAATGGGAAAACAAGTCACCGCGCTTCTCGAAAAAAACGCCGCTGTCTCTTCCATGATCGGAAGCGGCATCGGACTGAAACTGATCTTTGCCCCGGGCACCTATATGGAGCACACTTCGGGAAACCGCACTTACCGCCGTCTGATGATGACGGACAGCGTCCGTACCGTGAGAGACCTTTGGGTGATGTGGGAACGGAAAGAGGGCGGCGCTTATTCCGTCGCCGACACGCCGAAAGCGGGCGACATCACCTTTTTCCTGGATATGCCGGTACCGCTTTCGGTTCGCGAGAGGGAATACCGTTTTCTCGTCCGCACCTGCCCCGAGGAATACGAAAAAGCGATGGCAACGCGAAATCTGACGGCGTTTCATACCGTGATCCGCCGTGCCGTGGCGCGGGGAGATCTTTTCGATCTTCCGAAAGAAGCGCCCGCCGTGCCGGTGTCGCCGATCCCTGAAACGACGGTCTGTTCCGTCCCGCCGTTTGCGGAGCCCGTCCCCGTGAATGAAGAAACGGAAAAACCGTTGGCCGTTCCGCCGGCGGAGACGGTACCCGAACCCGTATCGGCACCTGCGGAGGAAGAACCGCAGGAAAAAGAACCGGAAAAAGCCGATCCTCTGCTTCTGGCACTTGCCAGAGCGGCGGGCGTTCCTCTCCCCGAAAAGGAAGAGGAAAAAGAACCGCAGGACGATCCGTGGCTTGACGCTCTCCGTGCTTACGGGCTGGGCGAGCCGTCCCCCGAAACACAAAAACGACCCGAAGAAGAGAACGCCGCCTGTGCGGCGGAGAACTATCTTATCGAAAAAATGCTGCGGGAAAATGCCGAGTCGACATCCGATCCGGAACCCGGGATTCCCGAGCCGATCGTCGTGCCGGAACCCGAGCCCAATATCCCCGAGCCGATCGTCGTGCCGGAACCGGAACCCGGGATTCCCGAGCCGACCGCCGTGCCGGAACCGGAGCCCGTTCCCGACGTGAAACCGGAGATACCCACCCCCGTGGTGGAAAAACCGACCTCCGTCGCGGAAAAACCGACACCGAAGCCGGAATCCAAAAAAGACAAACATCCCCTCACGGCCAATTACGTTTTGCATCTGTATTTCCGCTTTTCGACCGATCCGAACGCCTCGGAATATATCCGGGACATCCTCTCGAAAACGCTGAAGAGCGAGGGAAAAGAAGATCTTGACATTTCCGTCAAAGCGGTTGCGGTTTCCTATAACGAACTGGCTTTGACGTTCTACCGTTTCCCGCAATGTGAAAAAGATCTTCTGATGAAGATGATCTGTGCCATCGGGCACAGCGATATCGGCGTTTCTAAAATTATCCTCGACGATTGAATTTGGAGTATGATATGAAAAGAGAACTCATAAGACACCTCTACGAAGATCCCTCGGCATTTGCCGATCGGAGCGTGACCCTCGGCGGTTGGGTGAGAAACCTTCGCGATTCGAAAGCGTTCGGTTTCATCGACCTTAACGACGGCTCGTATTTCAAGTGCGTGCAGGTCGTGTTCGAGAGAGAAAAACTCGAAAATTACGATGAGATCGCGTCGCAGAACGTCGGCGCCGCTCTTGTGGTCAAGGGGAAGATCGTTCTGACCCCGGATGCCAAACAGCCCTTTGAAATGAAAGCCGAAGCGATCGAAGTCGAGGGCACCTCGACGCCGGACTATCCGCTTCAGCCGAAACGCCACACCGTGGAATATCTGCGGGAACAGGCGTATCTGCGCCCGAGAACGAACCTGTTTTCGGCGGTCTTCCGTGTCAGATCCGAGATCGCCTACGCCATCCATTCGTTTTTCCACGAGCGCGGTTTCGTTTACGTTCACACGCCGATCGTCACCGGATCCGACTGTGAGGGTGCCGGTGAAATGTTCCGGATCACGACGCTGGATCTCAACGATCTGCCCCGCACGGAAGACGGAAAAGTCGATTTTTCCAAGGACTTCTTCGGAAAAAGCACGAACCTGACGGTTTCCGGCCAGCTGGAAGTCGAGACTTTTGCCATGGCGTTCGGAAACGTTTATACTTTCGGACCGACCTTCCGCGCCGAGAACTCGAACACCGCCCGCCACGCCGCGGAGTTTTGGATGATCGAGCCGGAGATCGCTTTTGCCGATCTTGACGATAACATGGCGCTCGCCTGGGATATGATCCGCTACATCATCCGGCATTGTCTCGAAAACTGCAAGGCGGAGCTTGCCTTTTTCAACAGCTTCGTCGATAAAACGCTTCTTGACCGTCTGACGGCTCTTGTCAACGCCGATTACGCGAAGGTCACCTACACCGAAGCGATCGACATTCTCAAGAACTCCGGTCACGAATTCAAATATCCCGTCTATTGGGGTGTGGATCTGCAGACCGAGCACGAAAGATATCTGACCGAGGAAGTTTACAAAAAACCGATCTTCCTCGTCGATTACCCGAAAGAGATCAAAGCGTTCTATATGCGTCTGAACGATGACGGAAAGACCGTCGCCGCCATGGATCTTCTCGTTCCCGGCGTCGGTGAGATCATCGGCGGTTCGCAGAGAGAAGAGCGTATGGACGTGTTGAACGCCCGTATGAAAGAATTGGATCTCGACGAAAAGGACTATTGGTGGTATCTCAACCTGCGTAAATACGGCGGCACGAAGCACGCCGGCTACGGTCTCGGCTTCGAGCGTATCATCATGTATATCACCGGCGTATCGAACATCCGCGATGTGCTTCCGTTCCCGAGAACGGTCGGAAACGCCGAGTATTGATAAACGACTGCCCGCCTCGTGCCGATCACGGGGGACGCGGTTGAAAAACGAGAAAATAGGCAGTCTCTCGGACTGCCTTTTTGAAAGAATCAGATTTTACGGACGGAAAGAACTGTCAGCATCGCGTCACGGACGGTGAAAGCGATCTCGTAATTCCGATAGCGCATATAATAGACCCGTGCTGCGTCGTCCTGGTAGGACGGTCGGGGATCCTGCGAGAGCAGGGCGAGGATTTTTTCTTCTTCCCCGTCCGGGAGAGAGACCCCATCCGATAGGACAACGTCGAGCGCATACCCGGATACGCGGTCGGAAAATCCCCCCGTTGCGTCGGGATGAGAGTCGGTGTACGCGAGATACGGTTTGACGTCGTAGATCGGCGTTCCGTCGAGCAGATCGGCACCCTCCACCGTCAGGACGGGTCCCTGTGCCGTCAGGTCAAAGGACAGGAGTCTGACGGAAGAAAGACCGATGGGATTCGGACGGAACGGCGAACGGGTAGCAAAGACGCCCATGCGCTTGTTCCCGCCGAGCCGCGGCGGACGTACCGTCGGGGAAAACCCGCGGTCTTTGTTAGCCGAAAAACCGAAGATCAGCCATAGATGCGAATATTCTTCGATACCCCGGAACGCTTCGGGTGACCGGTAAGGCGGCAGAAAGACGATCTTTCCCACCGTACCGACGAGACCGCTCTGACGCGGGATGCCGAATTTTTCCGGGAAATCGGTGCGGATATGACCGATAATTTCCATTTTTATATCCTTTTGCTAAATATTGTTGTCATTTTCATCCGAAAAGCAGCGGAAGCAGCATGGAAAGTGCCGTGACCGCGGCGACGGTGATGAACAGATTTTCGAAGCAGGCGGCGACGATCACCCCGACCGCGAGGACGCAAAGACCGATCACCGGGTTTCCGGCGGCGTTCATAATTTCCGGGAAGATCATCGCGGCAAACGTCACGTAAGGAACGTAATAGAGAAACGAGCGGATGGTTTTGTTTCCGATCGGTTTACGAAGCAGGGAGAGCGGAACGACGCGGATGCCGACGGTGACGGCGACGGCACTTAATAAATAAAGGAAGTAATTCATGCCGTTTCCTCCTCATCCCCGACGGGAAACAGAATGGCGAAGAGCAGCGACAGCGTCAGAGTGACGATGACGGTCCGTATCCCCGATTGCTCCGAAAGGGCGGGTATTTTTGAAAGACCGAAACTTGCCCCCATCGCGATAACGACGAGGACGAGGATGCGCCGGTTCTTTTTGGCGGCGGGGACGATCGCGGTGATGAACATACCGTAAAGCCCGATGCCGAGAGCCGTCACGATCAGGGGAGGCAGAGCGTTCCCGAGCAGAAAACCGACGGCGGTGCCGAGCGCCCAGCCCGGCATGGAGACGAGCATCATGCCCGAATAGAACGAAAAGTTCACGGGGACGTCCCGGGTGACGGCGGCGCTGAACAGTTCGTCCGTGAGGTCGAATCCGACAAGAAAGCGGCGAAAGCCCGTCAGTTCCCTGTCGGCTTTTTGCCCTACGACGCAGGACATCAGCGCGTAGCGCGCGTTGGCTACCGCCTCCATCAGCATCATCGTGACGTAGGATCCGCCCTCCGCGATCACGGAGAAGAAAGCGTATTCCCCGGCGGAGGCGTTGAGGCAGAGACTGGAGAGTACCGCTTCGGCGAGCGAAAGCCCCGCACTGCCCGCCATGATCCCGAGCGTAAGCGCACAGGCGAAATAGCCGACGGCGATCGGGATCCCCGCTCTCACGCCGAGAGCCAGTTCCTTTTTCTTCATTTTTTTATCGGTCATTTTTTAACCTCGAAAGATATTTTTTCGGCGGCGGAATGCGCCGCGGAGCAATTTCACCATAGTGTAACACATTTTCGCCTGTTTGTAAAGTTGGAAGAGAGAAAAAGGTGGACCATGGAACAAACGATCATTTATTTATTGAGTTGCGTCGCCGTCGTATCGGTGTCGGCGTCTGCGTCGCTTTTGGCGATCAAAAAGAGAATGGACATCGTCGGTGCGACGGTCCTCGCCATGATCGCCTCGTTCGGCGGCGGGATCATGCGCGACCTCGCGATCGGAAAACGGCCGATCTCGCTTCTGGCGGACGATTCGTACGGACTTCTGATCCTGCTCGGTTTTCTGACGGTCTTCGTCCTTTTTCACGTCGGTTTTCTTCCGAAAGCGCGTGAGGGACTGATGAAGAAGAGCCGGGAGTTCTGGTTCGATCTGACCGACGCCGTCGGACTTGCCGCCTTTGCGATGGCGGGCATCGGCGTTGCCGAGGAGATGGGACTTTCCCCCGGCGTCAGGATCTTCTGCGGCTGTATCACCGGCGTCGGCGGCGGAATCCTGCGCGATATGATCGCCTCGGAGATCCCTCTGATCTTCCGGAAACATATTTACCTTCTGCCCGTCGTCGTCGGGACCGCCGTCACGGTGTTTCTCGAACCGCTCTGCGGATCGGCGGCAGCTATTGCCCTCGGCATGATTCTGACGGTCGGCTTGCGTGTTCTTGCCATCCTTTTCCGTTGGAATCTTCCGACGCCGCTGACGCAAAGCGAAAGGGACGCGGAACAGGAAAAAACCGACGAAAAAGAAAAAACGGAGGAACCCGTATGAAAATCGTTTTTGTCCGTCACGGACACCCCGATTACGCAAACGATACGATCACAGAACTCGGAAAAATGCAGGCAGAGGCGGCGTCCTTGCGCCTTGCCGCGTACCCTTTTACGAGAATATTCGCGTCCACGTGCGGACGCGCGGTCAGGACGGCTGAATATACGGCGGAAAAATGCGGCCTGCCGGTCGAACAGCTGCCTTTCATGCGGGAGATCTCCTGGAATCCTCCCGACAGAACGGACGAGGAAAAGGAACGGGATATTTTTCATCCGTGGCATAGGGCGGATCGCCTCAAAAATCAGGGGATCGACCTTTTGACGTACGATTACGCGCACGATCCCGTTTATCAGCGTTCCTTGATCCCGGCTTCCGAAAAAACGGTCAGAGAGGGGATCGACGCCTGGCTTTTTTCGCTCGGTTACGAGAGGGAGGGGCTCGGCTACCGCGTGCTTCGGGAGAACAACGAAACGGTGGCGCTTTTCTCGCACGCGGGCGCTTCGTCCTGCGCGTTCGCGCACCTTCTGTCCCTGCCGCTTTTTTATGTTTTCTCTCATTTCTCGATTGATTTTACCGGCATTACCGAGATCCGTCTGCGGGGGGAAACGGGCGCTTTTGCGGTCCCGCAGATCACGCTTTTCAATGATCACCGGCACATTCTTACGCTGAATGAAAAAACGGAGAATTTCTACGGAAACTGAGACCGGAAAAAGGAAGAAAAAGCGCTTCCGTTTCCGTCCGAATCCATTGCCGCCGCGCGGGATCCGCGCGACGGCTTTTTGTTACTTTTTTACAAATGACAAATTTGTTTTTTGTAAAAAATGTCCTAACCGCGAAAAAATAAATAAAAAACGGGAAAAATGCCGATTGACATAATAAATAATAAAAGTTAAGATATCAGTGTATCTCGGGTGAAATCTTCCCCGATACGGTCAAAAGAAGAACGGCAAAACTTCTTCGGACCCCCCTAACCGGACGGGACAATGTCCGGAAGAAAAATTGAAAGGTGAAAAACAATGAAGAAAATCATCTCCCTGCTCCTTGTGCTGATGTTGGCCTTCGCTTGTGTTGCCATGGTTTCCTGCGGACCGTCCGCGGACGACGATGACAATGGCGAAAACAACACCCCCGTTAATCCTACTCCGTCCGGCAATGACGAAGACGAAGAAGGAGGAAAAGTTACTCCTCCTACGGTCGTTCCCGGTGAAGTCGTCGAATCCGACGTCGAGTGCGTCAACCCCGCTTGGACGACTGCCCAGACGCTCATCATGAACGTCAGCGATACTTCCAACGGTGCCGAACTTCAGGCAGGCGGCAGAGCGTACGTCTCCGGTAACAACAATTATTCCGCAGAGAGTGCGCACATCACCAACCAGCTTCTGAAAGACGTCATTCAGAGAAACTCCGACGCCGCTGCTTACGCAAACGTGGTGCTGGCTTACTCCTACTCCGCCTGGGGTTGGGGCGAGGCGACCGGCGCTATCGGTGAGAACATCGGTTCCGGTGTCTCCGGCATGCCCGACATCTACTACGATTCCGTGTACGATATGGTCGCTTCCTCGATCAAAGGACATTTCCTGAACGTTCTCGGAAATGAGTATTATCACGGCGCCGGCGAGAATCCCGCTGCCGGCTACAACCGCGATTACATGGATTGCCTGACGTTCTCGACGAAAGCCGAGTACCTCATCGCTTCCGACTATTCCGTCGATATTTCCCGAAATTTCTATATCCTTCCCGTCAACATGGATATCCTGGTTATGAAAGCGGCGCTTGTCGTGGATGACCGTAACCAGGATTGTATGATTGATTATGACGACTTCTATGACGTCATCGACGACGAGGAGTGGACCTGGAACTTCATTGCACACCTTTGCGAGGTCGTAAAAGTTGAGTCCGCGCTCGGCGGTTACAGCATCAACGACGGTACCGTCGGTATGGCGATCGACGGCAGTGCGGGTCTTGCAGCGGCAGGTCTCTGCTACGCGAGCGAACTGCAGATCATTGACCGTACGATCGACGGGGTGACCGGTGAGTACGTTTATACTTACGACACCGAGGGTGCTGCTCTTCTTCAGGTTGCCACCACTCTTGCGAACAGTATCGCACTGACGGACGGCTTCATTCTTCACAACAGCTCTGACGGATTTGCTTCCTCCACCGAGGCGATCGCAAACGCGTTCTCCGAAGGACACGTCCTGATCGGTAACGTCATTCTTCTCGGTGCCATTGAGCAGGATTCTTACCGTTCCATGTGGGATGAAGAAAACGACAGACTCGGTTTCGTCTGCGCTCCCATGCCTCTGTATCAGAACGGTACGGCAGGCGAGTGGACCTACCACACCGTCGTGCATAACCTTGCCAAGGTCTTCGGTATCGCTACCACTTCCCGTGCAAAACTTGACCGTGCTCTCGCGTTCCTGGATTACGCTTCGACGCACTCCACCGACATCCTCGAGGACTTCTACACCTGGACGATCCTTTATGATGCGGCAAACGGTGACGATCACAACGTTGAGTACCTCACGAACATGAAAGAAAACATGGAATACAACCTGGATAAAACGGTTGACGACGCGCTCGGCGCAGTCGGCAGCACTTATGCAAAAGTTGACGGTGTCAGCTACTACAGCAACCGCTGGCATCTGATTCTCCGTGACGGTCAGGCAGGTACTGAGGACGACGGTTACGGCATCGGCGCCGCTATCGTCTCCGTTTACAAAGGACTTTATGAAACCAAGGAAGATGCCGTGAAGAAGATTCAGGCGCAATTCCTTGCCGTTGCTGAATAATTTCTGATCTGTAAAAAATGTACAGACCGAAAAGAAGGGACGGATTTTTCCGTCCCTTTTCTCTCGTCGAAATCCGATCTTGCCGTACGTTTGTACGGCTTGCGAAACGTCTTTCGGCGATTCTGCGCATTTTTTCCGAGATCAGCGATCTGAAAAGTCGTACAGACCGAAAAGGGACGGATTTTTCCGTCCCTTTTCTCTCGCCGAAATCCGATCTTGCCGTACGTTTGTACGGCTTGCGATACGTCTTTCGGCGATTCTGCGAATTTTTTCGAGATCAGCGATCTGAAAAGTCGTACAAACCAAAAGGGAAAGGGCGTTTGCCCTTTCCCTTTTCTCTCGCCGTTAATTCTTCGTTCTTTATCCGCGCGTTGCGCGGTATATCATCCACGCCTGCGGCGTGGCATAAAAAGGTACGCTCGGCGTGGCTTGCCCGGGCGGATTGACTTTTGCGGCGAAAAGAGATATAATAACGTATCACGTTATTTATGAAAACGCGGGAGGAAAAAATGAAAGAAACCGCTATCACGGAAAAGAATATTTCCGGGGAAAACGCCGCCCTGTGCGGCACGGACGCCAAAAAAGAGATCATCAGGGCGAGAGGACTTTGCAAAGAATTCGTCCTGGACAGCGGCGTCCAACAGATACTCAAAGATATTGATCTCTCGGTGTACGAGGGGGATTTCACCGTCATTATGGGTTCCAGCGGATCGGGAAAATCCACTCTCCTTTACGGCCTGTCCGGGATGGACACCGTCAGCCGCGGCGAGATCTTTTTCGGCGGCAGGGATATCACGAAACTCTCGAGCGACGAGTTGGCATTGTTCCGCAAGGAGAACTGCGGCTTCGTCTTTCAGCAGATCTGTCTGATCCCCTCACTCTCGGTGCTGGAAAACGTGCTGATCGGCGGCCTTTTGGGGCACAACGTCGATAAAAAGCAACTGACGAAAAAAGCGAAAGACCTTTTGCACGAGGTCGGGATCGAGGATCACACGTTCGCGAAATACCCCTCGCAGATCTCGGGCGGAAAGGCACAGCGTGTCGGTATCGTCCGCGCCCTCATCAACGAGCCGGGCATCCTCTTTGCCGACGAGCCGACCGGAGCCCTCAACTACCAGACGGGGCGGGAGGTTCTCGATCTCTTCACGAAGTTCAACGATGAGGGGCAGTCGGTGATCATGGTCACGCACGATCTCAAACGCGCCCTGCGCGGCAACCGTATCCTTTATCTGAAAGACGGCAGGATCCTTTCCTCCTGCGACCTCGGGCGCTATCGGGACGGCGAAAACGACGAAAGAAAAAACAAACTTTTGTCATTCCTCGACGAAATGGGTTGGTAATATGCTGTCAAAGAATGAGATTTTTATCAAGAGCAATCTGCGCAAGTCAAAGCGGCAGATCGTCTCGATCTGTCTGTTAAGCGTCCTGGCGGCGATCCTTCTGAACGTCATTCTGATCCTTTTCGGCGATTTCAAGGATAATTTTTACCGCAGGCAAAAAGAGCAGAATTGTGCCTCCGCCGATCTTCTTTACGTCGATCCTTTGGGTGCGGTCACGTCTGACGGCATCCGCGGCGTTCTGGACGAAATCCCCGGGATCACGGGGTACGAGGTGGATAAAACCGTCAGCGGGTTCGGTACGGTGGACTTCAGCGACGGTCTGCTCTCCAATATCGTGACCGTTATGCCGATCGGTTACGCAAAGAATAAAACGATCGACAGGTTTAAGATCGTCTCGGATAGCGGCGACGCCGGCGTCTATCTCGGTTATTTGTTTGAGAGTGGCGGGGGTTTTGCGATCGGCGATACCGTCACGGTCAATTTCAACGGGCAAGCGTACGAATATCCCGTCGTGGGCTTCTACGACGCTCTCGGCACCGGCTCCGTCAACTGTCTTGACATCACCTTGCTTCTGACGGACGATCTTTACGACTCTTTCGCGGCGGAAAACGCAGACGCCTACAGAGTCGCCGTCATGACCGAGGACGGAGATCCCGACACCCTGAATAACGAGGTCAACGCGCGGATTCAGTCCGCGTTCCCGACGCTTCTTCTTCTCGATTCGCAGATTTGCGACGATCTGTACGCGCAAAGGTACACGAACGCGAGCGTTTTTGAGGCGATCCTGATCGCTTCGACCTGTATCATGATCGTCGTTACGGTCTTCGTGATCGCCGTATCCCTGCGCAACTACGTCGGCAATAATATCACCGCCTACGGGACGTTCAAGGCGATTGGCTATCGCTCGCGGGAACTGATCCTGCCGCTTTTGCTGGAATTTGCCGTTCTCGAACTTCTCGCCGTCGCCGTCGGCGTCGGGCTGTCCTATCTCGTTTTCATCCCGATCAACGCGATGCTCGAGAGTCAGATCGGTATTCCTTACGAGATCCGTTTTCTCCCGCTCCCGGCGATCGTCACTCTCCTGTTCTCGGTCATCACCGTCGTTCTGACGACGTATTTCTCGGTGCGAAAGATCAGAGTCATTCCCGCGATCGCCTCCATCCGGCAGGACGGGGCGCAAAAACAAAGCGGCGTCGGCGCCGTGAATCTCGCGACGGCGAAACTTGGAGTGAATACGGCGCTGGGACTGAAAAAGTGTCTCGGTGGGCTTTCAAGAAGTCTCATCATCTTTTTCGTTTTAGTCGGTGTCGGTTTTCTCGGCGGTTTTTCCGTCTATCTGTCGGATAACATTCTCGGTGACGTGGACGGCGTGCTCAGTCTCATCTGCGGTCAGACGCCCGACTCGATCGTCAGGATCGACCCCGCAAAAGAGGAAAAACTTTTGGGGACGCTTTCGACGGATGAGGACGTCCTTGACTTCTATCTTTTCACCATGCAGACGCTGACGCCGGAGGGCCGTCCGCCGATCAACGCTTACGTGATCGAAAATACCGAATATATCAATGCCGACGTCCTTATCAGCGGCGAATTGCCGAAAGCCGAAGACGAGGTCGCGCTCAACAAGGCGTACGCGGATAAAAACGGACTTTCCGAGGGCGATACTCTGAAAATAGACGGTTTTACCTACCGCGTATGCGGACTTGTGCAGGGCGCGTACTATAGCGGCAACGACTGCTTTATCCTCCGCTCCGGTTACGATAAGATCGGAGAACTGAAAGCGCTGAATTATTACGTGGATCTTTCGGACGGCGTCGGGATCGACGCGTTCAACGGCAAGGTCACGGCGGCGCTGCACCCGACGCTCGTCGTCAATCAGAGAAGTTATCTGTTGAGTCTTTCCGATATGTATGCGAATATTCTCCGCGTCCTCGGCGTCATCCTCGTCGTTCTCAGCGTTCTGATTATCGCTTTCGTCCTGTACGTGATCCTCTCGATCCTTTTGGAAAACGAGAAAAAGGATCACGGGATTCTGAAGTCGATCGGCTTCGTTTCCCGGCAGATCGTCTATCAGACGCTCGTCAGTATCTTCCCCTCCTGCCTTTTGGGGACGGCGCTCGGGCTTTTTCTGGCGGGACGGTTTTCCGACGATCTGATCGTCGTGAACCTGCGGAGTATGGGTATTTTCCGCTTCGGTTCCGCGGTGAGGGTGTCCTATCTTTTCCTTTGCGGCGCGGGGCTTCTGGCTTTCGTGATCCTTTATACCTGTCTGCTTTCACGCTCCGTGAAGAAGATCACGCCGCACGATCTTTTCAACAGGGAATAGAAAAAGCCGCCAAAGAAAGATGCCTTTTTCGGTCTGCTCGTCTTTTCTCTGTCCCCACCGAAGGTGTTAAAAGCGCGTTGCGCTTTTAACACCTTTTTTCACCGCGTACCCCCGTTTCGCCGCATAAAATTGACATTTTCTTCGGAATATGTTATGATACATATAATAACGCCGAAGCAAACGGGGGACGTTTTCGTCTGCCTCGTCGAAACGGAATAACCAACGGAGGATATTATGTTGACACTACTGCGTACCGTGATCCGGAAACTGCCGGGGATCGTCATCAAGGCGGTGCCCCTGCCGGATCCGAAGATCACATCGGGACCGGGCGTCCGCCGGGAGGCAGGCGCGATCTGCCGTGAAAACGGCTGGGAAAGAGTGCTCTTCGTCACCGACAGTACGATCCTGTCGCTCGGTCTTCATGAAAAGTGCCTCTCCTCTCTGACGGAGGCGGGGATCGCCGTGACCGTCTTTTCGGATATTTCCACCGAACCGAATCTCACGATCGTGGACGGCGGCAGAGCCGCCCTTGCCGATTGCCGCGCCGACGCCATCGTCGCTTTCGGCGGCGGTGCCGTCATGGATTCCTGTAAAATGATCGCCGCGGGGGGACGGCTCGGAAAAAGATCCTCGCGATCCCTGCTGAAAAAAATTCTGTTCGTGAGGGGAAAAACGCTTCCCATCCTCGCCGTCCCCACGACGGCGGGAACCGGCGCGGAGATCACCGTCGGCGCCGTCGTTACCGACAGGAAAGGCAGAAAGGGCTCGACGGTGATCGTCGGACTCGACGTCCGCGCCGTCATCCTCGACGGAGAACTCACCGTAAAGACGCCGGCGGCTATCACGAACGCCTGCGGTATCGACGCGCTCAGTCACGGACTTGAAGGCGTCGTGGCGTCGGTCAGGGTGCCAAAGGAGGATATGAAAAAGAGCATGGCGTGCGTCAGACTCGTTCTTGAAAATCTTCCCTTGCTGAAAGAGAATCCGGAAGATACCGAAGCCAGACAGAATATGTGCCTCGCCGCCCATTACGGCGGAAACGCCATCAATAAACAGCTTGCGGGCTACGTCCACGCCTTCGCGCACGCGATTGGCGCAAAATACCATATCCCGCACGGCAAAGCCATTGCCATCGCCCTTTTGCCGGTGCTGAACGTCGAGAAAGACAAATGCGAGACGCGTCTCGCCGAACTTTCGCGCTATTGCGGTTTTGCGGGGGAAGACGCGAGTGACGGCGATGCCGCCGATAAAATGCTCATCGCCCTTTCCGATCTGACGGCGGAGCTCGGTTTCGACTACGAAAAACCCCTGATCCCGAAAGAGGATTACAAAGCGATCGCGAAAGCCGTCGCCCTCGATTCCATCAACTATTCCGCGCCCGTCGTGCTGACGGATAAACAAATCTATGCCGTCCTGGACGAGATCAACTTATAAGGAGAATCCTATGTTTACGGAAAAAGAGATCCACGCCGCCGTCGAAAAACAGCGCGCGTTTTTCAGAACGGGAAAAACGCTGGACGTTTCGTGGCGTATCGAACAACTGAAAAAACTGAAAAGTGCCGTCCTCGCGCATGAGGAAGAAATGGAAGCGGCACTTGCCGCCGACCTCGGGAGAAGCAAGGTGGAGGCGTATCTTTGCGATATAGGGCCCATCATCGTCGAGATCAACGAAACCATCCGCGGTCTGCGGAAATGGGCAAGACCACAACGGCACGCGAGCGGGCTTATGTGCTTCCCGAGCGTTTCGACGAAGGTCTATAAAATGCCTTACGGCGTTTCCCTCGTCATCAGTCCTTTCAATTTTCCGCTTCTTCTGACGATCGGCGTGCTTCTCGCGAGTATCGCGGGCGGCAATACCACCGTCATCAAAACGAGTTCCAAGTCCCGCGCCTGCACCGAGTTTCTGAAAACCTTTATCGCCGAAATCTTCGACGATGAATATGTCACCGTGATCGACGGCGGACACGATGTCGCCGACCTCGTCCTCGCCGAGCGTTTTGACAAGATCTTCTATACGGGATCTCCGAAAGTCGCGAAGCACGTGATGGCGATGGCGTCGGAGAACCTCACCCCTGTGGCGCTTGAATTGGGTGGCGAGACCGGAAACTGGTGCATCGTCCGTAAGGACGCGGATCTCCGCGACGCGGCGAGAAAGATCGCCTTTTTCAAACTTTGCAACGCGGGACAGATCTGTATCAACATCAACCAGACCGCCGTCGCCGAAGAGGTCGCCGACGAATTTCTCGAGGCGCTCAAAGCCGAGTTCGTCCGTCAGATCGGGGAGCACCCCGAGGAGAATCTCGAGTATCCGAAACTCATCACGGGTGCCGTTTTCGATAAATGCGAAAAGATCTCGGAGGAGTACCGCGAGAAGATCGTCTTCGGCGGAAAAGGCGTGAGGGAGACCGTGAAGTTTTCTCCGACGATCCTCTATCCGATCGACAAGGATGATGAGATTGTGAAGCACGAGCTTTTCTGCCCGATCCTCCCTGTCGTTCCTTTCCCGGACGCCGACGTGGACGCGATCCTCTCGACGGTCGCAGAACGGGAGCATCCCCTCGCGTTCTATCTCTTCACGAAAGATAAAAAATGGGCAAACCGCGTGATGCGCACGCAGCAGTTCGGCGGCGGCTGCATCAACGAAGTCTGCGTCCACATGATGGTAAAAGGCGTGCCGTTCTGCGGCACCGGACACTCCGGCATGGGCGCTTACCACGGCGAGTGGGGCTTCCGTGAGTTCACGCACCCGCAGACCGTCCTCACCGGAAAAACCCGCTTTAATCTCCCGCTCCGCGAGCATCCTTACGGAGGGAAGAATGAAGAGGTGAAGTTGAAGTTATTGAGATTATTCGAAAAGTAAAACGGTTGCCTTTTGCGCAGACCGAAAGTGAACTTTCTTTCGCCGTTCTTTTCCTCTCGACGTATGAAAATACGCCTTCGGGAAAAGAGCGGCGAATCTGCATCAAAATCCAATCCGTTTTCGGGGAAACGTGCGCTTTTTGCGCAGACCAAAGAGCCGGACTTTCACCGGCTCTTTTTTCTTGTAAAACGTGCGCTTTTTGCGCAGACCAAAGAGCCGGACTTTCCCCGGCTCTTCTTTCGTCGGTGTTCGCCGCTCGACGTATGAATATACGCCTTCGGGCGAAGCTCGGCGAATCTGCATCAAAAATCATCCCGTTTTCGGAAAAGTATGGGTGTGTGGTTGGTTTTGAAAGAAAAGCGGGGAAAAACGCCGCTTTTTGCAAAGACCAAATAT